>NZ_JBITFA010000002.1:753103-779871 GCF_044455705.1 Kitasatospora sp. NPDC051170 | reverse complement strand
CCCTTACCCCAACCGATACGGTGGAGGGCCCCCGCCCCAGCCTCGGGGGGGCCCCGTATTGTGGGTCACCCCATATTTGCGGGGCCGCTGCGGGCCGCGCCGAAGCGGCGCCGAAACTCCCTGCCCCCAAGGAAACGAACTGAGGGCGGGGCCGTGGACACCTCCACGGCCCCGCCCACAGACGTATCGCACTCACAGCTTCACGACGACCGGCGCGGGCTCACACTCACACCAGACCACCTTTCCGACCCCACCCTCCCTGGGGCGGTACCCCCACTCGGTGGCGAGGGCGTCCACGAGGAGCAGACCACGCCCGCAGTCGGCGGTGAGGCCGGGCCGCTGGGGCACGGGCAGCCGGTCGCTCGCATCGTGCACCTCAATGCGAAGCCGAGCGGCGTTCACCTCGAAGGACACCCAGATCAGCCGCCCCGGCATACCCGAGTGCAGCACGGCGTTCCCGACCAACTCCGAGGTGAGCAACTCTCCCACCTCGGCGTAGCGGTCGCCGTCCGGCACGGAGGCGAGCAGCCCACGCAGCATCCGCCGCGCGAGCAGCGGAGACCGGCGGGAGCGCGGGAACCAGCAACTGCGGGTCGAGGCAAAGGGATGCCCGGCAGCCCACCCGCTTTGATCACACTCTGTCGTTCGGGCGACTACGCCATGTAGCATGCAGCTACCTTAAGATCATCCGCAACGTTGCGCGAAGAAAAGGTGCGAGCAATTGGAGCTGCCCGTCCGACTACTGTGAACGCAGATTGACCGCCGATCAGAGGAGATCGCGTGCAACCGGATCGCGTCGCAAGCGCGCCATCCACCGTGCTGGGGTGACAGTTGGGCGAGGAACTGCGCGGCCTGCGAGAGCGCACGGGCCTGAGCACCAACGCGGTGGCCGATGCGCTGGATTGCACCAAAGGCAAGATCTCGCGCATCGAGAACGGCCGCAGCCCAGTTCGAATGCCGGATCTCACTGCGATGCTCCACCTCTACGGTGTTGACGATCCGACAGTTCACGAGCGTCTTACCGAACTGGCCCGTACCGCGAACAAGCGGCGGCGTGGAAACGGCTGGTGGAACGAGTACGGCAGCGTGCTCGCGGACACCTACCGTGACTTCATCGCCCTTGAAGCAGTCGCCTCATCGGTGCGCACATTCCAAAGCCAGATGATCCCGGCTCTGTTGCAAACTCCGGATTATGCGCGTGCGCTCACCACAGCCGGTCGCCGCTGGAAGCAGCCGGCGGAAATCGAGCAGTTCGTGACCGTTCGCCTCATGCGGCAGCAGCGACTCACCGCCGATCCCCCGCTCTCCCTCTCCGTCGTGCTGGCCGAGGGGGCATTGCGCCAGCAGGTCGGCGGACCTGCCGTCATGAGGGATCAGCTCGCACACCTGGCGCGTGCCGCCTCCATGCCCAACGTTTCCGTTCGGGTGGTCCCGTTCAGCGTCGGCGCGCACGCCAGCATGGCCGGACCGTACGTGATCCTGGGATTCCCGTCCGAGGCCGCGATGGATGTCGTCCTGCTGGACAACCCATCGGGCTCGATGTGGCTCGAGGGTTCGACGGAGGTGGAGACGTATCTGGAGCTTTGGAACGATGTCTGCACCAAAGCACTCCCAACTGCGGAATCCCTGGAACTGATCAACTCGATCAAGGAGCTCGGCTCATGACCAAATCCCCCGATCTCTCCACTGCGATATGGCGAAAGAGCTCGTTCAGCGGCCCGGACAACGAGTGCATCGAGGTCGCAGACGGGTTTCCCGAGGTCCTACCCGTCCGCGACTCCAAGGACCCCGATGGCCCTTCTCTCCTCTTCACCTCAGCTGCATGGACCGCGTTCATCACCGCTGTTCGCTCGGGAGACCTCCCTGAGGCGCATTGACCGGCAACGGATCTGCCGCTACTTCTCGCCGAGGTGAGCCAACCGCGCGCGCAGCGGTCCCTCCAGTTCGAGGTTGTCGCCCCGCGTGACCGTCTGCAGCAACTCGGTGATGACCGCCAGCTCCGCGAACCTGCCCGCCGGGGTTTCCAAGATGTGGCCGAGTCGTCGCCGGACGTCAGCAGCCGTGTCGGGAACCAGGAGGCTGTAGGCGTGAAGGAGCGCCGCGTCGTACCCGGCGGGCGCGAGGCCCCAGCCTTCCCAGTCGAGGATGGCGAGGGCCGGGCTCGTGAGGTTGGCCCAGTGCAGGTCACCGTGGGCCGTCGTCCATGCAGGGACTCTGGTGTCGATCGGGATGCCCAGATACTGGGGCATGGCGCGGTCCAGGTATTCCTGCCGGACCGCCACACGGTTGCTGGGAACCTTGGCGATGGAGTCGATGGCGGTGCCGAGTTCGTCCCACCAGGCGTCGTCGAGGTCCGGTGCCTTTCGAAGGATGGGCTCGTAGGTGGTGATGGTGGAGTCGGTGATCCTGTCGTACAACTCCGCCAGGTAGCCGTGCCCGCCCTCGGTCCAGGTACGCCGTCCCCGCAGGCGCGGCCTGGGCACCACGGGAGGCATAAGCCGTTCTGCCTCCTGCGGCCCTTCCCAGAGCTTTCCGCCAGCCTTGTCGGCCGGAGCGGACACCAGACGGAGCCAGGCATCGCCTGACGAAGTGGCGACCGGACGGCTCAGGGTCCGGCCGCGCCAGCCCCACGCCTCACGCGAGCCGATCGGCGTCACGTCGAGCGCCGTTGCCGATTCGGCGTGCATTCTGCGCATCCGCCTGGCGGTATCCGGTTCAGGTTCCGAGTACATCAACGACCCTTCGAAGGACGTCCGGAGACAACGGCGGTCCGCCGACTGCTTCGACGGCCCGTGTCCAGTGTTCCGGTTTCCCCGTCGACAGGAGCACGCGCTTCACTCCCAGCGCCGAGGCGACGACGGCCAGGGCCACCTCAGCAGGCGTCTTGCCAGGGGCGATCAGCTCGGACAGTTCCGGGGTCACCATGGCGGGGATCTCGCCGCCGTGGAGCGGGGCCGAGGCGAACACCTCCAATCCCGCAGCCAGGGCATCGGCCAGCGGGCCGTGTCCGTCGAGAGCCTGGGCGACGGGCTTGAGATGGACGAGGGAGACCGGGAGTTGGATGGCCCACAGGTGGTGGTTCGGCCCACCGGCCTTGGTGGCGAGGTCGATCAGCGTGCGAACGTCGAACAGACCGCTGCCGAATCCACGCCAGGTCGCCACCCCGTAGGCGCCGATGATCTGCCGACTGCACGCCTCCTCCAGGGCCAGGAAGGCGTTGAAGAGCCGATCAATGATCTCGGCTTCCGAGCAGGCGTGCTCGGGGTTGTGTACGAATACCAGGTCGGGTTCCCGGCCGAGCATGAGGCAGGTGCGCGCGAGCTGCCAGGCGATGTAGTCGGGAGCGAGGCAGTGGCCGCACTCGACGTCTGCCGGGGACAGGGCACCTGCTCGCAAACCGATGTGTCCGGCACCGGCCGGGACGAAGCCCACCTTCGTGGAGACGCACAGATTCGGGTGGGCAGTCAGAGCCGCGGCCAGAGACATCTCCGCCCGGCCGCCTGCGTAGTTGGGTGCCGTATCCACCCAGTCGGCACCTCGGGCGGCAGCCATCTGTGCGGCCCCGGCCACATCGGGGCAGCGGTAGGTGCCGAGCCCCAGCCGCACCGTCATCGAACACCCCCGATCGCAACGGCTTGGCCGTCGACCAACTCCGTCACGACACCGGCCGCCTGCCCGAGGGTGATGCCCGCAGCCTGCGCGAGATCGGCGAGCCGGTGGGGCTTCCCGTCGGAGAGCGTCGCGAGCATCGGCTCCGCCTTGGCGGCGAAGGTCCACTCCTCGCCGCCGGCGGTCAGCCGGACGGTGCTGTCGGGCCCGGCCACGAGCACGGGCCGCGCCGTGACCAGGCGCACCAGGAGGTCGGCATCCGGTGGAGCCGCGCTGATGTACGGCAGCGAGGGCACGAGCCGGGCGCGCTCGGTGGCGTCGCGGGCGGAGGAGAAGCGAGCGATCAGGTCGTCGCTCTCCAACTCGGCCGCAATCAGCTTGCCGAAGGAGGCCAGGAAGCCTCGCTGTTCCTCGGAGGTCCCGAAGCGCGGAAGGTCCGCCCGCACGGCCTCGTGGGCACGCAGCGTCTCCGACAGCCAAGTGATCAGGTCGGCGCCCGTCGTGCTCTGCAGCCCGCAGGTGACGTGCAGTGAGTGCTGTCCCTCGGAGGCGGCGACGGCGTGCCACCATCCCCGAGGCAGGTAGAGCAGATCACCGGCGGTGAGTACCAGGTCGGCGACGGGCGCCTCGGGCGGTGGTTCGGGCGTCTCGACGTCGCGGTGCATCGGCACCGTGCGGGTGGGGCCGTAGATCCGCCAGCGCTTCGCGCCGTCGAGCTGGACGACCACCACGTCGTGATCGTCCCAGTGAACTCCGAAGCCCTCGACGCCTGTCCAGGACGCGTACAGGTTCGCTTGCACACCGGTGCGCAGCCAGCGCTCCAGCTGGGCGGCCAACCCACCGATTCCAGCGTGGAGTTCATCGACGGCGTCCAGCACCAGCGTGGCTCCTTCCACCAGGCGCCGGTGCAGCTCGGACGGCTGGAGCTGGTACCAGACGGTGCTGCGCCGCGTGACGATCGGACGGGAGTACCGATGCGCCGGCACCTGCTCCCCGTTGGAGGCGAGGCGGAATCGCGGGGCTTCGAGCCGGTGGTGGGTGAGGATGACGTTCAGGTCGTCCCAGCTCATCAACCCGACGAGTGACGCGGCTTCGCCGCGAACGACCTTGTAAGTGCGGCCGAACGTCCGGGCGAGGAAGACGTCCCCGCCCAGACGCTCGACCACCGAGAGCTGCTCGGTGGTCATGGGGATGCGGCCGTCAGTCGTTGGTGTCGGTACGGCCGGTGGAGCCACCGTCGGACGGCTGCTCGCCGCGCGAGCGGGCCGCGGCGACCTTCACGCGGGCGACCAGCAGGCCGTCACCCTCCGAATCGGTGCTGGTCGTCAGGTGTTCGGGCATGAGGTTCTCCTTCGGAGATGGGTTCGTACCGGGATTCACCCGGCCGGTACCTACCGAAGCGCCTCCAACATCGGTGAACCAGAGCAGAATTGGGGCATCGATGAGGCATCCGTGCTGCAAACCGACGCGTGACCAGGGTTGTCGTCGATGCAGCCGAACGGAACGGATACATGGCGGGAGATGTGCGATGGCTGCCAGACGGCACCGGCTCATCCAGCACAGAAAGGCCGTTGGCCACACTCAGGAGTCCTTGGCTGAAGCGATCCAGGTGGACCGCACAACCCTCGGACGCTGGGAGAACGGCAGGGCTTCCCCTCAACCCTGGATGCGACCGAGGCTCGCCCGTGCCCTGAGGGTCTCGGTCGAACAGTTGGCCAACCTGTTGGAGACCTCTCCGGCGACCTCCGTAGTGCTGGCTCCGACCACCGGGCCCACGAGCAGGGGCGGCGGTCTCGTTGCGGCCGTGGCAGCCGACTCGGCAGAGTCCGCTCTCTTCCTTCGCTTCGCGAGCGTCTCCAACGCGAGTGACACGGTGCTGGAACAGATCGACGCGGACATCGAGAGGCTGGCGGCGGACTGTGTCAGCACACCGGTGTCCGGGCTCTTCCACGAGATCGGAGCGTTACGGCGAGGAGTGTTCGACTTGCTCCGAGGACGCCAGCATCCGCGTCAAACAAGCCACCTCTACGTGCAAGCCGGACGCCTCTGCGGCCTGGCCACTCACGTTGCCCTCGACCTCGGCCAGTACAGAGCCGCTGCAACGCACTCTCGAACAGCCTGGCATTGCGCCGAGTCAGCCGGCCACAACGGCCTGCGGGCCTGGGTCCGCTCCGTCCAATCCCTGATCGCCTACTGGCAGCAGGACCACCGCCAGGCAGCGGAGCTGGCCAGAGCCGGACTGCCTTTCGCCGACGATGGAACGATCGCAGCCCGTCTGCTCAGCCTCGAAGCACGAGCCGCTGCCGCACTCGGCGATCATACGAGCGCGCTACGAGCCGTGGAGATGGCCGGGGCGGCACGAAGCACGGTGGCCACGATCGATCTTCCCGGCGTGTTCACGTTCCCCGAGGCCAAGCAATGGACCTACACGGGGACTGCTCTCCTCGCCCTCCGCAGTCGACCTCATGTGAACCATGCCATCGAGGCATCCACAAGAGCCATCGCGATGTACGAGTCCGCACCTCGTCAGGAGCAGTCCTCCGGCGACCTGCTGGCCGCCCATCTCGACCTCGCCCACGCCCATCTCGCACACGGTGACCTCGACGGTGTCCAGGCGAAGCTCGCGGTCGTCCTCGGTGCTGCGCCGGATCGGCGAACGGCGAGTATCTCCAGTCGGCTTCGGGCATTGCGCGCTGCTCTCGCCGAGCCCGTCTACTCGGGCTCCCCCTTGGCCTTGAGCCTCCGCGAGAATGTCGCGGAAGCTTGCTTCCGGCCCGCACCCATGAACCCTCCGGAGCTGCCCCAGTGACGAGCAACACCTCGCAGCAGGATGCCGCTGTGACCGACCGGGCGATCCTCGCGACCAGTGCCTACGGGGACGAGCGCCACTTGGCCGCCCGCCAGTCGATCTACCAATGGCAGCGGCCGCGGTACGACCTGCCCGGGATCGTCGTCGAGGAACTGGCGGGGACCAACGGCACAGTCGTCGATGTCGGATGCGGCAACGGCAGGTTCGTCGGCCGTCTGCGCACCGACCGGCCCGACCTCCAGGTCATCGGCGCGGACCTCTCGGCAGGCATCCTCGCCGACGTCGCGAGGCCGACTCTGGTGGCCGATGCCCAGGCGCTGCCCTTCGCCGACGGCAGCGTCGACGCGCTGTTGGCCCTGCACATGCTGTACCACCTGGGCGATATCGAGGCGGGCGTCACGGAGCTCGCCCGGGTTCTGCGGCCGGGGGGTCTGCTCATCGTCTCGACGAACAGTGACGGCGACAAGCAGGAACTGGACCGGCTCTGGGTCAGGGCCGCCGGGGATGTCCTCGGCATCCCGGAGGGCCCGTCCCGGGTCTCGCTCAGCTCCCGGTTCTCGTTGGAGAAGGCGTCCGGCTACCTCGGGAGTGCCTTCGGGGACATCCAGGTGCGGGAGCTACCCGGCACTATCGAACTCACCGATCCTTCACCGGCCATCGCCCACCTGGCGTCCTACGAAGCATGGGCCGACCAGAGCAGCGTCCCCTTCCACGAAACCGTCCACCGGGCCACCGAGATCGTCACCGCCGCCATCGAGACCCAGGGCTCGTTCACCATCACCTGCCTCGGCGGCATTCTGACCTGCCGCCTCTGACCCATCCCAGGCTCTTTCCCTGCTGCCCGCCGGAACCTTCCGGCGGGCAGCAGGAACAGCTGGATCAAATACCGCTGCATAGGAAGTCGGCCAGGCCGACTTCCTATGCAGCGCTTGAGTTCCGGCGGCGCCGGCCAGCCCTGGCCGGCGCCGCCGGTGCCGTGCGTTTCCAGCAAGGGTGGGCGAGTGGGGAGCTCGGTCTTTTGAGGGGGCCCGGGTGCTTGCGCCCGGGCCCCCTCAAAGCTGCGCTGCTCATCCCCACAAAACTAGCCTCCGCAGTTTTTAGGTGGCCCCGGCCGAATCGGCCGGGGCCACCTTCCAATTTCTCAAAGCTCATTTTTCCGATGCCCAATTCCACTGGGGTTGCCACGTGTGGATGCTCCCGGGGTGGGTGGGGGCGCATCTTTTTTTAGGCGGGCCCGGGTGCTTGCACCTGGGCCCGCCCAAATTTTCACTCTTTGTTTCCGCAGCACTGGAATGTGGGCGGCCCGGCCGAATCGGCCGGGCCGCCCGTTGACGTGCGGTTCGTTTCTTTCGCCACGCCACGGTGGAAATTGGTACTGCGCACAACGCCGCCGCCCCGGAGGTCCGGGGCGGCGGTGGGCGGGGTGCTGTCAGGAGGTGGTCAGGGCGGCGATGAGGTGGTCGGCGGCCGTGTAGGGGTCGAGGTCGGCGGCGGCGACGCGGTCGGCGAGGGTGGGGAGGTGGCGGTCGCCGCGGAGGTCGCCGATGCGGGCGCGCAGTTCGGCGAGGGCGATGGCCTCGATCTCGGCGGCGGCCCGGCGCCGGCGGCGGGCGGCGAGTTCGCCGTGCTCCTCCAGCCAGGCGCGGTGCTTCTCGAGTGCCTCGACCACCTCGTCCACGCCCTCGCCCCGCGCGGCGACGGTCTTGACGATGGGCGGCCGCCAGTCCCCCGCCTCGCGGGCCTCGCCGAGGCCGAGCATGTGGTTGAGCTCGCGCGCGGTGGCGTCCGCGCCGTCCCGGTCGGCCTTGTTGACGACGAACACGTCCCCGATCTCCAGGATGCCCGCCTTGGCCGCCTGGATGCCGTCGCCCATCCCGGGCGCGAGCAGCACCACCGCGGTGTCGGCCTGCCCGGCGATCTCCACCTCGGACTGCCCGACGCCCACGGTCTCCACGAGGATCACCTCGCACCCGGCCGCGTCCAGCACCCGCAGCGCCTGCGGCGCCGCCCAGGAGAGCCCCCCGAGGTGCCCGCGGGTGGCCATCGAGCGGATGAACACCTCCGGGTCGGTGGCGTGGTCCTGCATCCGCACCCGGTCGCCGAGCAGCGCCCCGCCGGAGAACGGCGAGGACGGGTCGACGGCCAGCACCCCGACCCGCTTGCCCAGGCGCCGGTACGCGGAGACCAGCGCCGAGGTGGAGGTGGACTTGCCGACCCCTGGCGAGCCGGTCAGGCCCACGGTGTACGCCCGCCCGGTGTACGGCGCGAGCGCGGCCATCGCCTCCCGCAGCTGCGGCGCGGCGTTCTCGACCAGCGTGATCAGCCGGGCGACGGCCCGCGGCCGGCCCTCCCGGGCCTGCTCGACCAGCGTGGCGACATCGATCATGAGGATCTCCCTTGCAGATGCCGAAGCAGATGCCGAAGGGGCTGCGGACCGCTGGTGAGCGGTCCGCAGCCCCGGGGGCGGAGCAGTGGTCAGGCCCGCGGGCTCTGCTCGCCAGGAACCCGGACGATCAGCGCGTCGCCCTGCCCGCCGCCGCCGCACAGCGCGGCCGCGCCGATGCCGCCGCCGCGGCGCTGCAGCTCCAGCGCGAGGGAGAGCACCACGCGGGCACCGGACATGCCGATCGGGTGGCCGAGGGCGATCGCCCCGCCGTTGACGTTGACGATGTCGGCGGAGACGCCCAGGTCCTTGGTCGACTGGTGGGCGACGGCCGCGAACGCCTCGTTGATCTCGACGAGGTCGAGGTCGGAGACCTCCAGCCCCTCCTTGCCCAGCGCGTGCTTGATCGCGTTGGACGGCTGCGACTGCAGCGAGTTGTCCGGGCCGGCGACGTTGCCGTGGGCGCCGATCTCGGCGATCCAGGTGAGGCCCAGCTCCTCGGCCTTGGCCTTGCTCATCACGACGACGGCGGCGGCGCCGTCGGAGATCTGCGAGGAGGTGCCGGCGGTAATCGTGCCGTCCTTGGTGAAGGCCGGGCGCAGCTTGGCGAGGCCCTCGACGGTGGTGTCGGCGCGGATGCCCTCGTCCTGGCTGAACAGGACCGGCTCGCCCTTGCGCTGCGGGATGGCGACGGGGACGATCTCGGCCTCGAACACGCCGTCGGCCTGCGCCTTGGCGGCACGCTGGTGGGAGGCGGCGGCGATCTCGTCCTGGACCTCGCGGGAGATGCCCAGGCGGGTGTTGTGCTTCTCCGTGGACTCGCCCATCGGGATGTTCTCGTAGGCGTCGGTGAGGCCGTCGTGGGCCATCGAGTCGAGCATCGCGATCGCGCCGTACTTGTAGCCCTCGCGGGACTTGGGCAGCAGGTGCGGGGCGTTGGTCATCGACTCCTGGCCGCCGGCCACGACGATGTCGAACTCGCCGGCGCGGATGAGCTGGTCGGCCAGGGCGATGGCGTCCAGGCCGGAGAGGCAGACCTTGTTGATGGTGAGCGCCGGGACGTTCATCGGGATGCCGGCCTTGACGGCGGCCTGGCGGGCGGGGATCTGGCCCGCACCGGCCTGGAGCACCTGGCCCATGATCACGTACTGGACCTGCTCGCCGGTGATGCCGGCCCGCTCCAGCGCGCCCTTGATCGCGAACCCGCCGAGGTCGGCGCCGGAGAAACCCTTGAGGGAGCCGAGCAGGCGGCCCATCGGGGTCCGTGCCCCGGCAACGATCACAGAGGTGGTGTTGGTCATGGGACGGGCCCCTTCGCACGTCGTGGCCAGGTGAGGATGCGCTCAATGTACTGACCTGCTACCCGCGCGTCACCGGAGCAACGGTGTGATCGAGCGCACTGGCACAGTCCAGTCAACACCGTGCCGACACGGTTCGGGTGAACCCGGCCGGGCCCCTGCCCGTGTGAGCAGGCTCGCATCCCGGGCGCTGGCGCCGCCGTCGGCCATGCGCTCCACTTGGACCGACCTCACCCCTCTACGGCCCCGGAGGCCCGTCGTGCTGACCCGCATCGACCACATCGGCATCGCCTGCCGCGACCTGGACAAGACCGTCGAGTTCTACCGCGCCACCTACGGTTTCGAGGTGTTCCACACCGAGGTCAACGAGGAGCAGGGCGTCCGCGAGGCCATGCTCAAGATCAACGACACCGGTGACGGCGGCGCCTCCTACCTCCAGTTGCTGGAGCCCACCCGCCCGGACTCCACCGTCGCCAAGTGGCTGGAGAAGAACGGCGAGGGCGTGCACCACATCGCCTTCGGCACCGCCGACGTGGACGGCGACTCGGAGGCCATCCGCGACAAGGGCGTCCGGGTCCTGTACGAGCAGCCGCGCATCGGCTCGATGGGTTCGCGGATCACGTTCCTGCACCCCAAGGACTGCGGCGGCGTGCTGACCGAGCTGGTCACCTCCGCCGAGCCGGGCACCCACGACGCGCACTGAAACGGCACGAACGACGCACCCGCGGTGCCGTCCGCGACCGGCGGCACCGCTAGCGACCCGTCAGTAACCTCGTCGGACAACCGGAAAACCCCCACGCGGCCATTCCCCCGCAGTGCGCTCCCACTACAATGCCCAGGTGCGCGACGGCTCCGGGGGACGGAGACGGCGGGCACAGCCGATGACAGGCCCGTCCGCCCTCCGGTGGGTCGGCCCGTCGCAAGGGGAGTCCCATTACGCGGGCACGGCTGAACGGTCGCTACAGGGATCTGTCACCATTCTCCACAAGGCAAGAGTTCGCCCAGGAGTCCACCCGGACGGAGGAACGCGGCACCCCCGCGCTCCCACGCCCAGGACTCCGGTGACCACGGCCGCCGGCCCCGGTTAGACGGGGGCCGTCCGGCGACCGCGGATGCAAGGACCAGCAGGACCGGAGCCCCGGGGAACGGGAGCCCGGAACCGGCCGGGTCGAAGATGCGACCAGGAGATGGATGGGACCGCGGAGTGCGGGGCAACGACCGCTACGAGGCTGACGATCACCTCTCCCAGTTCGAGGCCGAGATGGGTCGGACTCGGAAGGAGCGGGACAAGGCAGTCGAGCACGCCGAGGACCTCGCCTACCAGGTGGAGGTGCTCCGGGCGAAGCTGCACGAGTCCCGTCGCATGCTCGCCCAGCCGCGCGCCTTCGACGCCGTCTCCGGCCAGGCCGAGCAGATGCTCCGCACGGCCGAGATGCAGGCCCAGCAGCTGCGCGCCGACGCCGAGCGCCAGCTGCGCGACTCCCAGGCCGCCACCCAGCGGATCATGGCCGAGGCCGCCGAGCGCAGCGCCCGCCTGGAGGCCGAGCTCGGTGCCCGCCGCCGCCAGCTGGAGGAGGAGCTCGCCGAGCTGCGGCTGGCCGCCGAGCAGCACGTCAGCGGCTGGGCCGAGCAGACCAGGGCCGGCTCCGAGCAGGAGGCCAACCGCCTGCTCCAGGAGGCCCGCGTCGAGGCCGAGCGCATGGTCGCCGCCGCCCGCGCGGAGGCCGTCGCCCTCGCCGACCAGGCCCGCGCCCAGACCGCCGCCGACGTGGACGCCGCCCGCGGCGAGGCCCACGCCGCCGCCGAGGCCGCCCTCCAGCGCGCCCAGAACGACGCCGAGCGGCTGCTGCGCGCCGCCTCCGAGCAGGCCCAGCAGGCCGGCGCCCAGGCCGCGGCCGAGGTCGGCGCGGCCCGCGGCGAGGCCCAGCAGCAGCTGGCCGCCGCCCACGCCGCCGCCGAGCAGCAGCTGGCCGTCGCCCGGGCCGAGATCGACCGCCTCAAGAACGACGCCGCCACCGAGCAGGCCCGCGCCGAGCAGCAGCTCGCCGACGCCAAGGCCGAGATAGAGCGGCTGCGCGCCGAGGCCATCGCCGAGGCCGAGCGCACCCGCCGCGAGGCTTCCGAGCTGCGCGCCCAGGCCGAGCAGGCCGCCGAGCAGCTCCAGGCCGACGCCGAGGCCGCGGCCGAGCGCAAGGCCCTGGACGGCGAGGCCGCCAACGAGCAGCGCTCGCAGACCGCCCGCGCCGAGATCGCCCGGCTGGTCGCCAAGGCCACCGCCGAGTCCGAGGCGATCCGCGCCGAGGCCGAGGCCGTACGGTCCCAGGCCGCCACCCGCCAGGCCGAGGCGGAGGCCGCCAAGGCCGCCGCCTCCGAGGAGAGCGAGCGGCTGCGCGCCACCGCCGAGTCGGTGGCCGCCGAGCTCAAGGCGGAGGCCGAGGCCGCGATCGCCGAGCTGCGCGCCCTCGCCGAGCGGGACGTCGCCGACCTGCGGGCGCAGGCCGAGGCCGACGCCCAGCGGATGCGCGGCGAGGCCGAGGAGGAGGGCCGCGCGGCCGGCGCCAAGGACGCCACCGTGCACCTCGCCAAGGCCGCCAAGACCGCCGAGGAGATGCTCGCCCGCGCCAACCAGGACGCCGAGACCGCCCGCGGCGAGGCTTCCGCCGAGGCCGAGCGGATCCGCGCCGAGGCCAACGCGGAGGCCCAGCGGCTGCGCGAGCAGGCCCAGGCCGCCGTCGAGCAGGCCCAGAACGCCGCCCTGGACGACGCCGCCGCGATCCGCGAGCGGATCGAGCGCATGCAGGACGAGGCCGCCGCGCTGCGCGCCGAGGCCGAGGAGCTGCGCGCCCAGGCCGCCGCCGAGGCCGACCGGGTGCGCGGCGAGGCCCGCCGCCAGGCCGTCCTGCAGATCGAGGAGTCGGCGAAGAACGCCGAGGAGCTGCTCACCCGGGCCAAGGCCGACGCGGACGAGCTGCGCTCGGGCGCCGCCGGCGAGATCGAGCGGCTGCGCGCCCAGGCGCAGGAGCAGGCCGCCGAGACCCAGGGCCGGGCCGAGCAGACCCTCGCCCGGGCCCGCGCCGAGGCCGAGAAGATCGCCGCCGCCGCCGAGCAGCAGAGCCAGGACGCGCTGGCCTCCGCCAAGGCCGCGGCCGCCGAGAACCGCACCGCCGCCGAGCGCGAGACCGCCGAACTGCGGCGCGAGGCGAGCGAGTTCGACCAGCGCGTGCGCGCCGAGGCCACCGCCGCCGCCACCGCCCTGACCACCGAGGCCCAGGCCGAGGCGAACGCCGTGCGCGACGCCGCCGTGGCCGACGCGGAGCGGGTGCGCACCGAGGCCGACACGGAGGCCGCCCGCACCCGGGCCGAGTCCGAGGCCGCGGCGACGGCGCTGCGCGAGGAGAGCCGCCGCGAGCACGAGGCCGCCGCCGAGGGCCTGCGCCGCGAGCGCGAGGAGACGGCCGAGCACCTGGCCGCCGCCGAGGCCGCCCGCACCCTGGCCGAGCAGACCGCCGCCGAGCTGACCGAGCGCACCGCCGCCGAGACCGCCGAGCTGCGCACGGCCGCCGAGGCGTACGCCACCGAGCAGCACGCCGAGGCCGACGCCTACGCCGAGCGGGTGCGCGCCGAGGCCGAGCAGGAGGGCGCCGCCCGCCGCGAGGCCACCGCCGCCGAGACCGCCCAGCAGCGCGAGGCGGCCCACGAGTACGCCGCCGAGCTGCGCGCCGAGGCCCTGCGCGAGACCGCCGAGCAGCGCGAGGCGGCCGACGAGTACGCCACCGCCCAGCGCACCGAGGCCGACGGGTACGCCCAGGCCGTACGGGCCGAGGCCGAGGAGCACCTCGCCCAGGCCCTGGCCACCGCCGAGGAGCAGCTGGCCCAGGCCGCCACCGCCGCCGAGCAGCGCCGCGAGGAGGCCCGCCAGGACGCCCGGGCGACCCGCGAGAAGGCCGCCGCCGAACTCGCCCTCGCCGACGAGCAGGCCGAGACCGTACGGGCCGAGGCCGGCCGCCTCCTGTCCGAGGCCCGCGCCGACGCGGACGGCATCCGCGAGGAGGCGGCCGCCGAGCTGGAGCGCGCCCGGGGCGAGGGCCGGGACCTGGTCGCCGCCGCGAAGGCGGAGGGCGCCGCCCTGGTCTCCGCCGCCGAGGACGAGGCCGCCGAGGTCCGCCAGGCCGTGGCCGGGCTGCACGAGGCCGCCGCCGAGCAGATCGCCGCCCTCAGGGCCACCGCCGAGCGCGAGGCCGCCGAGGTCCGCGAGGCCGCCGAGGCGTACGCCGCCGAGCAGCACGCCGAGGCCGATGCCTACGCCGAGCGGGTGCGCGCCGAGGCCGACCACGACACCGCCGAGCTGCGCGCCCGTACCGACGCCGAGACGACGGCCCTGCGCGAGCGCACCGCCCTCGACCTGGCCGCCGAACGCGAGGCCACCGAGGCCGAGCTGGGCCGCCGGCGCGCCGAGGCGCAGGCGTACGACGAGCAGCTGCGCCACGACGCCGACCACGAGCTGCGCGCCGCCGAGGAGGCGTCCGAGCAGCTGCGCGCGGACACCGAGGCGCAGGCCGCCCGGACGATCGCCGAGGCCGAGGCCCAGGGCGCCCGCACCGTCGCCGACGCGGAGGAGCTGGCCGCCTCGCTGCGCGCCGAGGCCGAGGAGTACGCCCTCGCCACCCGCACCCTGGCCGACGAGTACGACTCCGCCGCCCACGCCCGCGCCGACGCCTACGACGCGGACACCCGCGAGGCCGCCGAGCAGTTCGACAAGGCGACCCGCGACCGGGCCAAGGCCGTGCTGGAGAAGGCGTTCGCGGACGCGGAGGCCCTCGGCGAGGACGCCCAGACCACCGCCCTGGCCACCACCGCCGCCGCCGAGGAGCAGGCGGACGCGATGGTCGCCGCCGCCCGCAAGGAGGCCGACCGGCTGGTCGCCGCCGGCGAGGCCGCCGGTCAGGCCGAGGTGGAGAAGGGCCGCGCCGACGCCGACACGCTGCTCGCCGAGGCCCGCCGGGACGCCACGGCGATCCGCGAGCGCGCCGAGGAGCTGCGCGAGCGCACCGACGCCGAGGTCGAGGCCCTGCACGAGCGCGCCCGCAAGGAGAACGCGGCGGCGATGAAGTCCGCCGGCGAGCGGGTGGACGCGCTGGTGACGGCCGCCCAGGAGCAGCTGACCGAGGCCGAGGAGCAGGCGGTGGCCACCGTCGCCGAGGCCGAGGACCGCGCCGCCGCCCTGGTCGCGGCGGCCGAGGACCGGGCCTCCGAGCTCACCTCGGAGGCGTCGGCGGAGGCCAGCAAGGTCCGGCTGTCCGCCGTCCGCAAGGCCGAGGGCCTGCTCAAGGAGGCGGAGACCAAGCTCGCCACCTCCACCGACCGCGCCGAGGCGCTGATCGAGAAGGCGGAGGCGAAGCTGTCCTCCGCCGAGTCGGAGGCCGAGGAGCAGCTGGACCGGGCCTCCGCCGAGGCGGAGAAGCGGCTGCGCGAGGCCGACCGCACCGCGGACGAGCAGATCGAGCTGGCGAAGGCGGAGGCCGAGCGGCTGGTCGCCGAGGCCAGGGCCGAGGCGCAGCGGGTCACCGACGAGGGCCGGCGCGAGCTGGACGAGCTGGTGCGCCGCCGCAAGGACATCAACACCGAGATTTCCAGGGTGCAGGACGTGCTGTCCGCCCTGGAGGCGTTCGAGGCACCGTCACCGGTCGCCCAGGCCAACGGGGGAAGCAACACCAAGAAGGACGGGGGTGCCAAGGCCGGTGCCGGGGTTGGCTCCCCCCGGTCGGGTGGCAATCGCTCCAAGAGCTCACCACCCGATTGAGCGGACATTGGCGGTCATTGTCCGTGAGAGAACGGCATTTCGCCGTCGACACTCCGGTACCGTGTCAGGATTCCCTCAACCACCTCAGCGGTTTGACGACAGGAAGCCCAGAACCCCATGAGCGACAGTCACTCCCCTCACGGCTTCGACCTGGTGCGCCGTGGGTACGAGCGTGCCCAGGTCGACGAGCGGATCACCAAGCTGGTGGCCGACCGTGACAGTGCCTTGACCCGGATCAGTGCGCTGGAGAAGCGCATCGAGGAGCTCCACCTGGAGACCCAGACCGCCCAGGCGGCGGTCGCCGAGCAGGAGCCCTCGTACGCCGGTCTCGGCGCCCGCGTCGAGAAGATCCTGCGCCTCGCCGAGGAGGAGGCCAAGGACCTGCGCGACGAGGCCCACCGCGCCTCCGAGCAGCACCGCGAGCTGGCCGAGGCGGCCGCGCAGCAGGTGCGCACCGAGGCCGAGAACTACGCCAAGGACCGCAAGGCCAAGGCGGAGGACGAGGGCCTGCGGATCGTCGACAAGGCCAAGAGCGACGCGGCCCAGCTGCGTGCCGAGGCCAACAAGGACGCCCAGAACAAGCGCGAGGAGGCGGACGCCCTCTTCGAGGAGACCCGCACCAAGGCCGCCCAGGCCGCGCTGGAGTTCGAGACCAACCTGGCCAAGCGCCGCGAGCAGTCCGAGCGCGACCTGGCCGCCCGTCAGGCCAAGGCCGAGAAGCGCCTCGCCGAGATCGAGCACCGGGCCGAGCAGCTGCGCCTGGAGGCGGAGAAGCTGCGCACCGACGCCGAGCGCCGTGCCCGCCAGACCGTCGAGACGGCCCAGCGCCAGTCCGAGGACATCGTGGCGGACGCGAACGCCAAGGCCGACCGCATCCGCAGCGAATCCGAGCGCGAGCTGGCGGCGCTGACGAACCGTCGCGACAGCATCAACGCCCAGCTGACCAACGTCCGCGAGATGCTGGCCACGCTGACCGGCGCGGCCGTGGCCGCCGCCGGCGTGCCGAGCGACGACACCGCGGGCGTGCCCGCCCAGCGCTGACACCCGGCGCTGACACCCGGCGCTGACACCCGGCGCTGACACCCGGCGCCGACACCCGGCGCTGACGCTGCAGAATCCCCTGTCCGACAGGCCCTCACCCGCCCGGGTGAGGGCCTGTCGGCCGTCAGGCGTCACTACCTCGGGTAGGCCCCGTCGGGGCGCTGGTAGCCGCTGCTGAGCTGGTTGCCCTCGTCGTCGGAGACGGTGCCGAACCAGGAGGTGCACCAGACCGTCACGGAGTCCGGCCAGTACTGCACCTCGAAGGGGTGTCCGGGGCCGTAGTCGCCGTAGGAGGTGACGATGAAGGTCTCGCCCGGGCGCATCCAGTAGTCCTCGCCGAGCGGTTCCAGGGTGAGCTCGACCAGCCCCTCGCCGCGGTTGGTGATCGGCATCCGTCCGCTGACCTCCAGGGCGGAGAAGTCCCAGCCGGCCGCGTCCGCACTCATCCGGCGGCCACCCGGGCGAGGAGGCGGCGCACGGCGGCGGTGAAGGCCTCGGGCGCCTCCAGGGGGCTCAGGTGGCCCGTCTCGGGCAGCACGGTCAGTTCGGCCTCCGGCAGCAGGCGGGCCATCAGTTTGGCCTCCTCGACGGCCACCAGGGCGTCCTGGGCGCCCGCGAGGAGCGCGGTCGGCACCCGGAGGCCCGCCAGGGTCTCCTGGGAGTCAGGGCGGGCCGCCATGGCCCGCTGGGCCCAGGCGACGGCGGCGGGCGGGGCCGCGGCCACCATCGACTGCACCCGCTCCACGAGGTGCTGGGAGCCGGGCGCGAGCTGCCCGGCAGCGACCTTCTCCTCCAGCAGCAGCTGCACGCTGTCGCGGGCGGTGACGGCGGCGGCGATCCGCTCCCGGTTGGCGCGCGCGGCGTCGGTGTCGGCGGTGGCGCGGGTGTTGGCGAGCAGCAGGCCCGCGAGGCGGTCCGGGTGGCGGCGGGCGAGGGCCAGCGCCACGTAGCCGCCCATGGAGACCCCGGCGACCACGGCGCGCTCCACGCCGGCGGCGTCCAGCAGCAGCGCGAGGTCGTCGGCGACCAGGTCCAGCGAGGGTTCGTCCGAGCCCAGCTCGGTGCCGCCGAAGCCCCGCTGGTCGGGGGCGAGCACCCGGGCCTCGTCCCCGGCGGTGCCGGGCAGCGCGTCCAGTTGGGCTGAGAACATCGAGGCGTTCAGCGGGAAGGCGTGCAGCAGCAGGACGGGTGTTCCGGAGCCGCTCTCGCGTACCGAGACGGCGGAGGGGAGCTGGGTCATGGGCCCACCGTATTCCGGCACGCCCACGGGGCCCACTCAGCGGGCCGAGGTATCCGCTTTGTCCTAGCCTTCCAGAGAGCAAAGGGAGCCCGAATGATCGAGTTGCACGAACTGACGAAACGTTACGGCAAAACGCTGGCGGTGGACCGGCTGAGCTTCAAGGTGCCCCAGGGGGTGGTGACCGGCTTCCTCGGCCCCAACGGCGCCGGCAAGTCCACCACCATGCGGATGATCCTCGACCTCGACCGCCCGACCGGCGGCAGGGTCACCATCGACGGCAAGCGCTACGGGCAGCTCAGCGAACCGCTCAAGTACATCGGCGCGCTGCTGGAGGCCAAGGCCGTCCACCCCGGCCGCACCGCCCGTGACCACCTGCTCTGGCTCGCCCAGAGCAACCGCATCCCCGAGCGCCGGGTCGACGAGGTGCTCTCGCTGGTCGGTCTCACCCCCGTCGCCCGCAAGCGGGCGCGCGGCTTCTCCCTCGGCATGGGCCAGCGCCTGGGCATCGCCTCCGCGCTGCTCGGGGACCCGGAGATCGTCATGTTCGACGAACCGGTCAACGGCCTCGACCCGGAGGGCATCCTCTGGATCCGCAACCTGATGAAGCGCCTGGCCGCCGAGGGCCGCACCGTCTTCGTCTCCTCGCACCTGATGAGCGAGATGGCCGTGACCGCCGACCACCTGGTCGTCATCGGCAGGGGCCGCCTCCTCGCCGACCTGCCGATGCCCGAGTTCATCCGCCGCAACTCCCGCTCCGCCGTACGGCTGCGCACCCCGCAGCCCGAGCGGCTGCTGGACGTGCTCGCCGGCGCGGGCCTGCGGCACGACCCCGGGCCCGACGGCTCGTACGAGGTCGTCGACGGCGACCTCGCCGCCATCGGCGAGCTGTGCGCCGCGAACGGCGTGGTGCTGCACGAGCTCAGCCCGCAGCAGGCGTCGCTGGAGGAGGCGTTCATGCAGATGACGGCCGATTCGGTCGAGTACCACGCGGGCGACGGCCCCGGCCGCGACGCGGCGGGTGCCCCCGGCGTCTGGGGCGAGGGCTGGAAGGCGGACGGCTCCCGGCCGGCCGCCGCCGTGCGGCAGCAGGAGGAGAACTGAGATGGCGTCCTTCCCGGCGATCCTCCGCTCCGAGTGGACGAAGATCCGCAGCGTCCGCTCGACGGTCTGGACCCTCGCGCTGGCCTTCGTGGTCACCGTGGGCCTCGGCGCGCTGCTGTCCCTGCTCACCAACAACAACTTCACCGAGTTCCGGCGCCACGAGGTCGACACCCCGTTCGACGCCACCGGCACCGCCTTCTCCGGCATCATGCTCGGCGAGCTGGCCATCATCGTGTTCGGTGTGCTGGCCATCGGCAACGAGTACAGCAGCGGCATGATCAGGGTCACCCTGGCCGCCGTCCCGCAGCGCGGCACCCTGCTCACCGGCAAGGCCGTGGTGCTCGGGGGCCTCGCCCTGGCGGTCTCGCTGGTGACGGCCTTCGTCACGTTCTTCCTCGGCCAGGCGCTGCTCGGCACCCACTCCACCACCCTGGGCGAGCCGAACGTGCTGCGCGCGGTGCTGGGCGCGGCGGTGTACCTGACGCTGCTGTGCCTGTTCGCGGCCGGCGTCACCACGATGCTGCACAACCAGACCCTGGCGCTGGGCGTGCTGGTGCCGTTCTTCTTCCTGCTCTCGCCGATCCTCTCGGCCGTGCCGAAGGTCAAGACGCTGGCGCACTACTTCCCGGACTACGCGGGCTCGCGCATGCTGCTGGTCTACGAGCAGCACGGCCAGCCGTACGGGCCCCTGGCCGGCTTCCTGATCTGTCTGGCCTGGACCCTCGCGGCCCTGGTCGGCGGCGCGCTGGTGCTCAAGAAGCGCGACGCGTAGGCGAGTTCGGGCTCAGCGCCCGATCAGCGCCCGGTCAGGACCCGGTCAGGACTCGATCAGGAACGGACCAGGAGCGGATCAGTACCGAGGAGCGCCGCGGCCCCGCAGCAGGTTGGAGGCCCGGCGCTCCCGCGCTCCCCAGCACGCCCGGTGCCAGTGCCGCCGGTCGTCCACCCCCGCGCCGTGCATCGGCCACGCCACCACATGGCCCACCCCGGGCGGGATCTCCTGGTCGCAGCCCGGGCAGCGGTAGAACCGCCCCGCCGTGCCGGCGACCGTCTGGACCACCCAGTCCTCGCCCTGGTAGTTCTCGGTGCGACGCAGCGATCCGCCGAGCGGAGCGGCCGGTTCGGCGCTCTCGCGGGGGGCGGCGCTCTTGATCCGGTTGTGGCGGGGCACGGCGGACTGCCTCTCTTCCGGGGCTCTGGACCTTCCAGCCTAGAGGTTGTCCCTACCCGCTCCAGGGCCTCTATCACGGGTTCGGCCGGGACTCGGCGGTTTTTACCGAGATCCACCCGATCATCGGGCGAATTCGGGGTTCCGCGTGCCATTGGCACATGACATCGGATACCCACGAAGGGACACGGCGGGGCCGGCAGACCCCGCGCACTCATGGAGGCCCAAGGATGACCAAGACCGGCGACCGAGCCGAGACCCGCCGGCCGGTGGGCGTGCGCCCACCCGCCCCCGGCCCGGCGCTGGGCCACGTACCCCCGCTGACGGCCGTCGCGGGCGATCCGCTGCCCTCCGCCCAGCGCGTCGCACTGCCTCCGGACACCGCTCCGGTACGCGTCGGCGCCTTCCTGCTGTCCGCGCAGTTCCCCGGGCAGAGCCACGGCGAGGCCCTGGACCGCACCGTCCGCGCCGCCGTCGAGGCCGAGCGCGCGGGCCTGGACAACGTCTGGCTGGCCGAGCACCACTTCGTCCCGTACGGGGTCTGCCCCAACGCGGCGACCCTGGCCGCGCTGCTGCTCGGCCGCACCCGCCGGATCGGCGTCGGCACGGCGGTCAGCGTCCTGTCCACCGCCCACCCGGTGGCGCTCGGCGAGCAGGCCGCCCTCCTGCACCTCACCTCCGGCGGGCGGTTCACCCTCGGCGTGGGGCGCGGCGGGCCGTGGATCGACCTGGACGTCTTCGGCGGCGGCGTGGACGCCTTCGAACGCGGCTTCCCCGAGCGGCTGGACCTGCTGATGCGCTGGCTGCGCGGCTCCCGGGTCGGCGCGGAGGGCCCGCAGTTCAGCTTCCCCGAGGTCGCCGTCGTCCCCCGGGCCACCGAGCCGTTGCGCCGGCCGGGCCTGGGCAGCTGGCTCGGCCTGGAGGAGTCCGCCGCCGTGCGCTTCCCGCGCCAGCGCCAGGACACCGGGCCGCTGACCGTCGACCCGCCGGGCGACGACCTGACCAGCGCCGGACGCCCGGTCGCGGGCCCGCCGGTGATCGTCGCCTGCACCTCGCCGGGCGGCGCGAAGCTGGCCGCCGAGCGGGGCCTGCCGATGCTGCTGGGCATGCACTCCGGCGACGAGGACAAGCTGCGGATGCTGGAGCTGTACCGTTCCGCCTGGCTCGCCGCGGGGCGCGGCGAGGAGCAGCTGCGCCGCGTCACCCGCCAGCACGTCGCGGCGGGCGTCGCCCAGGTGGAGGACCGTTCCTCCACGGCCCGGGCGACGCTGCTGAACGCGATGCCCGGCTGGTTCGAGTACGGGCTCGGCGCGCACCGCACCGTCGACGGACGCGAGCGCAAGATGCGCGACCCGCGCGAGTACACCGAACTCCTCTGCGACCTGCACGCGGTGGGCACCCCGCGCCAGTGCGCCGACCGGCTGCTGGCCACCGCCGAGCGCACCGGCATCCGCCGCTTCGCCCTGCTCGCCGAGGGCAGTGGCGACCACCAGGCGACCCTGCACAACATCGCCCGGCTCGGCTCCGAGGTTCTGCCGCAGCTGAGTTGAGACCGGCCCCGGCCCGGCCTCCTCATCCGGACGCCCGTCGGCCGCCGCCGCCCCCGGTCGGAAGGGGCGACGGCGGCCGACGCCGGGCCGATCGGTCGGAGCCGATCAGTCACAGCCGATCAATCGGAGCAGATCAGCAGTCCCGCAGTTCCTCGGACTGGTTGAGCAGCTGCTCCCGGACGGAGGTGAAGCGCTCGAAGCGCGCCTCGTTCGGCCCCGAGGGCAGGAACACCGCGACGCGGTGACAGTTCTGGAACGCCAGCCGGACCCCGAAATGGCGCTGCAGGGCACCCCGGATGGCGTCGCTGGCGAGGGCGCGCAGCAGCTGACCGCGCGCCTGCTCGCTCGGCGGCGGTACGTGGTTGTCGGCGAAGTCGGTGCCGTCGACCTTCGCCTGGGCGACCAGCGAACTGATCAGGTCCCAGGCGTACGGCAGCGAGACGCGGACGCAGTCGACGAATTCCCGCTCGTCGACCTCGCCCCGCTCGGCCTTCTCCAGCAGGGCCGGTGAGACGTCGAGCGACATGGGTTCTCCTCTCGCGGCCCACCCGCGCGGCGCACGGGTGGTCATGCGTAGTCCAAGCTCACAGTGAGGGTGACGGCGGAAGCGCATGGGGTGTCCGGCACCCGAGGGACGGGGTTCCGGCACCTTCGCGAACCGCGGTGGCGCCACGGGACGTGACGTCCCGGACACCGAAAGCGCTCAGGACAGCGTGGCAGTCAACCGCGCGACTGGCTTGTGATTCCTTCGGATTGCTCCGGAAATATGCCTCGACGCACCAGATTGGCCAGATCCTGTTGGATCGTTCATCTGAAGTCTCCATCCCCGTTGACGCGGTTCCGCAATCGTGCCGTCACACACGGTAGAGATCCCACTTGAGGGACGCCAGACCGCGAACGGCGGCAGCGGAACAGCTGAAACTCCATGTTCGCGGCGTTCGCGCTTTCTTCACCCGGTCGTCTCGGAATCGCATCAACTGGCCCCGGTGGGCTAGCGTGGTCGACCGTGCGTCTCGTAATTGCCCGCTGCTCAGTCGACTATGCCGGTCGGCTCTCCGCCCATCTGCCCTCCGCCACCAGGCTCATCCTGGTCAAGGCCGACGGCAGCGTCAGCATCCACGCCGACGACCGTGCCTACAAGCCGCTCAACTGGATGTCCCCACCGTGTGTCCTCAAGGAGACGGACGGGGTCTGGACGGTCGTGAACAAGGCCGGCGAGAAGCTCATCATCACACTGGAGGAGGTGCAGCACGACTCCTCCCACGAGCTCGGGGTGGACCCCGGCCTCATCAAGGACGGCGTCGAGGCCCACCTCCAGGAGCTGCTCGCGGACCGCATGGAGGTGCTCGGTGCCGGCTGGTCGCTGATCCGCCGCGAGTACCCGACCGCGATCGGCCCGGTCGACATCCTCTGCCGCGACTCCGACGGCGCCACGGTGGCCGTCGAGATCAAGCGCCGCGGCGAGATCGACGGCGTCGAACAGCTCACCCGCTACCTCGAACTCCTCAACCGGGACCCACTGTTGGCCCCGGTCAAGGGCGTCTTCGCCGCGCAGGAGATCAAGCCCCAGGCCCGGGTGCTGGCCACCGACCGGGGCATCGGCTGCGTGGTCCTGGACTACGACGAGCTGCGCGGCATCGACGACGACAAGCTCAAGCTGTTCTGACGCGTCAGCTCGGCGTGGAGGACGCGCTCGGCGTGCCGGTCGGCGTCGGGCTCGCCGACTGGGTCGGGGTCGGGCTCGCCGAACGCGTCGGCGAGATGCTGAACGAGGGCCACGGCACCGCGGTCTGCGACGGCTGCTGAGGCGGCGCCGGAGGCTGCTGCGTCACCGGCTGGGCCGGGTCCGTCTCCCCCGCCCCCGGCGAGCGCGTCGCCCGGTGCGTGGGCGAGGCGCTCGGCGAGCGCGAGGGCCCGCTCTCGGACGGCCCCGGGCTCTCCCCCTCCCCCGTCGGGCTGCCCGGCGCCGAGCCGCCCGTACCGGCCGTCCCGCTCTGGGTGGTGGAGGCGTGCGGCACCGGCGGCCCGTCCAGGCTGTCGCCGACGTCGTCGAGCCGCCCGTGCGGGTCGTTGCCCTTGGGCTGGTCGGTGCCGATCGTCATCGCCGTCGCCGTCCCGAGCACCCCGAAGGTGAGCAGCGCCGCGGAGGCGAGGATCACCCGGCGCCGGCGGCTGGAGCGCAGCCGGCGCGGCACCCGCGCGGCGATCTTGCGGATCACCGGGCCGCGCGCGGCGACGGTCACCGGCGCGGCGGCCGGCAGCTGCCGGCCCTCGGCGCGCAGCAGGTCGAGCATCCGGCGCGCGCCCGCGACGCCGCGCTGCTCCCCGGCGGCGGCCCGCAGGGTGAGCGCCGTCTCCAGTTCGGCCACGGCCCGGGAGGGCTGCTGCACGCAGATCGCGTGCACGGCCGCCTCGTGGTGGAACCACGCCTGGTCGACCGCCGAGTCGGCCCGCCGGGCGGCCTCCAGGCCCAGTTGCAGGACCCGCTCCCAGGCGCCCCAGCGCAGCGCGAGCGCCAGCGCGGGCGCGGCGGCCCTGGCCAGGCGCACCACGGCCGCGTCCCGCCCGGCGGCGCGGTCGGCGAGCAGGACGCCGATCACCACCTCGGCCTCCGCGGCGATCTGCTCCGGCGACACCGAGCCGTGCCCGACCCACCAGGCGAAGTGCTGGGCGGCGCCGTCGACGCAGCCGTTCGCGGGCCAGTGGGGGGCGAGCAGTTCGAGTGCCCCGGCGGTGAGCCGGTGGTGCCCGCCGATGGACACCGCCAGCCCGGCGTCGGCGAGTTCGGCGAGCGCGGCCTCGCCCTGGCCGACGTCGATGAGCGCGGGCAGGTGCGGCGCGGTGGGGCACTCGCCGCCGAGCGCCACGGCGAGCCTCAGGACGGCCTGGGCGGGCTCACTGAGCCCCTCGGCGAGCCGGACGGCGGGTGAGGCGGTCTCGGCGACGGAGGGCAGCGGGACGGAGCGGCGCAGCGCGTTCTCGTGCACGGCCGGGTCCGGGTGTTGGACGGGCCCCTGGACGGCCCCGAAGACGCCCAGGCGGTCCTCCTCGGCGGCGACCAGCGCGTCCACCGAGACGTCCCGCTGGCGCAGCAGCGCGGCGGCCTGGACGAAGCGCAGCGGCAGCCCCTCGGACTCGAACCAGAGGTCGACGGCCCAGGCCTTCTCCTCCACGTCCAGCGGCCGCCCGGCCAGGCGCGCGGTGAGGGCGAGGCAGGCGGCGCGGGAGAGCCCGGCGACGAGGTGGTCGCGCAGGTGCGAGTCGGCGGGCAGCGCGGGGCTGCCGGGGGCCACGGAGAGGAGGAAGGCGCAGCCGGGGGCGGCGGCGAGCACCTGCTCCAGCTCGGCGCCGGAGGGCTCGGCCTCGTCGATGACGACGACGGCGGCAACCTCGGCGAGGTGCGCGGCGAGCTGGCCGGGGTCGGGCCGGTAGCCGGGCGCGTGGTGGGTGGCGGCGAAGAGGTCCTGGAGGAGGTCGGCGGCGGTGCGGCGGTGCCCGCAGAGCTGGACGACACCGCCGGGGGCGAGGTCGGCGGAAGCCTCGGCGACGGCCGACAGCAGTGCGCTGCGGCCCGATCCGGCCTGGCCGACCAGGCGTATCGAGCGGCCCTCGGCGAGCAGGCCCAGCAGTTCGGCGACGTCGGCCTCGCGGTCGAGCATCGGCAGGTCGGCGGGTCCCGCGCCCATGGCGAGCGGGCCGACGGCGCGGCCGGCGACGTCGGCGGGGCCCCGGGCGGGTTCGCTGCGCTCGATCCGGCGGGGGCGCGGGCGCCACTCCTCGGGGCAGGGGCGGACCTCGGAGCCCTCGGGGGCGCCGACGCCGACCAGCAGGCCGCCGCAGACGAGTTCGCCGCCGCGGGTACGGGCGGCCTCCTGCCGGAACTCCCCGGATGGCTGTGCCACGTTTGTGCTCCGCATCGTGCTCGGCGGCCGTCTTCTGACGGGCAGACTCTCGCACATCGGGCCCCGACCGCGCAGGGGCGGCCCGGTGCACGATCGGGGCGGGAGGGCGTGTCTTGCGGCTCACGCCGGGCGGGCGCCGCCGGGGCACGCCTTAGGAGACGTGCGCCTCGACGCCGTCGACGGCGAGGATGCGGTGGAGCTTGGTGGCGACGAGCAGCCGCTGGAGCTGGGCGGGGACGGAGCGCAGGACCAGGCGGCGCCCGATGCGGCCGGCCCGCCGGTGGGTGCCCATGATGACGCCGAGGCCCGTGGCGTCCCAGAACTCCAGCCGGGCGAGGTCGAGCACGAGGTCTCCGAGGCCGCCGTCCACGGCCTGGTGCAGCAGGGCCCGCGCGTCGGCGGCGGTGCGCACGTCGAGGCGGCCTTCGATGGCCAGCGCCCGGTGGTCGCCGGTGATGCGCATGCACTCCTCCTTCGCCTGCTCGGTCGCCTGCTCTGTCGCCTGCTCTGTCCGCTTCGGGGACTGGGGGTGGATCGGGCGGGGCGCCGTGACGCTGCCGCTCACCCGTTCCCGGACGGAAGGCCGGGTTCCCTCATCTGACGGTGAACCGGCACCCCAGGTTGCTGGTTCCGGCCTGATCTGAAGCAACTTCACTCGTCCGAGGGAATATACGCAGTCAGTCTCCACACCTACGCTCGATTCCCGCCCAAATCACCCGTCTGCGGCACCGGCGTGAGGAAACTCACCCGACCAGGTGGGGCCGGGGGGGCGGGGGGGCGCCCCCCGCCGCCCGGGGGGCGGGGGGGGGGGGGGGGGGGGGGGGGGGCCCGCGGGGCCCGCCCGGGGCCGGGGGGGGGGGGGGCCGG
>NZ_JBITFA010000002.1:291700-753093 GCF_044455705.1 Kitasatospora sp. NPDC051170 | reverse complement strand
ACGCCCCCGGGGAAAAGACCTCTTTCCGGCCCCCCCCCTCCCCGCCTCCCCCCCACAACCCCCCGGCGGGGGCCCCGGGGGGGGTCCCACCCCCCCCCCGGGGGGGGGGGGGGCCCCGCCCCCCCCCGCCCCACCTGGTCGTTCAGCGGGTCACTTGCCCTCGTAGGGGTAGAAGCCGCGGCCGCTCTTGCGGCCGAGGTCGCCGGCGGTGACCATGCGGGCCATGATCTCCGGGGCGGCGAACTTCTCGTCCTGGGTCTCGTCGTAGATGTTCTTCGCGGCGTGCAGCAGGATGTCGACGCCGGTCAGGTCGGCGGTCTGCAGCGGGCCCATCGCGTGGCCGAAGCCGAGGCGGCAGGCGGTGTCGATGTCCTCGGCGGTGGCCACGCCCGACTCGTACAGCTTGGCGGCCTCGACGACCAGCGCGGTGATCAGGCGGGTGGTGACGAAGCCGGCGACGTCGCGGTTGACGACCACGACCTCCTTGCCGACGCCCTCGGCGTACGCGCGGGCGGCGGCCAGCGCCTCGTCGCCGGTCTTGTAGCCGCGCACCAGCTCGACGAGCTTCATCATCGGGACGGGCGAGAAGAAGTGGACGCCGACGACGGACTCCGGGCGCTGCGTGACGGCGGCGATCCGGGTGATCGGGATGGCGGAGGTGTTGGTGGCCAGCACGGCGCCGTCCTTGGCGAGCTTGTCCAGCTCGCGGAAGACGCCCTCCTTGACCTCGAGCTTCTCGAAGACGGCCTCGACCACGATGTCGGCCTCGGAGACGGCGCCCAGGTCGGTGGTGGTGGTGATGCGGCCCAGTGCGGCCTCGGCCTCCTCGGCGCTCAGCCTGCCCTTGGAGACGAACTTCTCGTACGAGGCGCGGATGCCCGACAGGCCGCGCTGCAGCGCCTCCTCGGTGACGTCCCGCAGCACCACCGGGTGGCCGGCCTGCGCGGACACCTGGGCGATGCCGGCGCCCATCAGGCCGGCACCGATCACGGCGATCTGCTTGCTGGACGCATTGCTCATGGCTGGGTCTCCCGATGCCGTCGCCGCCCTGCGGGCGGGCCCTGAAGGCGGCTCAGGGCAGGGGTGACCGCCGAGGAGCCGCGTCGCTCTCGCCGGACTCTAATGCCCGAATCCTCCGGGTAGTAGCGATCGGGAGTGTGATCTGCGACCGAACCGGGTGAAGCTCCGGGCCGCTCGTCAGATGGTCATCCCGAGGTCCTGGGCGAGGATCGCCGCCTGCACCCGGCTGCGCAGCCGCAGCTTCGCCAGGATGCGGCTGACGTGCGTCTTCGTGGTGGCCTCCGCCATCTCCAGGCGGACCGCGATCTCCCCGTTGGACAGCCCCGCCCCCACGCAGGCCAGCACCTCCCGCTCGCGGGCGGTCAGCGCGGCCACCGCCTCCCGCGCATCGGGGCCGACCACCCGGTCCGGGCGGGCGAAGGTGCCGATCAGCCGCCTGGTCACCGAGGGCGCCAGCATGCCGTCCCCGCGCGCCACCGTGCGGATGCCCTCGACCAGGGTGTCCGCCTCCAGGTCCTTGAGCAGGAACCCGGCCGCCCCGGCGCGCAGCGCGCCGTAGACGTACTCGTCGAGGTCGAAGGTGGTCAGCACCAGCACCTGGGCGGCGCCGGCCGCGACGACCTCCCGGGTCGCCGAGACGCCGTCCAGCCGGGGCATCTGCACGTCCATCAGCACCACGTCGGGCCGCAGCTCCAGGGCCAGGCGCACGGCCTCCTCCCCGTCGGCGGCCTGCCCGACCACCTCGACGTCCGGCTCGGCCCGCAGGATCATCACCAGCGCCGCCCGTACGGCCGCCTGGTCCTCGGCCACCAGCACCCGGATCGTCATGCCCGTCCCTCGCTCTCCCGCCCGCGCGGCAGCACCGCGCGCACGCTCCAGTGGCCGCCCCGCGGCCCGGCCTCGAAGCTGCCGCCCAGCAGTGCGGCCCGCTCCCCCATCCCCACCAACCCGGCCCGGGCCCCCGGTAGTTCGCGGCCCGCCTCGGCCCGGTACGGGCTGTCGACGGCGATCCGCAGCTCCTCCGGGCCGAACTCCAGCCGCAGCCGGACCAGTCCGGGCGCGGCGTGCTTGAGCGCGTTGGTCAGCGACTCCTGGACGATCCGGTACGCGGCCAGCCCGACCGGCGCCGGGACGGCCCCGGGCTCGCCCTCCTGCGTCAGCTCGAAGTCCAGCCCGACGTCCTGCCCGGCCGCCCTGGCCTTGGCCAGCAGCGTGTCCACGGCCGCCAGGTCGGGCGCCGCGTACGACTCGTCCGCCTCTCCCCCGCCGCTGTCGCGCAGCAGCCCGATCATGCGGCGCATTTCGGCCAATCCCTGGACGCTGTTCTCCCGGATCACCGCCAGCACCTCCACCAGCGGATCGTCCACGGGCAGCCGCCGCCGCCGGGCGACGGACTGCGCCCCGGTGGCGTGGATCGCGATCGCCGACAGGTGGTTGGCCACCACGTCGTGCAACTCCCTTGCCATCCTGGCCCGTTCGGCGACCACCGCCTCCCGGCGGTCCATCTCCGACAGCAGCGCGGTCTGTTCGGCGCGCAGCCGCTCGGTCTCCGCCTCCTCCCGGTGCTTGCGCACCAGGTCCCCCGTCCACACCGGCGCCAGGAAGAGCAGCGAGCTGACCACCACGACCAGCAGCCCGGCCGCGGTGCCGCCCCACCACCAGGCCAGGCCCGAGAGCGCCAGCACCGTGCCGCCGCCGGACAGGTGCAGCACCCTGGACATCCGCCGGGTGCCGTAGATGACGGCCGCGTACAGCAGGTCGGTGTACATGATCAGCGTCGCCAGCAGACTGCCCCAGACCAGGCAGGCCCCGACGGCCAGGCCCCCGACCGTCACCGCGAGCACCGGCCGGGTGCGCCGGACGAGCTCCAGGGCGGCCATCACCACCAGCGTGAGCAGCACCAGCCAGAGCGGATTGGCCTCGGGCCGGTCGTAGACCCCGAAGGCGATCAGCACGCCGCCGCCGAGCAGCCCGCACAGGGCGATCAGCCGGTCCAGTCGGTGTGGGGGAAGGATCGGTACGAACACACCCCCATCTCACCACCCCCGGCCCGCGCCGCGGCTCAGGTGCACGGAGGAGGCCGCTACATCGAAAGGTGCAGCGCGGGACGGCACCCGGCGACGACGACGGCGCGCCGCGCCCGCGCGAGGCTGGACGGCGTGATCGTCACCCTCATCGTCGCGGCCGAGATCTCCTGGTGGATCGTCCTCGGCCTTGCCCTCTCCGCCCGCTACCTGCTGCGCAGGCGCCGGGCGAGCACCGTTCTGCTGCTCGGCCTGCCCGTGGTGGACCTGGCCCTGTACGTGCTCACCGTGATCAACCTGCGCGGCGGCGCCGAGGCGAGCTGGATGCACGCCCTCGCCGCGAGCTACGTGGGCTTCTCGGTCGGCTACGGCCCCTCGCTGGTCGCCTGGGCCGACCGGCACTTCCTGCACCGCTTCGCCGGCGGCCCCAAGCCGCCGCCCGCCCCGAAGTACGGCCCGGAGCGGACGGCGCACGAGTGGCGGATCGCCAAGCGGACGGTGGTCTCGACCGTGATCACCCTGGGCCTGATCTCCCTGCTCGTCCCGCTCTCCGCGGGCGGCGCCCACTTCGGCACCTTCGCCCAGTGGTACTGGAGGCTGGGCATCACGGCCGTCGTCAACGTGATCGTGGCCGCCTGCTACTCGCTCTGGCCCAAGCAGCCGCCCGCATCCGAGAACTCCTGAGGCCCCTGAGAACTCCTGAGAACTCCTGAAAACGACTAGCGCTCCCCGCCCGGCACCCAGAGCACGTCGCCACGCTCCTTGTTGGCCACCCGGGCCAGGATGAACAGCAGGTCGGAGAGCCGGTTCAGGTACTTCGCGGTCAGCGGGTTGACGGTGTCCCCGTGCTCCGCGATCGCCGCCCAGGTGGAGCGCTCGGCCCGCCGCACCACCGTGCAGGCCAGGTGCAGGTGCGCCGCGCCGACGGTGCCGCCGGGGAGGATGAAGCTGCGCAGCTTCTCGACCTGCTCCAGGTAGTGGTCGCAGTCCCCCTCCAGCCGGTCGACGTAGGACTGCAGCACCCGCAGCGGCGGGTACTTCGGGTCCTCGACCACGGGGGTGGACAGGTCGGCACCCACGTCGAAGAGGTCGTTCTGGATGCGGGTGAGCACCGTCGCGACGTCCTGCGGCAGGTCGCCGAGCGCCAGGGCCACCCCGATCGCCGCGTTCGCCTCGTTGGCGTCCGCGTAGGCGATCAGCCGCGGGTCCGTCTTGGTGGTCCGGCTCATGTCGCCGAGCGCGGTGGTGCCGTCGTCCCCGGTACGGGTGTAGATGCGCGTCAGATTCACCATGGCGCCACCCTAGCGGGGGACGTTAAGCGACGTTCACCCTCTGCCCGGGCGGGGCCGCCTCCAGCCAGGCCAGGAAGCCGGTGAGCGCGTCCTCGCTCATCGCCAGCTCCAGCGGCTCCCCGTTGTGCAGGCACCGCAGCACCACCGAGCCGGAGAGCAGGGCCAGTTCCTCCTGCCCCTCCGGGTAGCGCCGGCCCAGCACCTCGATCTCCCGCCGGGGCAGCACCTTGCGCGGGCGCGGGGCGTACGAGAAGACCCGGAACCACTCGATCGAGTCGCCGCTGTAGCGCCCGATACCGAAAACCCACCCCTTGCCGTCGGTCGGGGGGACCGGGGCTGAGGTGGGTCGGCCGTTCTCGTCGAGGTCGGGCTGCGTCGAGGCGTCGGCGGGCATTTTCAGGCGGTAACTGCAGTCGAACGTGCCGCCGACCCGCTGGATCAGGCGGCGCCGGACGGCGAAGGCCATCAGCCCGATCACACCCAGGGCCACGACCGCCGCACACACCACAAGCGCGAGGACCATGCTCACCTACCTCCTCGCTACCCGCGTTCCCCGTTAACGGCCGTGTCGAGCGACCGCGCTGACCTACCAACTACGACGACAGTCCCGGGGTCACGCTCACGCGTCCCCGGGACCGTCGATCGACCCCGCTGGACCGGGGGCCGGGCACACTCAGGCGTGGACCTTGAGGCCGCGCGCCGCGAACAGCCGCACCTCGGCGCGACGCTCGGCGTGCTCGTCCAGGTCCGACTTGGCCTTCTCCAGCGCGCGCTCGGCGCGGGCGACGTCGATCTCGTCCGCCAGCTCGGCGATCTCCGCGAGCAGAGACAGCTTGTTGTCGGCGAAGGAGATGAAGCCGCCGTGCACAGCGGCGATGACGGTGCCGCCGTCCACCGTGCGGATCGTGACGGGACCGGTCTCCAGCACGCTCAGCACCGGGGTGTGGCCCGGCATGATGCCGGTGTCACCGGAGGCCGTACGGGCGACGACGATGGTGGCCGCACCGGACCACACCTTGCGGTCGGCTGCGACCAGCTCGACGTGCAGCTCAGCCAACGTGGGCTCCTAGGCTCAGGCAACCCCCGATTACTCGGGAGTTTCGGTAAGAATAACGGCCCCGCGCCCCCGGCATGAAACCGGCGGCACGGATTTGACCGGAATCACAGCCGATGCGACGTGAGGGGTGGACCCCAGGCTCGGGGGCCACCCCTCACGGTCACTGGCTGCTACCGGCCGCGATTACTTCTTCGCCAGCTCGGCGGCGTTCTTCTCGAGGTCCTCGATGCCACCGCACATGAAGAAGGCCTGCTCCGGGATGGCGTCGTACTTGCCGTCCGCGATGGAGTTGAACGCCTCGATGGTCTCCGACAGCGGGACGGTCGAGCCCTCGACACCGGTGAACTGCTTCGCCACGTAGGTGTTCTGCGAGAGGAAGCGCTCGACGCGGCGGGCACGGTGGACCGTGACCTTGTCCTCCTCGGACAGCTCGTCGATACCGAGGATCGCGATGATGTCCTGGAGGTCCTTGTACTTCTGCAGGATGCCCTTGATACGGAGAGCCGTGTCGTAGTGCTTCTGCTCGATGTACCGCGGGTCGAGGATGCGGGACGTGGAGTCCAGCGGGTCGACGGCCGGGTAGATGCCCTTCTCCGAGATCGGGCGCGACAGAACGGTCGTCGCGTCCAGGTGGGCGAAGGTGGTGGCCGGGGCCGGGTCGGTCAGGTCGTCCGCGGGGACGTAGATCGCCTGCATCGAGGTGATCGAGTGACCGCGGGTCGAGGTGATGCGCTCCTGGAGGAGGCCCATCTCGTCGGCCAGGTTCGGCTGGTAGCCCACCGCGGAGGGCATGCGGCCGAGCAGGGTCGACACCTCGGAACCGGCCTGGGTGAACCGGAAGATGTTGTCGATGAAGAGGAGCACGTCCTGCTTCTCGACGTCACGGAAGTACTCCGCCATGGTCAGCGCGGACAGCGCGACGCGCAGACGGGTGCCCGGCGGCTCGTCCATCTGGCCGAAGACCAGCGCGGTCTTGTCCAGAACGCCCGAGTCGACCATCTCGTCGATGAGGTCGTTGCCCTCACGGGTGCGCTCGCCGACACCGGCGAACACCGACACACCACCGAAGTTCTCGGCGACGCGGTAGATCATCTCCTGGATCAGAACGGTCTTGCCGACACCGGCACCACCGAACAGACCGATCTTGCCACCCTGGACGTACGGGGTGAGGAGGTCGATGACCTTGATGCCGGTCTCGAACATCTCGGTCTTGGACTCGAGGTCCTTGAACGCCGGGGCCTTGCGGTGGATCGGCCAGCGGACCTCGACCTGCTTGTCGAACTCCGCCTGGTCCACGTTCAGCACGTCACCGAGGGCGTTGAAGACCTTGCCCTTGGTGATCTGGCCGACCGGCACCGAGATGGCGGCACCGGTGTCGGACACCTGCGCGCCACGGACGAGGCCGTCGGTCGGCTGCATCGAGATGCCGCGGACCATGCCGTCGCCGAGGTGCTGGGCGACCTCGAGGGTGAGGATCTTCTTGCCGGTGCCGTCGGGGTTGTCCACCTCGACGTGCAGGGCGTTGAACATGTTCGGAATCGCGTCGACGGGGAACTCCACGTCGACGACCGGGCCGATGACCCGCGCGACGCGGCCCGTCGCCGTGGTCGGCTCAACAGTGGTGGTCATTCTCATTCGCTCCCGCGGCTAGCGTCGGCGAGGGCGTTGGCACCGCCGACGATCTCGCTGATTTCCTGGGTGATCTCGGCCTGGCGGGCCGAGTTGGCAAGCCGCGTGAGCGACTTGATGAGCTCGCCGGCATTGTCCGTCGCGCTCTTCATCGCGCGGCGGCGGGCGGCGTGCTCGGAGGCGGCCGACTGCAGCATCGCGTTGTAGATCCGGCTCTCGACGTACCGCGGCAGCAGCGCGTCGAGGACGCCCTCGGCCGACGGCTCGAAGTCGTACAGCGGGAAGATCTCCGCCTTGGCCGGCCGGTTGTCGCTCAGCTGGACCTCGTCCAGCTTGAGCGGCAGCAGCCGGGCCTCGACCGCGTTCTGCGTCAGCATCGACACGAACTCGGTCGAGATCAGGTGCAGTTCGTCCACACCGCCGGTCTCCGCCGTGAAGGCCTCGATCAGCTCGGCCGAGACCGTCTTCGCGTCACCGTAGGTCGGCTTGTCCGAGAATCCCGTCCACGAGCCCGCCACCGCCAGGTTGCGGAACGCGTAGTACGAGACGCCCTTGCGGCCGATGATGTAGGTCGACACGTCCTTGCCCTCGGCGCGCAGACGCTCGGAGAGCGCCAGCGATGCCTTGATGGCGTTGGTCGAGTAACCGCCCGCCAGGCCGCGGTCCGCCGTGATCACGAGGACCGCGGCGCGCGTGGCGCTCGGGTTCTCGGTCGTCAGCGGGTGCTTGGCGTTGGACCGGGTGGCCACCGCCGTCACCGCCCGGGTGAGCTCATCGGCGTACGGAGTGGAGGCGGCCACCGCGCGCTGCGCCTTGACGATGCGCGACGCGGAGATCATCTCCATCGCCTTGGTGATCTTCTTCGTCGCGGTGACAGAGCGGATCCGGCGCTTGTAGACCCGAAGCTGTGCTCCCATGGGTCGTTACGTCCTTTCCCTCGCTACCGGACTCAGACCTGCTCGGACAGCAGCTTGCCGTCGGCGGTCTGGTAGCCGGCCTTGAAGCTCTCGATCGCGCTGGTCAGGGCGTCGACGGTGCCGTCCGCGAGCAGACCGGTCTCGACGATGCCGGCGAGCAGGTCCTTGTGCTGCAGGCGCACGTGGTCCAGGAACTCGCGCTCGAAGCGACGGATCTCGGCGACCGGGACGTCGTCCAGCTTGCCGTTGGTGCCGGCCCAGATCGAGACGACCTGCTCCTCGACCGGGAAGGGCTGGTACTGACCCTGCTTGAGCAGCTCGACCATGCGGGCGCCGCGCTCCAGCTGGGCCTTCGAGGCCGCGTCCAGGTCGGAGCCGAAGGCGGCGAACGCCTCGAGCTCGCGGTACTGGGCGAGGTCCAGACGCAGGCGGCCGGCGACGGAGCGCATGGCCTTGATCTGGGCGGAGCCACCGACGCGGGAGACCGAGATACCGACGTTCACGGCCGGGCGGATGCCGGCGTTGAACAGGTCGGACTCCAGGAAGCACTGGCCGTCGGTGATGGAGATGACGTTGGTCGGGATGTACGCCGAGACGTCGTTCGCCTTGGTCTCGATGATCGGCAGACCGGTCATCGAGCCGCCGCCCAGGGCGTCGTTCAGCTTGGCGCAGCGCTCCAGCAGGCGGGAGTGCAGGTAGAAGACGTCACCCGGGTACGCCTCGCGGCCCGGCGGGCGGCGCAGCAGCAGGGAGACGGAACGGTAGGCCTCGGCCTGCTTCGACAGGTCGTCGAAGATGATCAGGACGTGCTTGCCGGCGTACATCCACTGCTGGCCGATGGCCGAACCGGTGTACGGGGCGAGGTACTTGAAGCCGGCCGGGTCGGAGGCGGGAGCAGCCACGATCGTGGTGTACTCCAGCGCACCGGCCTCCTCCAGGGCGCCGCGGACGGACGCGATGGTGGAGCCCTTCTGGCCCACGGCGACGTAGATGCAGCGGACCTGCTTCTCCGGGTCGCCCGAGCGCCAGTTGTCGCGCTGGTTGATGATCGTGTCGACGGCCACCGCGGTCTTGCCGGTCTGGCGGTCGCCGATGATCAGCTGGCGCTGGCCGCGGCCGATCGGGGTCATCGCGTCGATGGCCTTGATACCGGTCTGCAGCGGCTGCTTGACCGACTTGCGGGCCATGACGCCGGGGGCCTGCAGCTCAAGGGCGCGACGGGTCTCGGCGGTGATCTCGCCCAGGCCGTCGATCGGGTTGCCCAGCGGGTCCACGACGCGGCCGAGGAAGCCGTCGCCGACCGGAACCGAGAGGACCTCGCCCGTGCGGCGCACGGTCTGACCCTCCTCGATGCCGCCGAACTCACCGAGGACGACGACACCGATCTCGCGGGTGTCGAGGTTCAGCGCGAGGCCGAGCGTCCCGTCCTCGAACTTCAGCAGCTCGTTCGCCATGACCGAGGGCAGGCCCTCGACATGCGCGATGCCGTCCGCCGCGTCAGTGACCGTGCCGACCTCTTCCACAGAAGCGGCGTCCGGCTGGTACGACTGGACAAAGTCGGCCAGCGCGTCCCGGATCTCCTCCGGACGGATCGTAAGCTCCGCCATCAGGCTTCCCTGCTCTCCTAGTTTGCGATCCTCGGCCCGCCATTGAGGGCCGCAAGTATTCGACTCTCGGCCGGGTCTACCGAACCGGCCGTACGATTTCCCGGCTCCGCACTGGAGCCGGTTCCCGACCGAGGGTCGGATGTGCTGCTTCGGTGCTCAGCCTTCGAGCGACTGACGAGCGCCTTCGAGGCGGCTCGACACGGTGCCGTCGATGATCTCGTCGCCGATCTGCACCCGGACGCCGCCGACGACCTCGGGGTCGACGTCGATGTTCAGGTGGACACGGCGGCCGTACATCCGGCCCAGAGCGCCGGACAGGCGCTCCTTCTGGGTGTCCGACAGCGGCACCGCGGTGGTGACCAGGGCCACCATGCGGTCGCGGCGAGCGGCGGCGAGCTTCGAGTAGGACTCCAGGCCCTGCTCCAGGCTACGGCCACGCGGCGCGTTGACGAGGGCGGTGACCAGCCGGACGGTGCCGGCGTTGGCGCGGCCGCCGAGGAGCTTGGTGATCAGCGCGGCCTTGGCGGCGGCGCCGGCCTTCGGCTCGGTCAGCGCGGCGCGCAGCTCGTGCGAGCCGCTCACCACCCGGCCGAACCGGAAGAGCTCGTCCTCGACGTCGTCCAGGGCGCCGGCCCCGTCCGCGGCGATGATCTCGGCGTACGCGGCGAGTTCCTCGGTCGCGTCCACCAGGTCACGCGAACCCGACCAGCGGGAGCGGACCAGACCGGAGACCAGGTCCACGGCCTCGCCGGAGACCTGACCGGTCAGGAGCGAGGAGACCAGCTGGGCCTTGTCCTGGCCCGACCGCGAGGGGTCGGTCAGGACTCGGCGCAGCGACACCTCGCGGTCCAGCACGGCCGTCACGGCGGTGAGCTCCTCGGCGAGCTTGGCCGCGTCCACCGAGGTGGAGTCGGTCAGGCTCTCCAGGTTCTTCCGGCCGGCGAGGAGTGCCTCACGGCTGGCGCCGATCACTTGGCCGCACCCTGAGCAACGGTGGCCTTGGCCTCCAGCTCGTCCAGGAAACGGTCGACGACGCCGCTCTGCCGGGTGTGCTCCTCGAGGGACTCACCCACGATGCGGGAAGCCAGCTGGGTGGCCAGCGAACCCACGTCCTGGCGCAGGGCGGTGGTCGCCTGCTTCTTGTCGGCCTCGATCTGCGCGTGACCGGCGGCGACGATGGCCTCGCGCTGACGCTGGCCCTCCTCGCGCATCTCGGCGAGCTGGGCGGCGCCCTGCTCGCGAGCCTGCTCGACGATCCGGGCAGCCTCGTGGCGCGCCTCGGCGAGCTCGGCGCGGTACTGCTCAAGCAGGGCCTGGGCCTCGGCCTGAGCGGCCTCGGCACGCTCCATGCCGCCTTCGATGGCGTCCCGGCGCTCCGACAGCACCTTCTCGATGCTGGGGAGGAGCTTCTTGCCGAGCAGACCGAAGACGATGAAGAAGCAGAGCAGGCCGATAACGATCTCGGGCGTGTTGGGGAGAAGAGGGTTCATCTTCTCCTCAGCCGCGAGGTGAGCCACGATGCTCATTTCTGGACCTTCCTCGAAAGGGTCTGCGGCAGGATTACTTGTTGCCGAAGACGAACGGCATGACGATGCCGATGAGGGCGAGCGCCTCGGTCAGCGCGAAGCCGATGAACATGTTGGAGCGGATGAGACCGGCAGCCTCGGGCTGACGGGCCATCGCCTGGACACCGTTGCCGAAGATCAGACCGACACCGATGCCGGGGCCGATGGCGGCGAGGCCGTAGCCCAGGGAGGCGACGGAACCGTAGACAGTGCCCTCAGCGAGGATGCTCATTGACGTTGTCCTTTGCAGGGGTGGTGAACCGGTGGTGATTGGCCACCGGGCGATCCGGGAGGTGGTTCGTGCGAGGCTCAGGGCCTCGGGGCTCAGTGCGCCTCTTCCAGGGCACCGGCGATGTAGCTGCTGGCCAGCATCACGAAGATGTAGGCCTGCAGGAACTGGACCAGCAGCTCGAAGGCGGTCAGGCCGACGGCGACGATGAACGAGGCCGAGCCGTAGAGCGCGCCCAGGGACGGGCTGAGCAGGTACCAGGAGGCGATGGAGAACATCACGATCAGCAGGTGGCCGGCGAACATGTTCGCGAAGGCTCGGACCGCGAGCGTGAAGGGGCGCACGAAGATGTTCGAGAAGAACTCGATCGGCACCAGGATGAACATGACCCAGCCGGGGATGCCCGACGGCCAGCAGAGGTTCTTCAGACCGCCGACGAAGCCGTGCTTCTTGAAGGTCAGCGTCATGTAGGTGATCCACACGACGGCCGCGAGGCCGGCCGGGAACGCGATCGCCGCCGACACGGGGAACTGCGCGAAGGGGATGATCGACATGATGTTCATCAGCCAGATGAAGAAGAACATCGAGACGAGCATCGGGACGTACTTCTCGCCCTTCTTGCCGATCGTCTCCAGCACGATGGAGCGCTTGACGAAGTCGTAGCCGATCTCGCCGACCAGCTGCAGCTTGCCGGGGACCAGGCGCGGCTTCGCGAAGGCGGCCCAGAAGAACACGACGACCAGCAGCGCGACGATGACCGACAGCAGCATCGGCTTGTTGAAGTCGACGCCGCCGATCGTGAAGATCGGCTTGAACTGGAACTCGTTCAGACCCGGGGCCGGGAAGCCGCAGCCAGCGTCCCCGAAGTGGCAACTGCCTGAGGCGAGGGACGTGAGGTCAGAACTCACCACGGACTCCTTCGTCGTGACGCATGGATACGGCAACCTCGGTGTGTCGGCGTGGCCTGCGGCCACAAAGCGGCACTGGAACTTGATGGGTTTCTCGCCGACCCCACCCGGCGGTGCGCTGCACCGCCGCGGGATCATCGAAGACTGCGCGGGTCCGGGGGGCGATCCGTCCAGTGTCAGGACAGACCTGGCCGCTTCCCGTACTCCGTTGTTGCGACGGACGATAGCAGCCCGTCAGTGCGGCATAAACACCGCCCCCCTCGTTGGGGGGACAGTTGGGCCTCGTCACTGTTGACGACCCTTGTCGGAGGGCTTGTCGCCCTTGCTTTCCGAGGCGTCGGGGTCGACGTAGAAAGTCTTGGCCTTGAGGGCGCCGCGCACCTGGAAGCCCGTCCAGATGAGCGCGCAGCCCAGCAGGGTGAAGGCGAAAGCCTGCCGGTGGAAGAGGTCGGTGTCCTTGAACACGGCGAGCACGATGCCGACCAGCAGGATCTGCGTGGTGTACACGAGGAGCGCCGCGGCCATCATGATCTGCGGGTTCGACCTGGTCAGCCGGTCGAGCGCGACCTGGCCGAAGCTGAAGAAGGCCATCACGAGCAGTGAACCGAAGAGGGCGCCGAGCAGACCCTTCCCACCGGCGACGGCGAAGGAGATCGCCATGGCGATGATCCCGGCGACCGCAGTGGGGATCGCGGCGCCTCGGAGAATCCGGGCGTCGGTGGACGGCATGTCGGCAGCTCCGGCGGCATGTCGATGTGACGGGGGACGGGGCACAACGGCGGTGGTGAGACCTTCCGAGAATCAGCCGCCGGGCCGCCCGCTGGAGCGGCGGGCCCGTCGAAGGAGACCGACCAGGGACGGAAGTCCTCCACCTGTCAGGTCTTTCGGCGTGTTCTCGGTACTCGTGAACGGTATCACAAACTATTTGATGAGAGCTTTACCATGAATGTGTGGCACCTGTCACACCGACGGAGCAACGTATCCGCCGTTCGGGTGAGCCCGTTTGACGCAACGTCAACTCACCCGTCAGCGGCGGCCGCCGGCCTTGTCCTGCGGCGGCGGCGCCGAGGAGCCCCGGCTCGCTTCACCGAGAATCTGCTTGTCCTTCGCCGACAGTTCGGCCATCGGGCCCGACTGCTGACGGCGGTACCGCGGAGGGACGAAGGACTGCACGGCCTTCGGCGCGGTCGGCCGGAAGCGCGGGGTCAGGAGCACCACCAGGCCGACCAGGCACAGGCCCGCGAGCGTCAGCACCACGGTGCGCCCGGTGTTGGTCACCGAGAAGGCGACGGTGCCGAAGGCGATCAGCGCGGCCCAGAAGTACATGATCAGCACGGCACGGCTGTGCGAGTGCCCGACCTGCAGCAGCCGGTGGTGCAGGTGGCGCTTGTCCGCGGCGAACGGCGACTGCCCGGCCCAGGTGCGGCGCACCACGGCGAGCAGCAGGTCCGCCAGCGGCAGCGCGATGACGGTCAGCGGCAGCAGCAGCGGGACGTAGATCGGCACGAGGGCGTGCACGGTGGCGGTCTGCGACCCGGTCTCGCTGGTGATCAGGTCGGGGTCGACGCGGCCGGTGATGGAGATCGCGGCGACGGCGAGCATGAGGCCCAGCATCATCGATCCGGAGTCGCCCATGAAGATCCGCGCGGGGTGCATGTTGTGCGCCAGGAAGCCCAGGCACATGCCGATCAGCAGGACGCTGAACAGCACGGCGGGCGCCGCGTCGGTGATCGTGTAGCCGTACCAGAGCCGGTAGCTGTACAGGAAGAAGGCCATCGCGGCGATGCAGACCATGCCGCCGGCCAGGCCGTCCAGGCCGTCGATGAAGTTCACCGCGTTGACCATGACGACGACCAGGATGACCGAGATGACCATGCCCTGGGTCGGGCTGACGGCGACGGCGCCGACACCGGGCACCGGGATGGTGATGACGGTGACGCCCTGCCAGACCATCACGCCCGCGGCGATCATCTGACCGCCGAGCTTGACCAGCGCGTCCACGCCCCACTTGTCGTCGAGCACGCCGAGCAGCCACATGATCCCCGCGCCGGAGAGCAGGGCGCGGATGTCGGTGCCGCCGGAGAAGACCTTGCTCAGGTTGTCCAGCTGCGAGGCGACCAGGATGCCCGCGCAGAGCCCGCCGAACATGGCGATGCCGCCCAGGCGCGGGGTGGGCTCGCGGTGCACGTCACGGGCGCGCACCGGCGGCATCGCTCCGGCCGCGATGGCGAACTTCCGCACGGGGCCGGTCAGCAGGTAGGTGACGGCGGCGGTGCAGAACAGCACCAGCAGATACTCACGCACCACTGGCCTCCTGCATCACTGTCGAACGGGGAGGTACCGAAGGTACTCCCCTGCGTTCCCGGGGTTCGAGGTGCGTCGCCACGGCACACACCTTATTGAGTCGGACGCCCGGTCCGTGCATCGCGGTTCGCCCTCCCGGGTAGGAGATCCGAATCCCCGCTCCCCGCTTCCGCCTCCCGCCCGCCCCGTCGCGGGTCAGCGCCGCCCGGCGAAGGCCGCCGCCAGGCTCCGTACGCGCGCGCGGACGCCCTCGGTGACGGGCCCCGAGAGCGCCTCGGCGATCAGCCCGGCGATCAGCCTCAGCTCGCCCTCGCCCATGCCCTGGCTGGTCACCGTGCCCGTGCCCAGCCGGATGCCGGAGGCTTCGGCGGGCGGTGCCGGGTCGAACGGCAGCGCGCACTTGCCGAGCAGCAGCCCGGCCGCCGCGCAGCGCCGCTCGGCCTCGGCGCCGGTGACGCCCAGCGCGCTGACGTCGGCCGTCACCAGGTGGGTGTCCGTCCCGCCCGTCAGGGGGCGCAGACCGGCCTCCGCGAGCCCCTCCGCGAGCGCCCGCGCCCCGGAGACCGCCCGCGCCGCGTACGCCCGGTAGGCGGGCGTGGAAGCCTCCGCGAGGGCCACCGCCTTGCCCGCCACCTCGTTCATCGCCGCGCCGCCCTGGCTGAACGGGAACACCGCCCGGTCGATCCGCTCGGCCAGCTCCGCCGTGCACAGCAGCAGACCGCCGCGCGGGCCGCGCAGCAGCTTGTGGGTGGCCGCCACCGTGACGTCCGCGTACGGCACCGGGGAGGGGGCCAGGCCCGCCGCGACCAGGCCCGTGGTCTGCGCGACGGAGGCGATCAGATAGGCGTCCACCTCGTCGGCGATCTCCCGGAAGGCCGCCCAGTCCACCTGCCGGGGGTAGGAGATCGAGCCGGCCACGATGGCCTTCGGCCGCTCCAGCCGGGCGAGTTCGCGCACCTGGTCGAGGTCGAGCAGGCCGTCCTCCTCGCGCACGCCGTACCCGGTGAAGGCGAACCAGCGGCCGGAGAAGTTGGCCCGCGAACCGCAGCTGAGGTGGCCGCCGTGCTCCAGGGACATCGCGAGCACCCCGTCACCGGGCTTCAGCAGCGCCGCGTAGGCCGCCAGCATCGCCGAAGTCCCCGACCGGGGCTGGACGTTGGCGTGCGGGGCGGCGAACAGCTCACGGGCCCGGTCGATCGCCAGCAGCTCGGCGGCGTCGGCGAGCGCGCACCCGGTGTGGTGCCGGCGGCCGGGGTAGCCCTCGGCGTACTTGTCGATCAGCGGCCCGGTCAGCGCCGCCAGGACGGCCGGGCTGGTCAGGTTCTCCCCCGCCAGCAGCTGGACCGTCTCCGCCCGCCGCTCGGCCTCCGCCGCCAGCAGGTCGGCGATCTGAGGATCCGTCCGGTGCAGCGCCTCGGACGCCCAGGGGCGCCCCGTCGTCGTGGTCGGGCCGGTCGCGGCATCGGTGACGGTCATGGCGGTACTCCCGGGCACGTGCGGGGACGGTGCCTCCAGCGTAGGACCGCACCCCCGGCCCGGCCCGCTGGACGGGGCCCACCGGGCCTACCGGCTGGCGGACAGACCCGTCAGGGCGGTGACCACCGGGTCGACCGCGTGGAATATCTCCTCGCCGCAGTTGCGGAACATGCCGATCGGTGCCCCGTACGGGTCGTCCAGCTCGTCCGACTCCGGGGTGGCGGCCAGCAGCCAGCCCCGCAGGGCGGCGGCCGCGCGGACCAGCGCGCGGGCCCGCTCGGTGACGTCGGCGCCCCGGCGCGGGTCCGGCAGGGTGCCGGGTTCGATCGTGCGCACCAGGCGGGTGAACTCCTTCAGGGTGAAGGTGCGCAGACCCGCCTCGTGACCCATCGAGATGACCTGGGCGCGGTGGTCCAGGGTGGCCGTGAGCACGAGATCGGCCTCGACCACGTGCTCGTCCAGCAGCTCGCGGCCCGTGAAGCCGCCGCTGTCGGCCCCGTACTCGTCGAGCACGGTCGCCGCGTGCGCCTCCATCGGCGCGCCCTCGTGGCCCCAGGTGCCGGCGCTCTCCACCAGGATCCGGCCGGCCACCCGGGGGCTCAGCCGGGTGTCCAGCTCACGCCGGGTGAGCCGCTCGGCTATCGGCGAGCGGCAGATGTTGCCGGTGCAGACGAACAGGATGCGGAAGTGGTCCAGCGGCCTGGGGCCCACACTCAGGTACGGCGCTATGCCGGGCCCGGCATGGAGCGAGGCGACGGCCGTCAACTGCCGGCCTCCAGGTCGGGGACGACCTCCCTCAGCTGCTCGATGCTGATCGCGCCGGCCCGCAGGAGGACCGGCACCTTGCCGGTGACGTCGACGATGGACGAGGCGGTGGCGTAGTCGGCCGCGCCGCCGTCCAGGTAGACCGAGATGGCGTCGCCGAGCTGCTGCTGGGCGTCGTCGCAGGTGACCGGGGACGGGCCGCCGGTCTTGTTGGCGCTGGAGACGGCGAGCGGGCCGGTGTTGTTCAGCAGCTCGATGGCCACCGGGTGCAGCGGCATCCGGACGGCGACGGTGCCGCGGGTCTCGCCGAGGTCCCAGCGCAGCGAGGGCTGGTGCTTGGCGACGAGGGTGAGCCCGCCGGGCCAGAAGGCGTCGACCAGCTCCCACGCCTGCTCGGAGAAGTCGGTGACCAGGCCGTGCAGGGTGGTCGGCGAGCCGACGAGCACGGGCGAGGGCATGTTGCGGCCACGGCCCTTGGCGGCCAGCAGCTCGCCGACGGCCTCCGGGGAGAAGGCGTCCGCGCCGACCCCGTAGAGGGTGTCGGTGGGCAGGACGACGAGTTCGCCACGGCGGATGGCCGAGGCGGCCTCACGCAGGCCGGTGGTGCGGTCCCCGGCGTCGGCACAGTCGTAGCGGCGGCTCATCGGTGCGGTTCCCTTCCGAAGTGGCTCATGACGTGGCCGACGCGCGTCACGACCCGACCCTGCGGGCCGTCGTGCAGCGCCGGATTGTTCACGACCCGACCCTGCGGGCGGTCGTGAAGCGGGGCCGGTTGTTCAGGTCGCGGTGGTCCGCGGTGTCCGTCCAGCCGTGTTCCTCGTTGAAGATCCACGGCACCTGCCCGCCCTGCTGGTCGGCGTGCTCGACCACCACCGCGCCGCCCGGGCGCAGCAGCCGGGCGGCCACGCGCTCGATGCCGCGGATGGTGTCCAGGCCGTCCTCGCCGGAGAACAGGGACATCTGCGGGTCGTGGTCGCGGGCCTCCGGCGCGACGTACTCCCACTCGGTGAGCGGGATGTACGGCGGGTTGGAGATCACCAGGTCGAAGCGACCGTCCCAGGAGCGGTCGTCCTCGAACGCCTTGGTGGCGTCGCCGGCGTGCAGGGTGACCCGGGCCCGGTCGGGGCTGGCCTCGATGTTGCGCCGGGTGTACTCGAGCGCGCCCTCGTCGAGTTCGAAGGCGTGCACGGTGGAGCGCGGGAGTTCCTGCGCCAGGGCGAGGGCGATCGCGCCGGAGCCGGAGCAGAGGTCGACGACCAGCGGCTCGGCCACGTCCATCTCGCGGACGGCCTCTATGGCCCACTCGACGACCGTCTCGGTCTCCGGCCGGGGCACGAACACCCCGGGGCCGACCTCCAGTTCGAGGTAGCGGAAGAACGCCCGCCCGGTGATGTGCTGCAGCGGCTCGCGCGCCTCGCGGCGCGAGACGGCCTCCCAGTAGCGGGCGTCGAAGTCGCCGTCCTGCACGGTGTGCAGCTGGCTGCGCTTGACGTGGTGGACGTAGGCGGCGAGCTCCTCCGCGTCGAAGCGCGGCGACGGCACGCCGGCCGCGGCCAACCGCTGGGTGGCCTGGGCCACCTCGGCGAGCAGCAGGTTCATCCGTACGACCTCTTGTTTCTGCGCCCCGGCTCCATGCTCGGCCGGCCGGGGCGCGCCGGTCTCAGTTCTGTTGGGCCGCGGCCAGCTTGGCCGCCGCGTCCGCGTCGACGCAGGACTGGATCACCGCGTTCAGGTCGCCGTCCAGGACCTGGTCCAGGTTGTACGACTTGAACCCCGTGCGGTGGTCCGAGATGCGGTTCTCCGGGTAGTTGTACGTCCGGATGCGCTCGGAGCGGTCCACCGTGCGGACCTGGCTGCGGCGCGCGTCCGAAGCCTCGCGCTCGGCCTCCTCCTGCGCGGCGGCCAGCAGCCGCGAACGCAGGATGCGCATCGCCTGCTCCTTGTTCTGCAGCTGGCTCTTCTCGTTCTGGCAGGACGCCACGATACCGGTCGGCAGGTGGGTGATCCGGACGGCGGAGTCGGTGGTGTTGACCGACTGGCCGCCGGGGCCGGAGGAGCGGTAGACGTCGATGCGCAGGTCGTTGGCGACGACCTCGACCTCGACCTCCTCCGCCTCGGGGGTGACGAGCACGCCCGCCGCGGAGGTGTGGATGCGGCCCTGGGACTCGGTGGCGGGGACGCGCTGCACGCGGTGCACGCCGCCCTCGTACTTCAGCCGGGCCCAGACGCCCTGGCCGGGCTCGGTGTTGCCACCCTTGGTCTTCACGGCCACGGAGACGTCCTTGTAGCCGCCGAGGTCGGACTCGTTGGAGTCGATGATCTCGGTCTTCCAGCCGATCCGCTCCGCGAAGCGCAGGTACATCCGCAGGAGGTCGCCGGCGAACAGCGCGGACTCCTCGCCGCCCTCACCCGCCTTGATCTCCAGGATGACGTCCTTCTCGTCGCTCGGGTCGCGCGGCACCAGCAGGAGGCGCAGCTCCTCGGTGAGCTCCTCGCGGCGGGCCTCGGACTCCTTCACCTCGGAGATGAACTCCGGGTCTTCGGCGGCGAGTTCGCGGGCGGCCTCGATGTCCTCCCCGGTCTGGCGCCAGGCCCGGTACACCCGGGTGATCGGCGTCAGCTCGGCGTAGCGCTTGGCCAGCTTGCGGGCGTTGGCCTGGTCCGCGTGGACGGACGGGTCTGCCAGCCTCGTCTCGAGGGCGGCGTGCTCGACGAGGAGCTCTTCGACTGCCTCGAACATGGGGTGGCCTTCTTCCCGGGGATCGGATCGGTGAGGGGACGCGGGCGGCGCGGGCCGCTCGTACGGCGTGTACGGCCCGTACGGGGGGACGCGAACGGCGCCGGCCCCCGGATGCCCCCGACTGCTAGTACGGGGGCACCGGGAACCGGCGCCGAGGGAGCGCTAGGCCTTCGCGCTGTGCTGCTTGCCGAAGCGGGCCTCGAAGCGGGCCACGCGGCCACCGGTGTCGAGGATCTTCTGCTTGCCGGTGTAGAACGGGTGGCACTGCGAGCAGACCTCGGCGCGGATCTCGCCACTGGTCTCGGTCGAGCGGGTGGTGAACTCGGCGCCGCAGGTGCAGGTCACATGGGTGACCACGTACTCCGGGTGAACGTTGGACTTCAAGGGGTTCTCCTAGGTTTCGGGAGGGCACCGGGTCGGCGGCAGGAGTGCCGCACGTGAACCGGGACCGACGGACCAGTCTGCCAGGACCGGCCGCATCTTCCCAAACCGGGTCCCGTTCGCGGATATTCCGGGCGCCGCTCAGCGGGCCGGAACGGCCTTCCTCGAGGGGCCCGCGGAGGCCGTCGGGGCGGCGGTGGGCGCGGCCTGCGCGGGGTTCTCGGGCTGCGCCGAGACGACGGTCTGCGGGATCGCCTGGTCGGCCTTGAGGGCCGCCCACAGCTGCCCGGCCTGCGGCTGCTGCGGAACGACGCGGTTGGGGTCGCTCGGGGCCGTGACGACGGGCAGGGTGACCATGCCCAGCTGGTCGGGCCCGATCCCCTTGAGTTCCTGCACCAGCCCCACCAGGGAGTTCACCGAGCCGAGCGCGGAGTCGGTGGTGATGCTCTTGGTGACGGTGTCGCCGAGCGACCACGCCTTGAGCGGGTCGGTGAACAGCCCGGCGCCGCCGGCCTGCTTGAGCAGCGACCTCACCATCTGCTTCTGCAGCTCGATCCGGCCGAGGTCGCTGCCGTCGCCGACGCCGTGCCGGGTGCGGACGAAGGCCAGCGCCTGCTGCCCGTTCAAGTGGTGCTCGCCGGCCGGCAGGTCGAGCCCGCTGTCCTTGTCGTGGATGGCCACCGTGGTGGTCACGGTGGCCCCGCCTATCGCGTCGACGACCCGGGCGAACCCGGCGAAGTCGATCTGCACGTAGTGGTCCATCCGCAACCCGGTGAGCTGCTCGGTGGTCTTGACGGCGCAGGCGGCGCCGCCGGTCTCGAAGGCGCTGTTGTACATCGCGCGCTTCACGGCCGGGACGGTCTTCCCGGTGGCGTCGGTGCAGGCGGGCCGGTCGACCAGGGTGTCGCGCGGGATGGAGACGACCTGCGCGTGCGTGTGGTCCTGGCTGATGTGGACCACCATCGCGGTGTCCGAGCGGGCGGTGTCGCCGACGGCCCCGCCGGCGAGGTTCCCGTTGTCCCCGGAGCGCGAGTCGGAGCCGAGGACGAGCATGTTGAACGAGCCGTCGGTGGCGGCCGGCGGACGGGCGTCGCCGAGCTGCCGGTTGATGTCGACGCTCTTGATGTTGTCGTTGAGCCGCACGTACGCGTACACGGCCGCTCCGCCGCCCAGGACGACGAGCGCGACGAACGCGCAGGCGGCCACCCGCAGGACCTTGCGGCGGCGACTCGGAACCCTCTTGTGCTCGGCCATACGGTCCAGAGTAAATCGGACAAGTAGCCGAAATGGCCCCAAGACGTCCCAAGCCTGAAACAGACCCCGACCGGACGCACGGAACCCCGGACCGCTCGCGCGGTCCGGGGTTCGGTGCTCGACAGCCGTACGGCTACGGTCAGTCGTTGGAGCCCGGGGTGGTCTTGGCGATCTGCATCAGGAACTCGGCGTTGCTCTTGGTCTGCTTCATCTTGTCCAGGAGCAGCTCGATCGCCTGCTGCGAGTCGAGCGCGTGAAGCACCCGGCGCAGCTTCCAGACGATGGCCAGCTCCTCGCTGCCGAGCAGGATCTCCTCCTTGCGGGTGCTGGAGGCGTCCACGTCGACGGCCGGGAAGATGCGCTTGTCCGAGAGCTTCCGGTCGAGCTTGAGCTCCATGTTGCCGGTGCCCTTGAACTCCTCGAAGATCACCTCGTCCATGCGCGAGCCGGTCTCGACCAGCGCGGTGGCCAGGATGGTCAGCGAGCCGCCGTTCTCGATGTTGCGCGCGGCACCGAAGAACTTCTTCGGCGGGTACAGCGCGGTCGAGTCGACACCACCGGACAGGATGCGGCCGGAGGCCGGCGCCGCCAGGTTGTAGGCGCGGCCCAGGCGGGTGATCGAGTCCAGCAGGATGACCACGTCGTGGCCCAGCTCCACCAGGCGCTTGGCGCGCTCGATGGCCAGCTCGGCGACGGTGGTGTGGTCCTCGGCCGGGCGGTCGAAGGTCGAGGAGATGACCTCGCCCTTGACCGACCGCTGCATGTCGGTGACCTCTTCCGGACGCTCGTCGACCAGGACGACCATCAGGTGGCACTCGGGGTTGTTGTGGGTGATCGCGTTGGCGACCGCCTGCAGCACCATCGTCTTGCCGGTCTTCGGCGGCGCGACGATCAGACCGCGCTGGCCCTTGCCGATCGGCGACACCAGGTCGATGATCCGGGTGGTCAGCACGCCCGGGTCGGTCTCCAGGCGCAGCCGGTCCTGCGGGTACAGCGGGGTGAGCTTGTTGAACTCGGGGCGGCCGCGGCCGCTGTCCGGGTCCATGCCGTTGACGGAGTCCAGCCGCACCATGGCGTTGAACTTCTCGCGGCGCTCGCCGTCGCGGGGCTGGCGCACGGCGCCGGTGATGGCGTCGCCCTTGCGCAGGCCGTTCTTGCGGACCTGGGCGAGCGAGACGTAGACGTCGTTCTGGCCCGGCAGGTAGCCGGAGGTGCGCACGAACGCGTAGTTGTCGAGGATGTCGAGGATGCCCGCGACGGGGATCAGGACGTCGTCCTCGCCGACCTGCGGCTCGGCGACAGCGGGGCCCTCGAAGCCGTCACGGCCACGGCGGCCGCGGCGGTCTCGGTAGCGGCCACGGCGGCCGCGACGGCCGTCGCCGAACTCGTCGTCGTCGAAGGCGCCACCGCCCTGCTGGGTCTGCGGCTGCTGGGTCTGCTGGCCGCCCTGGCGGCTCTGCTGGCCCTCGCCCTGGCCCTGCTGCTGGCCGCCCTGCTGGGTCTGGCGCTCGGTGCGGTCGGTGCGCTCGGTGCGGTCGCGGCGGTTGCGGCGGTCGCGGCGCGACTCGCGGCCGTCGCCGTCCTGGCCCTCGCCGGCGTCCTGCACGCGCTCGGTGCGCTCCGTGCGCTCGGCCCGGTCGGTGCGCTCGCCGCCCTCGCGGCGGTCACGGCGCTCACGGCGGTCGCGGCGGGTCTCCCGGCTGTCCTCGCGGCCCTCGAAGGCGCGGGTCTCGCCCGTGCGGGCCTCGGCCTGCTTGGACTCGGCGGCGACGACGGCGGCCTCGGCCACGGTGTCGGCGACGGGGGCGCCGGCGGCCGAGGTGGCACGGCGGCGGGGGCGCTCGGTACGGGCGGGCGCGGCGGTCTCGGCGGCGGCCTGGACCGGGATGTCGATCTGGGCCTGCTGCGCCTCGGCGGCGGCCGGGGCCTCGACGGCGGCAGCGGCGGCGGCCTTGGTGCGGCGGGCCGGCTTCTCGGCGGTCTCGCCCTCCGCCTTGGCGGCGGTGCGCTTGGCGGCGGCCGGGGCGGTGCCACCGGCGGCGAGCAGCGGGTCCCCGCCGCTCTTCTCCTTGATGGTCTCGATGAGGCTGCTCTTGCGCATGCGTCCGGTACCGGTGATGCCCAGGTCTGCGGCGAGCTTCTGCAGCTCGGCCAGAACCATGCCGTCCAGGCCGGCGGCGGCACTGCGGCGGCGCCGTGCCGGGGCGGCGGGGGCGGCGGCTGCGTCCGACGCCTCGGCGTCCGAACGCGCGCCCATCAGATCGGTGGAGTCGCTCACTAAGGGTCCTTCCCTGGAGCGGACGTCGGCCTGTCTGGCTCGGCGACCGGTTGTGCTGTCCTGACCAACGCTCGACTGCGTCGGTCCGAGGCGGTGATCCCCTCGAATGGCGGGAGCCCGTCGAGGGAGAGCTGGGAGGTGCGGTGCTTGAAGCACGGTGGTGCTGAGTGGCGTGGGCCGGTCGTGTGTCGACCTCCCCTGAGGGCGTTGCCCCCACGCTGCCTGTGAATCCCGGGCCCCCGTCGCGTGACGGTGGCCCGCGCCGCCCGTCCTGGCCTCCGGGTGGTGGAGGCCGCGGGTGGGAGTCAGGTGCCGTCACGGCTTCGGGATGCGGCCGCGTGTCGCGCAGGCAGGCTGCGTACGCGCTGCGGTGGGCTCCCGGAGAATCGTCGCCCCGTACATCGCCGCGACTCCACGGCCGTGGAGTGCTGGGATCGGGACGCGGCGCACCGAGCCCCGGAGGGCACCTGGTGCAGCAATGAGGTTAACACTACCGACCCCCTCACACATTCCCCGGCCTCAGGCCTGCCAATCGTGTCCGGCGGGCCCGGCTCGACGCCGGGCCCCAACGCCCTGTTCAGCGCCTGTTTCAGGCGTCCATCGGCAGCACGGTGGCCCCGGTGCGGTCGACGTCCAACCGGTGTGCGGCGAACGCCGGATCGCCGCCGTGGCCGTGGTGTCCGGCGAAGGAGAGCACCTTGTCGGCGTTCGCCTCGTCGGTCAGCGCGAGCACCGTCGGGCCGGCGCCGGAGATGACGGCCGGGACGCCCTCGGCGCGCAGCGCGCCGACGAGTCCGGCGCTGTCCGGCATCGCGGAGGCGCGGTAGTCCTGGTGCAGCCGGTCCTCGGTGGCGGCGAGGAGCAGCTCGGGGCGCCTGGTCAGGGCCTCGACCAGCAGCGCGGAGCGGCCGGCGTTGACGGCGGCGTCGGCCAGCGGGACGGTCCTGGGCAGCAGGCCCCGGGCGGTCTCGGTGAGCACCTCGCCGGCCGGCACGAACACCACGGGGACGACCTGGCCGGAGGGCTCCAGCGCGACCGCCTTCGCCGTCTCCTCCTCCGTCCACGCGATGGTGAAGTTGCCGCGCAGACAGGCCGCGACGTTGTCGGGGTGGCCCTCCAGCTCGGAGGCGAGGGCCAGCAGCGCGTCGTCGTCGAGCGCGGAGGGGCCGCCGATGGTGACGGCCCGGGCGGCGACGATCCCGGCGCAGATCGCGGCGGAGGAGGAGCCGAGGCCCCGGCCGTGCGGTATCCGGTTGGCGCAGACCACTTCGAGGCCGCGGGGCTGCCCGCCGAGCCGGTCGAAGGCGGCGCGCATCGAGCGGACCAGCAGGTGGCGCTCGTCGCGCGGCAGCGTCCCGGCGCCCTCGCCGGCGATGTCGACGGAGAGGCCGGAGTCGGCGACCCGGACGACGACGTCGTCGTACAGACCCAGGGCGAGTCCGAAGGCGTCGAAGCCCGGACCGAGGTTGGCGCTGGTCGCGGGAACCCTGACCCGGACGGCGGCGGCACGGAACGCTGGACCGGCCATGCGGTGGACTCTCCTGGGGAATTCGTGGCGGCGCGGAGCGCGTCGTCGGTGCGAGGGTGGGGAGGGCGCCGAGTGCCCCGTCGGGGGCGGGCGGTCTCGGTCGTCGGCACGGCCCCTACCAGGCCGAGCCCGGGGCAGGTGCCAAACGGCCGGAGCCAGAGTATCGAAGACAGGTTCCCCAGTGGTACACCCCGTGGACCTTCGATCTGGTGTGTTGCCGCTTCTGGCCGGAATGCGTCCTGGAATCGCCGTGGAAAAGCTCCGGAATGCACGCCGGGATTGACACCAAAGTGTCATCGGAGAACGCCGACGGACCGACCCCCGAAAGGGTCGGCCCGTCGAACCGTCAGGCCCCATGAGGCCCCGTGAGGTCCCGTCCGGTCAGTCCAGCAGGCCCAGGCGGCGGGCGGCCGCCTCCGGGTCGACCGGGACGATCTGCGGCTGCGGCGCGCCGGCCACCGCCCAGTCCGGGTCCTTGAGGCCGTTGCCGGTCACGGTGCAGACGATCCGCTGGCCGGGGTCGACCAGTCCGGCCTCCGCCTTGGCGAGCAGACCGGCCACCGAGGCGGCCGAGGCGGGCTCGACGAAGACGCCCTCCTGGGAGGCCAACAGCCGGTAGGCGCTGAGGATCTGACGGTCCGTCACCTTGTCGATGAGGCCGCCGGACTCGTCCCGCGCGGCGAGCGCGAAGTCCCAGGAGGCCGGGTTGCCGATGCGGATCGCGGTGGCGATGGTCTGCGGCTTCAGCACCGGGGCGCCGTCCACGATCGGGGCCGAACCGGACGCCTGGAAGCCCCACATGCGCGGGGTGCGCGCGGCGAGGCCGTCGGTGGCGTATTCGCGGTAGCCCTTCCAGTACGCGGTGATGTTGCCCGCGTTGCCGACGGGGAGGACATGGATGTCGGGGGCGTCGCCGAGCATGTCGACGATCTCGAAGGCCGCCGTCTTCTGGCCCTCGATGCGCACCGGGTTCACCGAGTTGACCAGCGCCACCGGGTACTTCTCGGACAGCTCGCGCGCGAGCGTCAGGCAGTCGTCGAAGTTCCCGTCCACCTGGAGGATCTTCGCGCCGTGCACCAGCGCCTGGCCCATCTTGCCCAGGGCGATCTTGCCCTGCGGGACGAGCACCGCGCAGACCATCCCGGCGCGCACCGCGTACGCGGCGGCGGAGGCCGAGGTGTTGCCGGTGGAGGCGCAGATGACGGCCTGGGCGCCGTCCTCCTTGGCCTTGGAGATGGCCATCGTCATCCCGCGGTCCTTGAAGGAACCGGTCGGGTTGGCGCCCTCGACCTTGAGGTAGACCTCGCAGCCGGTGCGCTCGGACAGCACCTGGGCGGGGACGAGCGGCGTGCCGCCCTCCAGCAGGGTGACCACCGGGGTGGCCGCGGAGACCGGCAGGCGGTCCCGGTACTCCTCGATCAGGCCGCGCCACTGGTGGGTGTGCGCGCCTCGGACGACGTTCTCGGCAACGGCGTTCATGGCTGTTCCTTATTCCCCTTCGACCCGCATGATGCTGGCCACGTCCCGCACGCTGTCCAGCGCGCGGAGCTTGTCGACCGTCGCCGACAGCGCGGCGTCGGTGGCACGGTGGGTGACGACGACGAGCGAGGCGTCCCCGTCACGACCCTGCTGGCGCACGGTGTCGATGGAGACGCCGTGCTCGGCGAAGACGGACGCGACCTGGGCGAGCACGCCCGCCCGGTCGTCCACGTCCAGGCTGACGTGGTAGCGGGTGACGACCTCGCCCATGGGCTTGGCGGGCAGCCGGGTGTACACCGAGTCACCGGGGCCGGTGGCGCCCGCCAGCTTGTTGCGGCAGACGGCGACGAGGTCGCCGAGCACCGCGGAGGCGGTCGGGGAGCCGCCCGCGCCGGGGCCGTAGAACATCAGCCGGCCGGCGGCCTCGGCCTCGACGAACACCGCGTTGTACGCCTCGCGGACGGAGGCCAGCGGGTGCGAGAGCGGGATCATCGCCGGGTGGACGCGCGCGGTGACGGACTCGTTGTCCGCCGCCCGCTCGCAGATGGCGAGCAGTTTGACGACGCAGCCCATCTCCTTGGCGGAGGCGATGTCGGCGGCGGTCACCTCGGTGATGCCCTCGCGGTAGACGTCCGCGGCGGTCACCTTGGTGTGGAAGGCGATGCCGGCCAGGATCGCGGCCTTGGCGGCGGCGTCGAAGCCCTCGACGTCGGCGGTCGGGTCGGCCTCGGCGTAGCCGAGCGCGGTGGCCTCCTCCAGCGCCTCCGAGTAGCCGGCGCCGCTGGTGTCCATCTTGTCGAGGATGAAGTTGGTGGTGCCGTTGACGATGCCCAGCACCCGGTTGACCTTGTCCCCCGCGAGGGACTCGCGCAGCGGGCGCAGCAGCGGGATCGCGCCGGCCACCGCGGCCTCGTAGTACAGGTCGACCCCGGCCGCGGCGGCGGCCGCGTGCAGCTCGGTGCCGTCCTGGGCGAGCAGGGCCTTGTTGGCGCTGACCACCGAGGCGCCCTGCTTGAAGGCGGACAGGATCAGGGACTTGGAGGGCTCGATCCCGCCGACCACCTCGACCACCACGTCGATGTCGCCCCGGTTGATCAGGGCCTCGGCGTCGGTGGTGATGAGGTGCTCGGGTACGCCGGGGCGGGCCCGCCCGGCCCGGCGTACCGCGATCCCGGCGAGTTCGACCGGGGCACCGATGCGAGCGGTGAGGTCGTCGGCCGTCGTCGTCATGATGCGCGCCACCTCGGAGCCCACCACACCACAACCCAGCAACGCCACCTTCAGCGGGCGCGTACGCATCATCCGACTCCGCTCTGCATTCTTCGTGCTTCGGTAATTCCGGCGGTTTTCAGGGGCCGCCGGAGCCTTCGGTCCGTACCAGTCTCGGGGACTTCCCGCACGGATCTACGGTCGTTCCATGATCTGAGACGAGAATTTCGTCATCCGATATCGAGACGCAGGAGATCCTCCTCCGTCTCGCGCCGGACGATCACCCGGGCCGCGCCGTCCTTGACGGCGAGCACGGGGGGCCTGAGGGCGTGGTTGTAGTTGCTCGACATCGAGCGGCAGTAGGCGCCGGTGGCGGGCACCGCGATCAGGTCCCCCGGGGCCAGGTCGGCGGGCAGGAAGGCGTCCTTGACGACGATGTCGCCGGACTCGCAGTGCTTGCCGACCACCCGGACCAGCATCGGCGCCGCCTCGCTGGTGCGCGACACCAGGGCCACCGAGTACTCCGCGTCGTACAGCGCCGTGCGGATGTTGTCGGACATGCCGCCGTCCACGCTGACGTAGGTGCGCAGGCCCTCGAGCGGCTTGACGGTGCCGACCTCGTACAGCGTGAACGCCGTCGGGCCGACGATCGCGCGGCCCGGCTCCACGCTCAGCCGGGGGGCGCTCAGGTTCGCGGCGGCGCACTCGCGGCGCACGATCTCCGCCAGGGCGGCGGCGATCTCGGCCGGCTCGCGCGGGTCGTCGTCGCTGGTGTAGGCGATGCCCAGGCCGCCACCGAGGTCGATCCCCGGCAGCTCGACGCCGTGCTCGTCGCGGACCTCGGCCAGCAGGCCGACCACGCGGCGGGCGGCCACCTCGAATCCGGCCATGTCGAAGATCTGCGAGCCGATGTGCGAGTGGATGCCGACCAGTTCGAGGCCGTCGGGGTGGCCGAGCACCCGGCGCACCGCCTCGGCCGCGGCGCCGCCGTTCAGGGAGAGGCCGAACTTCTGGTCCTCGTGCGCCGTGGCGATGAACTCGTGGGTGTGCGCCTCGACGCCGACGGTGACGCGGATCAGCACCTTCTGGCGCACGCCCTGCCGGGCGGCGACCGCGGCCAGGCGCTCGATCTCCTGGTAGGAGTCGACCACGACGTGGCCGACGCCGGTCTTCACCGCGTGCTCCAGCTCGTCCACGGACTTGTTGTTGCCGTGCAGCGCGATCCTCTCCGGCGGCATCCCGGCGGCCAGTGCCACCGCCAGCTCGCCGGTGCTGCAGACGTCCAGGTTCAGGCCCTCCTCGTGCAACCAGCGCACGACCGCCTTGGAGAGGAACGCCTTTCCGGCGTAGTAGACGTCCGCCTCGGTGCCGAACGCGTCGCGCCACGCACGGGCCCTGCCGCGGAAGTCCTCCTCGTCCATCACGTAGGCCGGGGTGCCGAACTCGGCCGCGACGCGCTTGACGTCCATCCCGCCGACGGTGACCACGCCCTCGGCGTCGCGGGCGACGGTGCGCGACCAGACCTTCGGGTCCAGGGCGTTCAGGTCGGCCGGCGGGGCCTGGTAGTGGCCTTCGGGGAGCACGTCACCGTGGCGCGGGCCTGCGGGGTGTGCGGAGCGACTCATCTTCTCGATTCCTTCGAGACTCATGGCGAGGGGCGGCCGCCGGTCCCCGTTGACCGGTCAGCCGCCCCCGCTGCGCGCTTGGGGGGTGGTGCCTACATCCGCTCGGGCGTCGATACGCCCAGGAGCGTCAGACCGTTGGCGAGCACGGTGCGCGTCGCCTCGACCAACCAGAGGCGGGCGTGCGTGAGGTCCGTGACCTCGTCGTCGCCCTTGGGAAGGACGTTGCAGTTGTCCCAGAAGCGGTGGTACGCGCCGGCCAGCTCCTCCAGGTAGACGGCGACCCGGTGCGGCTCACGCAGTTCGCCGGCGGCGGCGATCACGCGCGGGAAGTCGGCGAGCTGGCCGAGCAGGTCCGACTCCCACTCCGTGCTCAGCAGTTCCGGTTTGAAGTCCCCGCGCGTGATGCCCATGTCGGCGGCCTTGCGCTGGAGCGAGGACATCCGGGCATGGGCGTACTGGACGTAGAAGACCCGGTTCTCGTTGGTCTGGCTCGTCAGGACGTTGATGTCCAGCGTGATCGTCGAGTTCGTGGAGGAGCGCGCGAGGGTGTAGCGGGCGGCATCCACACCGATCCAGTCGACGACGTCGTCGATGGTGATGATGTTGCCGGCCCGCTTCGACATGCGGACCTCTTCGCCGTCGCGGAGCATCTTCACGAACTGGCCGATGCGGACCTCGATGTTGCGGTCCATGTCGTCGCCCGCGCAGGCCACGATCGCCTTGAGGCGGTTGACGTAGCCGTGGTGGTCGGCGCCCAGCATGTAGACCGCGACCTCGGCGCCGCGGTCCCGCTTGGACAGGTAGTACGCGGCGTCGGCGGCGAAGTAGGTCTTGTCGCCGTCCGCCTTGACCAGGACGCGGTCCTTGTCGTCGCCGAAGTCGGTGGTGCGCAGGAAGACCGCGCCGTCCTGCTCGAAGACGTGGCCCTGCTCGCGCAGCCGGTCGATCGCCTTCTCGACGGCGCCGGAGTCGTGCAGCGTCTTCTCGGAGAACCAGACGTCGAAGTGGGTGCCGAACTCCTCCATCGACCGCTTGATCTCGGCGACCATCAGCGCGAGGCCCTGGGTGCGGAACACCTGGAGCTGCTCGTCCTCGGACAGGTCGAGCACGCCGGGGACGGCGTCGGTGATCGCCTTGGCGATGTCGACGATGTACTCGCCGACGTAGCCGTCCTCGGGGGCCTTGCGGCCGTTCGCGGCGGCCTGGAGGGAGGCGGCGAACTTGGAGATCTGCACGCCGGCGTCGTTGAGGTAGTACTCGGTGGTGACGTCGGCGCCGGAGGCGCGCAGCACGCGGGCCAGCGAGTCGCCGACGGCGGCCCAGCGGACGCCGCCGATGTGGATCGGGCCCGTCGGGTTGGCGGAGACGAACTCCAGGTTGATCCGCAGGCCCTTGAGGGCCTCGTTGCGGCCGTACTCCGCGCCCGCCTCCACGACGGTGCGCGCGAGCGCGCCGGCGGTGGCGGTGTCCAGGGTGATGTTCAGGAAGCCCGGACCGGCGATGTCGACCTTGGCGATGCCGGTGATCCCTCGCAGACGCTCGGCCAGGCCCTCGGCGATGACGCGCGGCGGCTTGCCGGCCGCCTTCGCGAGCTGGAGGGCCACGTTCGTCGCGTAGTCGCCGTGGTCCCGGTTCTTGGGCCGTTCGACCGTCACGTGCTCGGGCACGGCGACGGCCAGCTCGCCCGCCTCGACGGCGGAACTCACTGCGGCCTGGATTGCCTGGGAAAGGTCTGCGGGGGTCACGACGCCAAGCGTAGGCGAGACAGGGGTGCCGCCCGCCACTCGGTTTGCCCTGTGAGACCGGCGGTGAGACCGGTGCCGCGCCGCCGCAGCGGGGGTGTCAGCCGCGATCGGTGCGCTCTGTTCGCTCAGGGCGAAACCGTTCGGGCTGTTCCTCCTGCCCGTTGAGCCTCATCAGCCTCCGTACGAGGGCCACGAGGTCGGCCGGGTCGAAGGGCTTGCCGAGGTAGCCGTCGACGCCGACCGTCTCCCCCAGATCCAGGTCCGCCGGGGTGCAGGCGCTGACGATCGCGATCGGCAGGCCGCTCGTGTCCGGGGTCGCGCGCAGCCGGGCCGCCGTCCGCAGGCCGTCCAGCCGGGGCATCATCACGTCCAGGGTCACCACGTCGGGCTTCACCCGGCGGATGACCTCCAGGCATTCGGCGCCATCGGCTGCGGTCACGACCTCGAAGCCTTCGAGCTCCAGGTTGACCCTGATCAGCTGGCGGATCACCTCGCTGTCGTCCACCACGAGGACCCGCCCGGACACTCCCGACACCTCACCGAGGGTATCGGCGGGGCCCCGGGCGCGTCCGGCCTTTGGGCACTTCCGCCCCCCGGGGCCCCGCACCGGCGGGCCGGGAAACCCGTGCACGGACCACAGCGCGGGCCTGGTAGTGTTCTCCACGTCGGAAGCGCGAGCGACCGGCAGGCCGTCAGGCCCCCGTAGCTCAGGGGATAGAGCACCGCCCTCCGGAGGCGGGTGCGTAGGTTCGAATCCTACCGGGGGCACTTCGCAGTAGGTGCAACAGAGGCTCAGGTCAGTGGAGTTGGTCCACGGATCTGGGCCTTTTCCGTGTTTCCACGTCTCCACGTCTCCACGTTTCCACGCCGAGCCCCGGGCGCCCCCTCAGGAGCCCTCGACCTGGGTGTAGAGCGCGGCGATGGTGTGGTCGAAGTAGGCGCTGTACGAGGTGTCGTCGGTGTCGCCGCCCTGCTGGTAGCCGCCGATCGCGCCGACGACGTCGCCGGTGGCCGTGTTGATCCACGGGCCGCCGCTGGTGCCGGCCGGGTAGGACGGGCACTGGATGGAGCGCTGGTAGGCGCTCTGCTGGTCGGTGGTGTTGGTGCAGAGGCTGGGCGTCTCGGAGCCGGCCGGGTAGCCGTAGAGGCGGACGGTGGCGCCGAAGGGCTCGTCGGTGCCGAGCTTGTTGCCGCCGACCACGTCCTCGATCTTACGGCCGTTGTTGGGGGCCGTCTCCAGGATGGCGAAGTCCTCGTCCACGTCGCCCTTCTGGGACCAGCCGGCGGTGGTGTGGATCGCCGTGACCTGCCAGGTGCCGTACGGGGCGTTGCCGTCGCGGTAGCCGGGGGCGAAGCTGACGCCGTCGGTGCTGCTCAGACAGTGGGCGGCGGTGAGCAGCAGGTTGCCGCCGGCGCTGTGCAGCACGCTGGCGGTGCAGAAGTGGTTGCCGGCCGCGACGGAGCCGGTGAACAGCGCGCCGACGGTGGCGCTCTCGCGGGCGTCGGCGGGGGCGGGGGCGGTGGCGCCGAGGCCCGCGGTGCGCTGGGCGGGCACGGCGGCCGGGGTCGGGGTGGTCGCGGCGGGGGCGGGAACTGCGGCCGGGGTCGTCTCGGGGGCGCTCGGCGTGGCCGTCGCGCTGGGGGCGGCCGCGGCGACGGGCGAGGCGGGGGCCGCGGGGGCGGCGTCCTGGGCGGGCTGGACGGCGGGCCGGGTGCTGCGGGCCTTCGCGGCGGCCGACGTGTCGGAGAGGTCCAGCCCGTGGGTTCCGGCGACGACGCCGGCCACGACGACCGCCGAGAGACCGGTGAACAGGGCCGGGGCGAGCATGCGGCGGCGCGACCTCGGGCGGCGGTGCTGACCCATGCCTTGACTCCCCTGCCGTCGATCGGTGGTGGTGTACCGATCAACGACTATGACGCCTCAGCCTCGAAAGGTCGTTACCGAAGCCTAGGAGGTCGATGAGAAATATGTCACCGACCTCCCGGTAAGCCGTTTTGATCCCACGCGACGTCGCAGGTCAGGGGCCTTTTCACCCCGCTCTCTCGCGGTCGTCGGGCGCGACGGCCGCGGCCCGTGCGGGCTGCTCGGCCGGGGCGGCCTGCGCCTCCTGCCCGGGCTGCCGGGCCGCGCCGCCCGGGACGGTGGTCGCCTCGCCGGGCGCCGGCCGGTGGTCGATCATCACGAAGGCGACCAGCGAGGCGAGCAGCAGCACGCCCATCGCCACCCAGGTCGCGACCACGTAGCCGTGCACCGCGCCCTGGGCCTGGACGAGTTTGTCCGAGGCGAGCCGGGTGGACAGGTACGTCGCGGTGGCGCTGGCCGCGACGGTGTTCAGCAACGCGGTGCCGACCGAACCGCCGACCTGCTGGGCCGAGTTGATGGTGGCCGAGGCGGCGCCCGCCTCGTTGGGGGCGACGCCGAGGGTGGCCAGGCTCATCGACGGCATGAACACCATGCCCATCCCGAAGCCGAGCAGCAGCTCCGCGGGGAGCACCATCCCGGCCCAGGGGCTGTCCACCTTCATCTGGGTCAGCCAGGCCATGCCACCGCCGGCGAGCAGCAGCCCGGGGCCGATCAGGTTCCGCGAGGGCACCCTGGTCATCAGCCGGGCCGCGAAGCCCGTGGAGCTGAGGATGATGGCGCCCGTCATCGGCAGGAAGGACAGGCCGGAGACGATCGGCGAGAAGTGCTTGATGGCCTGGAGGTAGTAGGTCAGGAACAGGAACAGGCCGAACATGCCGACCATGGCCAGGCCCACCGAGAGCGCGGCGCCGCCGCGGTTGCGGTCCGCGACGATGTGGATCGGCAGCAGCGGGTGCCGCGAGCGCTTCTCGACCAGGACGAACAGCACGAGCAGGGCGACGCCTCCGATCAGCGAGCCCAGCACCAGGGCGTCGACCCAGCCGCGGGTCACGGCCTCGGAGGTGCCGTAGACGATCGCCAGCAGGCCCGCGCTGCCGATCAGCGCACCGGGCAGGTCGAGTTTGATCCGGCGGCCCTTGGCCACGTGGTCGCGTTCGAGCACCGAGAAGGCGGCGAAGGCGGTGGCCACGGCGATCGGGGTGTTGACGAACAGGCACCAGCGCCAGTTCAGGTACTCGGTCAGCACGCCGCCGGCGATGAAGCCGATGGCGGCGCCGCCGCCCGCGATGGCGCCGAAGATGCCGAAGGCCGTACTGCGCTCCTTGGGGTCGGTGAAGGTGGTCGAGAGCAGCCCCAGCGCGGAGGGGGCGAGGAGGGCGCCGAAGCCGCCCTGGAGGGCGCGGGCGCCGAAGAGCATCTCGGGGCTGGCCGCCGCGCCGCCGATGGCGGAGGCGAGGGCGAAGCCCAGCAGGCCGATGGTGAAGACGCGCTTGCGGCCGTAGAGGTCGCCCAGGCGTCCGCCGAGGAGCAGCAGGCCGCCGAAGGCGAGGGTGTAGGCGGTGATCACCCATTGCCGGTCGGCGTCGGAGATGCCGAGGTCCCGCTGGGCGGAGGGCAGGGCGATGTTCACGATGGTGATGTCGAGGACGATCATGAGCTGGGCGATGGCGATGACCGCCAGTGCCCACCATCGGCGGTTGTCCGCCTGCCCATGAGCGGTGGCTGGTTGAGCAGTCACTGGTAGAGCCTTCCGGAGTGGTCGGAGAGGTCACGCAGTCGCCTTCCAGTCGACATCCGGGGCGGGCGGATCGCAAGGAAAATGCTGGACAAATCGCCCGATACGGGACCAAAGAACCAGGCCCCCCGGGACTCCGGACGGAGTTCCGAGGGGCCCTGGCACCACGCTCCCGGGACGCCGGGCCGAGCGGATCGTGCCTGATCAGAGCGCGGACAGCTCCGCGACCAGGTCGTCCAGGCCCAGCGAGCCCTGCGAGAGCGCCGCCATGTGCCACGCCTTGAGGTCGAACTCCTCGCCGCGCGCCTCGTGCGCCGCCCTCGCCGCCGCGCGGCCGCTCAGCCAGGCGCGCTCGCCGAGCTTGTAGCCGATCGCCTGGCCCGGCAGGCCGAGGTAGCGGACCAGCTCGCTGTCCAGGAAGTCGGCCGACAGGCCGCAGTACAGGCCGAAGAACTCCCGGGCGTGCTCGGGGGTGACGCCCTCGCCCGGCCTGTACGGGCTGTCGGCGGGGAAGTCCAGGCCGACGTGCATGCCGATGTCGACGATCACCCGCAGCGCCCGCATCATCTGGGCGTTGAGGTAGCCGAGGCGGTGGCCGGGGTCGGTGAGGTAGCCCAGCTCGTCCATCAGGCGCTCGGCGTACAGCGCCCAGCCCTCCATGTTGGCGCTGACCCCGCCGAGGCTCACCTGGTAGGTGGAGAGCCGGTCGGCGACGTACACCCACTGCGCGAGCTGGAGGTGGTGGCCGGGGACGCCCTCGTGGTACCAGGTCGAGACGAGGTCCCAGACGGGGAAGCGGTCCCCGCCGAGCACCGGCAGCCAGGTGCGGCCGGGGCGGGAGAAGTCCAGCGAGGGCTGGGTGTAGTACGGCGCGGCGGCGCTGCCGGCCGGGGCCAGGCGCGACTCGACGCGGGTGACCGGCTCGGCCAGGTCGAAGTGGGTGCCCTGCAGGTCCCGGATCGCCTGGTCCATCAGGCCCTGGAGGTACTCGCGGGCGGCCTCGGAGCCCTCGACGGCCGGTCCGTCCGTCTCCAGCCACTTCATCGCGGCCATCGGGCCCTGGCCGGGCAGGACCTTCTCGGCCTCGGTCTCCATCTGGGCGCGCAGGTCGTGGAACTCGCTCCAGGCCCAGGCGTACGCCTCGTCCAGGTCGAGGTCGGAGCCCGTCCAGAAGCGGACGAAGCGGCCGTAGCGCTCCCGGCCCACCGGGTCCGGGGCGTCGGCGACGGCCGGGCCGTACACGTCGCGCAACCAGTCGCGCAGCGCGGCCAGCGCCTCGGCGGCGGCCACGGCGTGCCCGGCGAGCTCGGCGCGCAGGGCTTCGGGGGCGTCCTGGACGAAGGTGCCGAACCAGCCGCCGGGGGTCTCACCCTCCAGCCAGTCGGCGAACTGGCCGATCACGGTGGACACCTGGCGCGGGCCCGAGAACAGGCCCCGCTCGACGCCCTCGGCGAGGGTCTGCCGGTACTGCTCCAGCGCCAGCGGCACGCGGGCCAGGCGGCGGCCGACCACCTGCCACTGGGCCTCGGTGTCGGTGGCCATCAGGGTGAAGCACTCGCGGACGTCGTGCACCGGCGAGCCCAGGTTGCGCAGGGAGCGGTAGCTCTCCCCCGCGTCGTGGACGGCGAGTTCGGCGATGAGCCGCTCGCGCAGCAGCCGGGCGCAGCGGCGCTCCGCGTCGTCGTCGGCTGCGACGGAGCGCTCGGCCTCGTCCAGGCGGGCCAGGGTGCGGCGGGCGAGGTCGGCGAGGGCCTCGGAGCCGGCCGGGGACAGGTCGGGCAGCTGGTCGCCGTCGGGGTCGAGACCGAGGTAGACCGCGATCAGCGGGTTCAGCTCGGCCAGTTCGCGGACGTAGTCGTCGGCGAGGCGGCGCGGGGTGGTGCCGTCGGTGGTGATCAGTTCTTCAACCATCCGCACATCATCGCGTGACGTCAGGCGATTTCAACCCCCAGTCGGTCACGATCGGTGACCGCCGGGACGGCTTGCGAGGTGCGGACGTCCGTTCGGAAACAACCGTGCGGAGACAGGACCGGATCGGCCCGATGCCCATTACGCTGGCGGCCATGGAAGCCCGCCCCACCACGGCAGACGTCCCGAACCAAGCCCCGGACGCATCCGAGCCGCGTCGGCGACGCGCCGGCTACCGGCGGCTGCCGGTGCAGCAGCGGCGCGAACAGCTGATCGCCGTCGCCCTGGAGCTCTTCGCCTCCCGGCCCCCCGAGGAGGTCAGCCTCGACGACGTCGCCGAGGCCGCCGAAGCCTCCCGCCCCCTGGTCTACCGCTACTTCGCGGGCGGCAAGCAGCAGTTGTACGAGGCTGCGCTGCGCTCCGCGGCCGACGAACTGACCAGCCGCTTCGCGGTGCCCGTCTCCGGCACTCCGACCGAGCAGCTGGCGGCGGTGCTGGACGGCTACTTCGCGTTCGTCGCCGAGCACGACGCGGGCTACTCCGCGCTGCTGCGCGGCGGTTCGGTGGTGGAGACGGCCCGCACCTCGGCGATCGTCGACGACGTCCGGCGGGCGGCGCTGCGGCGCACCCTGCGGCACCTGGGCGTCCGGGAGGCCGGTCCGCGGCTGACGCTGCTGGTGCGCTCCTGGATCGCGGTGGTCGAGGGGGCCTCGCTGAGCTGGCTGGACGAGGGACGCGTGCTGCCGGTGCCGGAGCTGCGCGACTGGCTGGTGGACCAGTTCACGGCGATGGCGGCGGCGACGGCGCTGCACGACCCGCAGACGGCGGAGGTGCTGGCCCTGCTGCTCACGCTGGAGGGGCCGGACTCGACGCGGGCCGGGCGGCTGCGCGAGGTGCTGTCCGTACGGTGAGGCGGCCTGACCCCCGACCCCACCTCCGGCCCCGGCCCCGACCCCGACCCCCGTGCCAAGGGTCGGGCGGCGGCCGTGGTCAGGCTTTGCCGAGCACCTGGCGCTGGCGGCCGAGGCCGTCCACCTCGATCTCGACGACGTCCCCCGGGGCGAGGTACGGCGTGCCGGGGCGGCCCAGGGTGACGCCGGCCGGGGTGCCGGTGACGATCACGTCGCCGGGCTCCAGCACCATGAAGTGGCTGACGTAGCGGACGAGTTCGAGCACCGGGAAGATCATCTCCGCGGTGCTGCCGTGCTGACGCTGCTCACCGTTGACCCACAGCCGCAGGGTCAGCGCCTGCGGGTCGGGCACCTCGTCCGCGGTGACCAGCCAGGGGCCGAGCGGGGTGAAGGTCTCCGCCGACTTGCCCTTGTCCCACTGGCCGCCGCGCTCGAACTGGAAGGCCCGCTCGGTGACGTCGTTGGCGATCGTGTACCCGGCGATCACCCCGGCCGCCTCGGCGTGCGACTCCAGGTACCGGCCGGTGCGGCCGATCACGACCGCCAGTTCGGCCTCGTAGTCGGTCTTCTCGCCGCCGCGCGGCACCAGCACCTCGTCGTACGGGCCGACCACGGTGCTGGACGGCTTGAGGAAGACCACCGGCTCGGCCGGGATCGCCGCCCCGGCCTCGGCCGCGTGGTCGCGGTAGTTGAGCCCGATGCCGACCACCTTGCCGGGCCTGGCCACCGGCGCACCCACCCGCAGGCCGTCCAGGTCGATCACCGGCAGGGCGCTGGTGGCCACCTCCCGGGCCAGGGCGGCCCGGTCCAGCCCGGAGAGGAAGGGCCCGTCGATGTCGCGGGCCCGTCCGGAGAGGTCGTACGCGGTGCCGTCCTCGCCCAGGACGACCGGGCGCTCGGCGCCCACCGGTCCGACACGCAGGAGCTTCATCGATCCGTCACCAGCCTTTCGTCGCTGCTCAGTCGAGCTCGGTCGCAGCTCGGTGACGAGGTATATCAACGGCCCCGGCGCCGGACCAGCCCGTCCCGATGGGCGAAATCCTCCCAACCCTGCCCGGCCCCGGCCGTACCGGATCGGGCGCGCGCACGATTGACGCCGCCTGCGCCGTGGGCGAACGGGCGGGCGCGCCCATCACCCCAGGGCCCAGGATTCGGGCCATGGAGATCATCCGGGTACGCGATGAGTTGCACATGATCACACTGGAGTTCGGCGCCGCCTACCTGTGGCGCGACCCGCACGGGCTCACCCTGGTCGACACCGGCATCGCCGGATCGGCCCAGGACATCGAACGGGCCGTGCGCGAGCTCGGACTGGACCCGGAGGCGCTGCGCCGCATCGTCCTCACCCACCACCACGAGGACCACACCGGCTCGGCCGCCGAACTCGCCCGCCGCTGGGGCGCCGAGGTGGTCGCGCACCGCCTGGACGCCCCGGTGATCCGGCGCGAGCAGCCTCCCGTGCCGCCCGTGCTCAGCCCGTTCGAACAGGAGATCTGGGACGGGCTGCCGCCGATACCGCCCGCCGAGCCCTGCCCGGTGCACCGGGAGGTCGGCGAGGGTGACGTGCTGGACATCGGCGGCGGCGCGGTGGTGGTGCACGTGCCCGGCCACACCGACGGCAGCATCGCCCTGCACCTGCCCGGCGCGGGGGTGCTCTTCACCGGGGACCTCGCGAGCAACGTCGGCGGGCAGCCCCGGCCCGGAGTGTTCCACACCGACCCGAAGCAGGCGCTGGAGTCCTTCCACCGCCTGGCCGCGCTCCCGGTGGAGACGGCCGTGTTCGGCCACGGCGACCCGATCGCCGAGGGCGCCTCGGCCGCCCTGCGCGCCGCCTCCGAACGGGCGGCCCAGCCCCAGGCCCCTGTTGACCTGGACCCCTGCTGACCTGGGCCCCTGTCGACCTGGACCCCTGCTGACCTAGACCCCTGTTGACCTGGGCCCCTGCTGACCTAGACCCCTGTTGACCTGGGCCCCTGCTGACCTAGACCCCTGTCGACCTAGACCCCTTCGAGCAGCCGGGCCAGGGCCAGCGCCGGCCCCGCCTCGCCCTCGCCGTCGCGGTCCACCGCCGCCTGCCAGTACCGCAGGTCGCGCTCGACGTCGGCGCGGGCGGCGGGCTCGCCGGCGAGGCCGGGCAGCAGCTCGCGCAGCAGTGCGACCGCGGTGCCCCGGCGGCCGTCGCGGGCCAGCCACAGGGCCAGGTCGTGGCAGGTGCGCAGGGTGCGCGGGTCGGTGGGGCCGTAGATCCGGGCGTAGCGGGGGAGCATCTCGACGAGCATCTCGACGGCGTTGCCGTACTCCCCTTCCTCGCCCTGGCGCCACGCCTGGTCGGCGCGGCGGCGCAGCTCCTCGGCGTTGAGGTCGCCCGGGGCGAGCATCCCGGGCCGGATCCCGCGCAGCCGCTCGCGGACCTCGGCGGCGGTGGAGGGCCGGTCGGCGGGGTCCTTGGCGAGCAGGTCGGCGACGAGGTCGGCCAGGGCCGGGTCGATGCTGCGCAGCCGGGGCGGGATCTCGGTGGCGTGCTTGGTCATGTACCCGATGGGGGTGTCGGCGTGGAACGGGCGGCCGCCCGCGCACATCTCGTACATCATGATGCCGAGCGCGTAGAGGTCGGCGCGGCCGTCGATGACGCCGTCGCCCCAGCACTCGGGGGCCAGGTAGGGCACGGTGCCGACGACGACGCCGGCGGAGGTGAGGCCGGCTCCGCTCTGGCCGAGCAGCCGGGCGATGCCGAAGTCCACCACCTTGGCCCGGTCCTCGGCGTCGATCATGACGTTCTGGGGCTTGATGTCTCGGTGGACGACGCCCTTGCGGTGCGCCGCGTCCAGCGCCTTGCAGACGTGGACCATCCACTTGAGCGCCAAGGCGGGCTCGGGCGAAGGCTTCCTGCCGAGGACCTCGTACAGCGCCCGGCCCTCGACGTACTCCATCACCAGGTAGTGGGTCTCGCCGTCGCCGTCCACGATGCGGCCGTAGTCGTGCACGGTGACGATGTGCGGGTTCTTCAGGCCGCCCGCCGCCCTGGCCTCCAGGACGAACCTCTCCACCAGCTCGCGGTCGGTGGCGTGCTCGGTCCGGAGCAGCTTCACCGCGACCTCGCGGTGGAGCACGGTGTCGACCGCCAGCCAGACCACGCCGAAGCCGCCCTTGCCCAGCTGCCTGACCAGCTCGTACCTGCCGCCGAGCAGGTCTCCCTGCTGCATGTGCGCCCCCAACCCGCCCGTCCCCGCCCGGCGTTCGCCGGGGTCGGGCCACCATAGCGGCGGCCGGGGACGAACGGGTGAACGAGCCGCGGACTGTGTCAGGGCTGCACCTTGGGCAGGCCGGGCGGGTTGATCTCGGAGGTCGGCACGGCCTCGTTGTCCAGGCCCCAGCGCTTGAGCACCTGGGCGTACGTGCCGTTCTTGATCACCTCGTTGAGGGCCTGGTTGAGGGGCTGGACGAGCCCGCTGCCCTTCTTCGTGGTGGTCGCGATCTTGCCCTGGACGTCGGCGCCGCCGCCGGAGTAGGTGCCGACGACCTCGGTCTCGCCGGTCTGCGCGGCGTGGAAGGCGAGGTTGGGGTTGGGGCCGACGTAGGCGTCGATGCGGCCGGAGGAGAGCGCGAGGTAGAACTCGGTGCCCTGGAAGTACTTGATGTCGATCGGCTTGCGGCCGGCCTTGGTGTTCTCCTCGCTCCAGGCGATCAGCAGCTTCTCCTGGTTGGTGCCCGAGTTGACGCCCACCGACTTCCCGGCGAGGTCGGCGGCACCGGTGACCTTGAGGCCACTGCCCTTCTTCGTCTCGAAGCCGAGGACGTCCAGCCGGTAGGTGGCGAAGTCGTACTTCTCCTTGCGGGCCTCGGTGACGGTGATGTTGGAGATGCCGACGTCGTACTTGCCGCTGTCCAGGCCGACGAAGACGTTCTCCCAGGACGCCGGGGTGATCTCGACCTTGAGGCCGAGCACGTTGCCGAGCAGGTACGCGAGGTCCGGCTCGACGCCGATGACGGTCTTGTCGTCGTTCGCGTAGAAGTCCAGCGGCGGGGTGGTGCCGAGGGAGTCGACGACCGTCAGCGTGCCTCTCTTCCGGATCTCCTCCGGTACCAGCGCAGCGATCGCCTCGACTTTGGGCGTGGTCACCCGGTCCTGGTTGGGCGTGAGGTTCACCTTGACGCCGTTGGGCGCGACGCTGCCCTTGGCGGGGGCGAGGTCCGCCGCGGCGCCCGTGGCCCCGCTGCCGCAGGCGGCCAGGGTGAGGGCGGCGGCGAACGCGGCGGCGGCGGTCACGAGGGCGCGACGGGGTACGGACACGGCGGGACTCCTGCTCGGTGGAAGGGACGTACGGAAGAGAAAGGGGATTCAGAGGACCTTGGCCAGGAAGGCCCGGGTGCGCTCGTGCTGCGGGCTGTCCAGCACCTCGGCGGGCGGGCCCTGCTCGACGACCACGCCGCCGTCCATGAAGACCACGGTGTCGGCGACCTCGCGGGCGAAGCCGATCTCATGGGTGACGACGATCATCGTGGTGCCGCTGCGCGCCAGGTCCTTGATCACGTCGAGGACCTCGCCGACCAGCTCCGGGTCCAGCGCCGAGGTCGGCTCGTCGAACAGCAGCACCTTGGGCTCCAGCGCCAGCGCGCGGGCGATCGCCACCCGCTGCTGCTGACCGCCGGAGAGCTGCCGGGGGTAGACGGACGCCTTGTCGGCCAGCCCGACGCGCTCCAGCAGGGCCAGCGCCGTCGCCCGGGCCTCGGCCTTGGGCCGGCGCAGCGCGGCGACGGGCGCCTCGACGAGGTTCTCCAGCACGGTCAGGTGCGGGAACAGGTTGAAGTTCTGGAAGACGAAGCCGATGCCGGTGCGCTGGCGCAGCACCTCGCGCTCCTTGAGCTCGTGCAGCCGGTCGCCGGAGCGGCGGTAGCCGATCAGCTCGCCGTCGATGGCGACGTAGCCGCGGTCGAGCTTCTCCAGGTGGTTGATGGCGCGCAGCAGGGTGGACTTGCCGGAGCCGGAGGGGCCGAGCACCACCGTCACCGAACCGGCCGGGACGTCCAGGTCGACGCCGCGCAGCACGTCCAGGTCGCCGAAGCTCTTGTGCAGTCCCCGCACCCGCACCATCGGGGCGGCGGATCCGGTCTCGGGCTTCTTGGTCAGGGTCGTCACGATCGTCCTCCAGCGGTACGGGTGGGGAGGCTCCTGGTGAAGGCGCGCAGGCGCTGCCAGGGCGTGGGCGGCGGGGTGCGCTCGGAGCCGCGGGCGAAGTACCGCTCGACGTAGTACTGGCCGATGGACAGCACGGTGGTCAGCACCACGTACCAGACGGTGGCGACCATCAGCAGCGGCACCACCCGGCCCGTGCGGCCGTACACCACCTGCGCCTGGTAGAAGAGTTCGCCGATCGCCATCACGTAGACCACCGAGGTGCCCTTGAGCAGCGAGATCACCTCGTTGGCGGCGGCCGGCAGGATGCCGCGCATGGCCTGCGGCAGCACGATCCGCCAGGCCTGCCGCCACCGCGGGATGCCGAGGGCGGCGGCGGCCTCGCGCTGGCCGGCGTCCACGGCGAGGATGCCGCCGCGGATGATCTCGGCGGCGAACGCGGCCTGGTGCAGCCCGAGGCCGAGGACGGCGGCGCCGAGGGCGCTGAGCACGTCGATGGTCCGGAACTCGCCGAAGGTCGGCCCGAAGGGGATGCCGAAGCCGAACTCCTTGTACAGGTAGGAGAGGTTGAACCAGAACACCAGCTGCACGATCAGCGGGATCGAGCGGAACACCCAGACGTACGCCCAGGCGATGGTCTGCAGGATCGCGCTGCGGGAGAGCCTCAGCGCCGCCACCCCGGCGCCGAGCACGAAGCCCAGCAGGGTGCCGTAGACGGTGAGTTCGAGGGTGCGGCCGACGGCGGTGACGATCACGTCGGCGGTGAAGTAGGCGCGGAAGGTGGGCCAGTCCCAGCCGGGGTTGGTGGCCAGGCCGTGGCCGAACTGGATCAGCAGCACGAGGGCGACGGCTCCGGCGGCCCAGCGCCAGGGGTGGCGAGCGGGGACGGTCCTGAGGCCCTCGAGTTCGTCGAGTTCGTCGCGCCCGTCGATTTCGTCGCGTCCGTCGCGCCGGTCGAGCGGGTCGGGGTCGGCCGAGGCGGCCCGGCCGGGTCTGGGACCGGCGGATGCGGTGGCGGTGTCGGTGGTGGCGGTCATGGCGGGGCTCCTTCGGGGGCTCCTGCGGCGCGGCGGGTCACGCGTGTTCGGGCGGGCTGATCTGCGACTCCTTGATCGCGGAGTCCGTGACGCCCCACTTGCGGAGGATCCGGTCGTACGTCCCGTCCTTGATCAGCTGGTTGACCGCCGCCTGGAAGGCCGGGGTGAGCTTGGAGCCCTTGGCGAAGGCGAAGCCGACGTCCAGCCGGTGGTACTCGTTCAGGAAGCGGACCCCGGAGGCGTCCTTGGCCGCCTGGTAGCGCAGGCCGTTGATGGTGGACATCTGCACGTCCACCCGGCCCTGCTGGACGGCGGTGAGCAGTGCGCCGTTGTCGCTGAACGCCTTGACCTCGTACGCCTTCTTGCCGGCGTCGGTGCAGACGTTCTTGCGGCTGTTGAGGGTGCTCTCGAAGGTGGTCCCGGCGCCGGTGCCGATGGTCAGCCCGCACAGCTGCGTCAGGTCGGTGACCGGCTGGAGCGCGGTGTCGCCCTTCTTCACCGAGAAGCCCTGGCCGTCGTCGATGTAGGTGACGAAGTCGATGGTCTTGAGCCGCGCGGTGGTGACGCCGAAGTTGCCGGTGCCGACGTCGTACTTGCCGCTGCCCAGGGCGGGCAGGATCGTCTCGAAGGCGGCGTCCTCGCGCTGGACGGTCAGGCCGAGGACCTTGGCGACGGCGTCGGAGAAGTCGATGTCGATGCCGGCGGCCTTCTTGGTGGCCGGGTCCGGGTAGTAGGCCGCGGGCGGGGCGCCGAAGGAGGAGCCGAACCTGACCGTGCCGGCCTTGCGGACCTCCTCGGGCAGCAGGGCGGCCGCGGCATCGGACTTCGCGACGGCGGAGACGACGTCCTCGGTGGCGGTGGCGGCGGCGGGCCCGCTCGCCCCGGCCGCGCCCGCGATCTTCGGGTCCGAGCCGCAGGCGGCCAGGGCCAGGACGGGCAGCACGGCGGCGAGGGAGACGGACAGGCGGCGGGCGGTGGTGCGCTTCACTTGCGGCCTTTCGGGGCGGGAACCGCTGCGGCCAGCTGCTTCTCGAAGGGCAGCGGGCCGATGGTCAGCGGATCGGCGGTGACGTCGAACAGCGGGGTGTAGCCGGTGGTCAGGTAGAGGCCCCGGGCCTCGGGCTGGCGCGGCCCGGTGGTGAGGTAGATCCGGTCGTAGCCGGCCTCGGCGGCGGTGTTCTCCAGCTCGGCCAGCACCCGGCGGGCCAGGCCCCGGCGGCGGTGCGCGGAGTGGGTCCACATCCGCTTCACCTCGGCGGTGCGCTCGTCGTAGCGCTTGTACGCGCCTCCGGCGACGGGCTCGCCGCCCTCCAGCAGGAGCAGCAGCACCCCGCCGTTGGCCTCGGCGAACTGCTCCGCGGGGTAACGGGTCAACTCCTCGTCCGCGTGCGGCCCGTAGCGGCTGACGTACTCCTCGGCGAGCTCGCGCAGCAGTGGCTCGACCAGCGGGTCGTCCAGGGCGACCCGGCGGAACTCCGGGGCGCGCGGCTTCACTTCGACGGGCATGACGGGACCTTTCGGGCGGGGCGGAGCCGCCGGCCGCGGGTGGGCAGGCCGGAGGAGGCCGCGGCAGGGCGGCCGTCGTGCAGGGGGTGCGCGGGTACGTGACGTGGGCGGACTGCCGGAGCGCAGCGCGAAGTCTCGTGCACGGGAGGAGAGCTGACAGAGCGTCAGTCAAAGGGGAGGCGGCGGGCGGAGCGAGGGCCCGCGACGGGGAAGGCCGAGGGAGGCTCCCCGGGGGAGATCAGGCCGGACGGGCGGCCCGCCGCCGGGTCAGCCGCGACACGCCGCGGACCACACCCGACCGAAGTCGATGTGGTCGCGGGTGACCAGGGGCTCCACGGCGTTCATGGGCACAAGTGAACAGTCGTCCGACTGCTCCGTCAACCATCCATCATTGCCGCACTGTTGCGATCTCCTGTCACTTCCGAGACACCGCCCCCGGCCGTCCCGGCCTCCTTGACAGGCGTCGATCGCACCCGCGTACGATCGACGGCGGAGTGCAGCACCACCGCGCCGGCCGCGTTGAGGGACGCGAACCGGCGCCAGGCCCGTACGTGACGACCGCCCGTACCCATGCCCCGCCCGCACTCCCGCCAGGAGCCGTAGCCATGGCCACCCCACCGGACGTCCTGCCCGCACAGTCCGTACCCGACCAGCCCTCCCCCACCCGCGGCAGATCCGCCGGCGACGGATCCGCCCTCGACGACTTCGCCGAGGCCCGGATCGTCGCCCGCCGCAAGCCCGGCCAGTGGACCGCCGCGGCCGTCGCCCTGCTGCTCGCCGCGATGGTGGTCGGCTCGGTGATCCGCAACGACGCCTTCCAGTGGGACGTGGTCGGCGCGTGGTTCACCGCCCGGTCCGTCCTCGACGGCCTCGCCCTGACCCTGTGGCTGACGGGCCTCACCCTCGGCCTCGGCTTCGTCCTCGGCACCGTGCTGGCCACCATGCGGCTGTCCGGCAACCCGGTGCTGCGCACGCTGAGCTGGACGTACATCTGGATCTTCCGCTCCACCCCGCCGCTGGTGCAGCTGCTGTTCTTCTTCAACATCGGCGCGCTCTACCCGACCCTGGGCCTGGGCATCCCGTTCGGCCCCGAGTTCCTCACCGTGAAGACGGTCAACCTGTTCGGGCCCACCCTGACGGCCGTCATCGGCCTGACCCTGCTGGAGACGGCCTACGCCGCCGAGGTGATCCGCGGCGGCATCCTCTCCGTGGACCGCGGCCAGCTGGAGGCCGCCTCCGCGCTGGGGCTCGGCCGGTGGCGGGTGCTGCGCCGGATCGTGGTGCCGCAGGCGATGCGCGCGATCGTGCCGACGGCCGGGAACATGCTGATCGGCGCGCTCAAGAACACCAGCATCGTCAGCGTGCTGGCCGTCTCCGACCTGCTCTACTCGGTGCAGCTGGTCTACCTGCAGTCCTACCAGGTGATCCCGATGCTGATGGTCGCCACCCTCTGGTACCTGGTGGTCACCACCGTGCTGTCCGTCGGCCAGTACTACGTGGAGCGGCACTTCGCCAAGGGCGCCACCCGCGAGGGTCTGCCGCCCACCCCGCTGCAGCGCACCCGCGCGGCCCTGCGACGGGCGGTGAAGGCATGAGCGGCACGCTCGTGATCGTCGGTGCGGGCCCGCGCGGCGCCGGGCTGCTGGAGCGGATCGCCGCCAACGCCGCCGAACTCCTGCCCGCCGACCACCCGTTGGAGATCCACCTGGTCGACCCGTACCCGCCCGGCGCGGGCCGGATCTGGCGCGCCGACCAGTCGCCCCTGCTGCGGATGAACTCCATGGCCGAGGACGTCACCATGTTCACCGACGAGCGCTCCACCGTCGAGGGCCCCGTCCGCCCGGGCCCCTCCCTCGCCGAATGGGCCGGCGCCCAGCGGGAGTTCGCGCCGTACCGGGAGGTCGCCGACCCGGCCGTACGGGCCGAGCTGGCGGCCCTCGCGCCCACCGACTTCCCCACCCGCCGGGCCCAGAGCGCCTACCTGGACTGGGCGTTCCGCCGCGCCGTCGCCGATCTGCCGCCGCAGGCCACCGTCACCGTCCACCGTACGAGGGCCCGGCGGATCGAGGGCCCGGCGGACGGCCCGCAGCGCGTCCACCTCGAGGACGGGACCGTGCTCACCGCCGACCACGTCACCCTCACCCTCGGCCACCTCGACTCCGCCCCGGACCCCCGCCACCACGCCGACACCGAGTTCGCCGCCCGGCACGGCCGCGTCCACCTGCCGCCCGCCTACTCCGCCGACGTGGCCGAGGAGTTGACCGCCATAGCCCCCGGCGAACACGTGGTGCTGCGGGGCCTGGGCCTGGCCGCCGTCGACCTGGTCGCGATGCTCACCGAGGGCCGCGGCGGCCGCTTCGAGCCCGTCGGCGACGGCCCCGCCCTGCGCTACCTGCCCTCCGGCCGCGAGCCGGTGCTGCACCTGGGCTCCCGGCGCGGCGTGCCGTACCACTCCAAGACCGGCTACCGCCTCCAGGGCCCGCCCGCGCCCCTGCCCCGCTACTTCGACGCGGCCGCCGTGGACGCGGTGCTCGCCACCGAGGGGGCGCTCGAACTGCGGCGCGATTTCTGGCCGTTGATCGCCAAGGAAATCGCCTTCGGGCACTACCACGAGCTCTTCCACGCCCACCCCGGGCGCACCGCCCTGCCCTGGACGGAGTTCCTCGCCCGCTACGACGCCCACGGCTGGTACACCCCCGAGCGCGCCGCCCTGGAGGCCGAGGCCGTGCCCGACCCGGCCGACCGGATCCACTTCGAGCGCCTCGACCACCCGCTGGCCGGCCTCGAACTCGCCACCGCCGAGGAGCTCCAGGCCCATCTGCGCGCGTACGTCACCGAGGACGCCGACCGCCGCGCCGACCCCGCCCACAGCGCCGACCTCGGCGCCTTCCTCGCCCTGCTGTCGATCTTCGGCCAGCTCCCCCGGGTGCTGGCCAGCGGCCGGCTCACCGCCCGCTCGGTCGCCGAGGAGTCCGACGAGTGGTTCTTCGGCTACTTCAGCTTCCTCGCCTCCGGCCCGCCCGGCTTCCGGCTGCGTCAGCTGCTCGCCCTCTCCGAGGCCGGGGTGGTGACCTTCCTCGGGGCGAACGTCCGGGTCGTCCGGGACGAGGCCACCGGCACCTGGCGGGCCGGCGGCACGACCGTCCCCGGCCACACCGTCACCGCCACCGCGCTGATCGAGGCGTACCTGCCCAAGCACGCCCTGGCCCGCACCGGGGACCCGCTGCTGCGCGAACTCCACCGCGCCGGACGGCTGGTGGAGGAGGTGGTGGCCGACGAGGAGTACACCCACCGCTCCGGCCTGGTCACCATCGACCCCGAGGACAGCCGCCTGCTCGACCCCGCCCTCGGCGACACCCCGCACCCACGCCGCACCGCCCTCGGCCCGCACACCAGCCTGCGCTCCGCCGCCGCCTTCGCCCGGCCCCGCACCGACGCCCCGGCGTTCCGCCAGAACGACGCGGCCGCCCGGGCCCTTCTCCGGGCTCTGGCCACCCTCCCGGCGGCGGTGCTGGCCGCATGAAGACCGTACGGGTCAGGGCCCGAAGATCTCCTCCACCAGGTCCTCGTCCGAGACGTGGTCCGGAGCCTCGAAGACCACGCTCGCGACGCCCTTCAGGCCGATCCCGCGCTCCAGCGTCTGCACGGCCAGCTGCCCGTCCCGGTCGTTGACGAAGTCCCACAGCCGCAGGCGGCGCACCAGCATCAGCGCCTCCATCCGGCTCATCTTCGGCGCCCGGTTGCGGCGCTTGGTGCCGGTGACGACCAACCGCTGCTGGAAGGTCATCAGGTCCTGCCACGCCTGCACGGCGCTGGGGTGGCGCTCGCCGAGGGCCTGGGCGAGGTCGGGCAGCAGCGCCCGCAGCCCGGCGATCGCCCCGTTGAGGTCGCCCCGGTTGGCCTGGCGCACGGCGATGTCGTGCCGGGCCTTGAGCACCCGCGGGTCCTGCGGGCCGCCGGCCACGTGCAGGTCGGGCAGCAGCTCGGACAGCAGCCGGATCGCGGTGACCTCGGCGCCGCTCTCGCCCACGCACCACGCCAGGTGGTAGCGGGCGCTGACGGTGTCGGGGTCGGCCGGGCCGAACGCCGCCTTCATGTCCTCGACGACGGTGAGCAGCAGCCGGATCGCGCCCTCGACGTCCCCCGCGCGGCTGAGGTACCAGCTGAAGTCCCGCCAGGTGCACAGGGTGTCGCGGTCGTCGGCGCCGAGCGCGGCCACGCACTCCTGGGCGATCGCCTGCAGCTGGATCGCCGATTCGCCCGCCGTCGCGGCCCGGTAGGCGGCCGTGCGCCGCTCGCGCAGCGAGGCCCGTACGGCATCGGAGGGCCCGGCGGCGGCCACCACGGGCGGCGTGGTCAGCGGCGGCAGCACCTGCGAGGGCGTGGGCACGTTCGGCGCCGACGGCTGCACCGGGAACAAGGGCGGCGGCGAGGCGGGCATCGGCGGAACCTGCGGTACGGACTGCGGCGTCGACGGGGCCACGGGCTGCGGCGTCGACGGGACCACCGGCTCCGGCTCCGGCGGCTGCTCCTTCACCGTCGACGCCGGGGCCACCGCCGCCTCCCCGCGCCAGTCGGCCAGCTCCGCCAGCCGCGCCTCGACCGTACGGGCGTCCGCCGGCCGCGCCTGCGGGTCCTTGGCGAGCAGCTCGGCGATCAGCCCGGCCACCTGCGGCGGCAGCCCGAACTGCGCCGGGTCCAGCGCGGGCGGCGGCTCGTTGAGGTGCTGGTACATCAGCACCGGCGTGGAGTCACCGCCGAACGGCCGTGCCCCGGTGAAGAGTTCGACGAGCACGCAGCCCAGCGCGTACAGGTCCGCCCGCCCGTCCACGCGCCCGCCGGTCCACCGCTCGGGCGCCATGTAGGCGGGGCTGCCGACGATCGTCCCGGTGGTGGTGAGCCCTCCGGCGCCGGTGTCCAGCTGGGCGATGCCGAAGTCCAGCACCTTGAGCCGGCCGACGTCGGTGATCATGATGTTGTCCGGCTTGATGTCGCGGTGCACCATCCCCGCGTCGTGCGCCGCCGCGAGCGCCCCGCAGATCTCCCGCCCCCACCGCAGGCTCTGCGCGGGCTCGGGCACCCCGGCGCGCAGCACCTCCGTCAGGGTGCGGCCGGTCAGCATCTCCATGACCAGGAAGGTCACCTGCTCGTCGGCGACCTCGCTCTGCCCGAGGTCGTGCACGGTCACGATGTGCGGATGGGACAGGTTGCCCGCCGCACACGCCTCCCGGACGAACCGCAGCGCGGCCTTCGCCTGGTCACCGCCGTGGTGCCCGATCACCTTGACGGCCACCGGCCGCTGCATCCGGGTGTCCTGCGCCTTCCACACCACCCCGAAGCCGCCCTGCCCGAGCTTCTCCAGCAGCTCGTACCGTCCGTCGAGGACGTCACCGACCCGCATGCGCCCCTCCCCCTTCCCCTGTGACGAGCAGACTCTACCGAGGCCGGGCCTCTCCCCTCCCCCTGCCTCCACCTGGGTGGAAGGATGGGCACCGGGCCCCGCAAGGGTGCGGCGGCCCGAACAGGCACAGTCCAAGGAGCGCAGTCATGGCCAAGCAGGCCCCGCAGAGCGACCCGGCGCAGGACGCCCCGCAGGTGTCCGCGCCCCAGCACGCGGCCGCCGGTCTGCCCGCCGTCGGCCACAGCCTGCGGATGGCCGCCGAGCAGATGGGCCCCCGGCGCACCCTCGCCACCCTGGGCCGGCTCAACCAGCACGGCGGCTTCGACTGCCCCGGCTGCGCCTGGCCCGAGCCGGACAAGCCGCACCTCGCCGAGTTCTGCGAGAACGGCGCCAAGGCCGTCGCCGAGGAGGCCACCGAGCGCCGCATCCGCGCCGAGTTCTTCGCCGCCCACCCGATCTCCGACCTCACCGAGCGCTCCGGCTACTGGCTGGGCCAGCAGGGCCGCCTCACCCACCCGATGCTGCTCGACGAGGGCGCCACCCACTACGCGCCGATCTCCTGGGACGACGCCTTCGCCCTGATCGCCGAGGAGCTGCGCGCCCTGGACACCCCGGACGGCGCCGCCTTCTACACCTCCGGCCGCACCAGCAACGAGGCCGCCTTCGCCTACCAGCTGTTCGCGCGCCGCCTGGGCACCAACAACCTGCCCGACTGCTCCAACATGTGCCACGAGTCGTCCGGTTCGGCCCTCACCGAGACCATCGGCATCGGCAAGGGCAGCGTCAGCCTCAAGGACCTCTACCAGGCCGACCTGATCATCGTGGCCGGCCAGAACCCCGGCACCAACCACCCCCGGATGCTCTCCGCCCTGGAGCGCGCCAAGCGGGCCGGCGCCACGATCGTCAGCGTCAACCCGCTGCCGGAGGCGGGCCTGGAGCGCTTCAAGAACCCGCAGAACGCCCGCGGGCTGGTCGGCCAGGGCACCAAGCTGACCGACCTCTTCCTCCAGATCCGCCTCGGCGGGGACCTGGCGCTCTTCCGCGCGCTCAACCGCATCGTCCTGGAGGCCGACGGGGTGGACCGCGCCTTCGTCGCCGAACACTGCCACGGCTACGAGGAGTTCGAGGCCCAGGCCCTGAAGACGGACCGCGCGGAGGTCCTCGCCGCCACGGGCCTGCCCTGGGAGCAGATCGAGGAGCTGGGCCGGATGGTCCTCGCCTCGAAGAAGGTCATCGTCTGCTGGGCGATGGGCCTCACCCAGCACAAGCACGCCGTCCCGACCATCCGCGAGGTGGTCAACTTCCTCCTCCTGCGCGGCAATGTGGGCCGCCCCGGCGCCGGGGTCTGCCCGGTGCGCGGGCACAGCAACGTCCAGGGCGACCGGACGATGGGCATCTTCGAGCGGCCGAGCGCCGCCTTCCTGGACGCCCTGGGCGCGGAGTTCGGCTTCGAGCCGCCGCGCGCGCACGGCTACGACTCGGTGGACACCATCCGCGCCATGCGCGACGGCAAGGTCGAGGTGTTCTTCGCGATGGGCGGCAACTTCGTCGCCGCCACCCCGGACACCGAGGTGACCGAGGCCGCGATGCGCCGCTGCCGGCTGACCGTCCACGTCTCCACCAAGCTCAACCGCTCGCACGTGGTCACCGGCGCCCGCGCCCTCATCCTGCCCACCCTCGGCCGCACCGACCGGGACACCACCCGCCTCGGCGACCAGGTCGTCAGCGTCGAGGACTCCATGGGCCAGGTGCACGCCTCGCGCGGCCGGCTGCGCCCGCCCGCCGAGGGCCTGCTCTCCGAGACCGCCATCGTCTGCCGCCTCGCCGAGGCCGTCCTCGGCCCGGAGGACTCCGTGCCCTGGGCGGAGTTCGCCGCCGACTACGGCACCCTGCGGGACCGGATCGCCCGCGTCGTCCCCGGCTTCGAGGACTACAACGCCAGGCTCCAGCGCCCCGGCGGCTTCACCCTGCCGCACGGCCCGCGCGACAGCCGCACCTTCCCGACCGCCACCGGCAAGGCCAACTTCACGGTCAACCCGCTGACCGCCCCCGAAGTCCCGCAGGGCCGCCTGCTGTTGCAGACCCTGCGCTCCCACGACCAGTACAACACCACGATCTACGGCCTCGACGACCGCTACCGGGGCATCAAGGGCGGCCGCCGCGTCGTCCTGGTCAACCCGGCGGACGCGGCCGGACTCGGCCTCGTCGAGGGCGCGTACGTCGACCTGGTGAGCGAGTGGACGGACGGCGTCGAGCGCCGCGCCCCGCACTTCCGGGTCGTCCACTACCCCGTCGCCCGGGGCGGCGCGGCGGCGTACTACCCGGAGACCAACGTGCTGATCCCGCTGGACTCCACGGCCGACATCAGCAACACGCCGACCTCCAAGGCCGTCGTCGTCCGCTTCGAGCCCGACACCGCGCCGTAGACGCCGTGGAACAGGCAGGAGGCCCGCCCGGTGTCACCGGGCGGGCCTCCTGCCTGTTCAGCCTCGGTTGGGCGAGACCGTGCCGCCCAGCGGCAGCGTCGCCGTGGCGCTGCCCGGGGCCGAGGCGCCGGCCGTGCCGGTCGACGTCCCGGTGGAGCTCGGCGTGCCCGTACCCGTCCCGGTCGCGGTCGGCGCCGAAGTGCCGGTGCCGGTGCCGGTGCCCGAGGGCGTGCCGGTACCCGAGGGCGTGCCCGGGGTCGTGGTGCCGGTCGGCGTCGGGCTGGTCGTCGCCGTGTCCGTCGGGGTCGGCGTGGGCGAGCCCGTACCGGACGGCGTGCCGGTGGACGTCCCCGGCTCGGGGGTGACCGGGGTGGTCGGCGTGGCCGGGGTCCCCGGGGTGACGGGCGGCGTCTGCGGCACCGGGCTGGGCGCTATCGGCGTGGTGGCGTCCCAGCCGGCGGGCAGGTCCGGCACCTTCCAGGCGCCGCCGGCGTCGTCGGCCGCACCGTCGGGGTCGGGCCGCACCGCGCCGAGGATCGGCATCGAGCCGATCGGCGAGACCTTGATGTACGCGCCGGGCCGGGGCGCCTGCACGATGAGCCCGCCGCCGATGTACATCCCGACGTGCGTGGCGTCCTTGAAGTAGATGACCAGGTCGCCGGCCCGGATCTGGTTGAGCGGCACGTGCTGGAGCTGCGCCCACTGCTCCTGGCTGGTGCGCGGGATCGACCGCCCGGCGTGCAGCCACGCCTGCGAGGTGAGGCCGGAGCAGTCGTAGGACTCGGGCCCGGTGCCGCCCCACAGGTACGGCTTGCCCAGCTGGGCGAGGGCGAAGGCGATGGCCCCGCGCCCCTGGGCGGAGGGGGTGCGCTCGCCCTTGCCGAGGGCGCCGGAGGCGAGGAAGGCGAGCTGGGCCTCGTCGGCGCGGGCCTTCTCCAGCTGCTCCAGCTCGGCGCGCTGGGCGCCGGTGAGGGAGGAGACCGTCAGCTCGACGGCGGCGAGGTCGGCGGCCGCCTTGGTCTTGGCCGCCTCCTGCTGGGTGACGAGCGTCTTGGAGGTCTTCAGCGCCTCCTCGCTCTGCTGCTTGAGGGTGTCGAGCGCGTCGCGGTCGCCCTTGAGCTTGGCGAGGAAGTCGGACTGCGAGCGGCTGGCGGCGCTGAGCAGCTCGGCGATGGTGACGGCCTCGTACGGGTCCTTGGAGAGCAGGAGCTCGGCGTAGGCGGAGGTGGCGCCGTTGCGGTACTGGGCGGCGGCCAGCTGGGAGGCGATGTCGGTGCCCGCGTCGACCTGCTTCTGCTGGCGGTCGAGCTTGCCCTGGACCTCGGTGAGCGCGGCCTGCTGCGCGGCGACCTTGGCGACGGAGCCGTTGTACTGCTCGGTGGCGGCCTCGGCGCTCTGGTAGAGGTCGTGGAGCCGGTCGAGCATCGGGCCGAGGGTGGCCTTGGTGGCGGCGAGCGGGTCCTGGCCGGGGGCGACGCTCACTCCGGTGGTGCCCGGGTCCGGGCTGGCCCAGGCCGCGCCGGCGGCCAGGGGGAGGGAGAGCGCGGCGGCCGCGAGGGCGGCTCCGCAGCGCAACGCCGCCCGCACCCAGGGGCGTACGCCCGCCGTTTCCGTGCGCTGTGCAGCCCCGCCCATGGTTGGTCCTCCCCGCACCGAACCTGCTACCTGCCCCCGTGTGTTCGCCGGGTTGCCGCAGATCCTCCCATGGGTTACCGGTCGGAAACAGAGCACACCCCGACCAGGGGGTTAATTCTCCGTGCGAACTGTGAGACAACTCTCAACAAAACCGATCGAAACCGGACGTTCCCCTTCGAAGGCCTGGTCAACACGCCACGGTTCACCCCTGCGAAAGCTCTCAGCCATCGCCAGGACACCATCAGAACCACGATTCCCGTCCCAGTTCACCTTTCGTTCACCTGACAGACCTACCGTCACGACGACACCAACGTCCGTGCGACAACTACGACGATTGTTTGGGTATGGAACACATCTCGTTCCTGGTAGCCGTTGTGATCATCACGGCGCTCGCCTTCGACTTCACCAACGGGTTCCACGACACCGCCAACGCGATGGCCACCTCCATCGCGACGGGAGCCCTCCGGCCGAAGGTCGCGGTCACCATCGCGGCCGTGCTCAACTTCGCGGGCGCGTTCCTGTCCGTGAAGGTCGCCACCACCATCTCCGGCGGCATCGTCAACGAGAAGAGCGGCGTCCACCCGGAGATCATCTTCGCGGCACTGGCGGGCGCCATCCTCTGGAACCTGCTCACCTGGCTGCGCGGCCTGCCGTCCAGTTCCTCGCACGCGCTCTACGGCGGCCTCATCGGCGCCACCGTGGTCGGTGTCGGCATGAACGGCGTCAACTTCGACACCGTCGTCTCCAAGATCCTGATCCCCGCGATCGCCTCCCCGTTCGTCGCGGGCCTGGCCTCCTGGGGCGCCACCAAGCTGGCGTACGCGATCACCCGCCGTAGCGACGAGGGCACCGTCACCAAGGGCTTCAAGACCGGCCAGATCTTCTCCTCCTCGCTGATCTCGCTCGCGCACGGCACCAACGACGCCCAGAAGACCATGGGCATCATCACCCTCACCCTCGTCTCGGTCGGCGCCCTGCCGCACGGCGCCCTGCCCCCCACCTGGGTGATCGTCTCCGCCGGCGCCGCGATCGCGCTCGGCACCTACATGGGCGGCTGGCGGATCATCCGCTCGATGGGCAAGGGCCTGGCGGACATCAAGGCGCCGCAGGGCTTCGCCTCCGAGTCGGCCGCCGCGACCGTCATCCTGACCTCCTCGCACATGGGCTTCGGCCTCTCCACCACCCAGGTCTGCTCCGGCGGCATCATGGGCGCGGGCCTCGGCGGGCCCAAGGGCCAGCTGCGCTGGAGCCTGGTGCGCCGCATGGTCTACACCTGGGGCCTGACCCTGCCGGCCGCCGCCCTCGTCTCCGGCGGCGCGGCCCTGCTGGCCCGCCAGGGCACCTGGGGCGTCGTCGTGGTCGGCGTGCTGCTGGTCGCCGGCTCGGGCGCGATGTGGATCATCTCGCGCCGCCAGCCCGTCAGCGCGCACAACGTCAACGACGCGGACGAGGTGACCCCGGTCGAGCTCGCCCCGACCACCCCCACCGTCACGTCCCCCGCCTCGACCACGGTCGCGGCCTGAGCGCCGCCCGCTGAGGAGCACGCACCATGCACATCAAGTGGACCGCCCTGGCCCAGACCGCCTGCGCCAGCTTCGGCATCACCGTCGCCGTGGTCGCCGTCTTCGCGCTCGGCATCCTGGCGCTGTCGCGCCGCGAGGCCGTGCTGAGCGCCCGTGAGGGCGAGGGCCGGAGCACCGGCAAGCCCGCCCTGCTGGCCGGCGCGTACGCCTGCTTCGCGCTCTGCGCCTCCGCCGTGGTCTACGGCCTGGTGCTGATCGCGGCGCCGTAGGGCTCGCAGGGCTCGCAGGCCTCGTAGGGCTCGTAGGGCTTAGGACGAACGCCGGAAGGGCCGGGGAGTGCGATGGCACTCCCCGGCCCTTCCGTCTGCGCGGGCGGCTCAGACCTGGCTGGTCTTCAGCACCGTCTCGCGGATGAACAGCACGGTGACGAAGGCCAGCAGCGCGAAGGGCGCCGCGAACAGGAACACCATGCCGACGCCGTGGCCGAAGGCGTCCGTCACCAGCGGGACGACCGGGGCGGGCAGCTTGTGCAGGTCCGGGATGCCGCCGCCGGTCCCGTGCCCGGCCGGGATGTGCGCGGCCGCGAGGTTCTCCGCCAGGTAGTGGGTCACCTTGTCGTTCATCAGCGCGCCGAGCGCGGAGACGCCCATCGCGCCGCCCATGGTGCGGAAGAAGGTGACCACCGAGCTGGCGGCGCCCAGCTCGTGGCGCGGCACGGTGTTCTGCACCGCGAGCACCAGGTTCTGCATGGTCAGGCCGAGGCCGACACCCGTGATCGCCATGTAGACGGAGAGCAGGGTGTAGTCGGTGTCGGCCCGCGCGGTGCCGAGCAGCCCGAAGCCGACGGCCAGCATCAGCGTGCCGGCGACCAGGTACGCCTTCCACTTGCCGTACTTGGTGATCAGCCGGCCGGCGACGGTGGAGGCCACCGCCAGGCCGAGGATCATCGGCAGGGTCATCAGGCCGGCCATCGTCGGGGACTTGGCCCGGGCCAGCTGGAAGTACTGGCTGAGGAAGGTCGTGGCGCCGTACATCCCGACGCCGACGAGCACGCTGGCCAGGGCGGCCAGGCTGACGGTGCGGTACCGGAAGAGGTCCGGCGGGATGATCGGCTCGGCCGCGCGGCGCTCGACGACGACGGCCAGCGCGCCCAGCAGCAGGCCCCCGCCGACCATCGCGGCGGTCTGCCAGGACAGCCAGTCGTAGTTCTTGCCGGCCAGGGTGATCCAGATCATCAGCAGGCTCACGGCGGCGGTGATGGTCAGCGCGCCCAGGTAGTCGATCTTCACCTTGCGCCTGACCACCGGCAGCTTCAGGGTGCGCTGGACGACCAGGATCGCGGCGATCGCGAACGGGATGCCGACGTAGAAGCACCAGCGCCACCCCAGCCAGGGGGTGTCCACGATGACGCCGCCGATCAGCGGGCCGCCGATGGTGGCCAGGGCGAAGACCGCCCCGAAGTACCCGCTGTAGCGGCCGCGCTCGCGCGGCGGGACCATCGCCGCCAGGCAGATCTGCGCCAGCGCGGTGACACCGCCGGCGCCGATGCCCTGGAGGGCGCGGCAGGCGATCAGCTCGCCGGTGTTCTGCGCGAGGCCGGCCAGCGCGGAGGAGCCGATGTAGATCACCAGGGCGATCTGGAGCAGCAGCTTCTTGCTGGCCAGGTCGGAGAGCTTGCCCCAGATCGGGGTGGAGGCGGTGAGGGTGAGCAGCGTCGCGGTGATCACCCAGGTGTAGGCGGACTGGCCGCCGTGGAGGTCGGTGAGGATGTGCGGCAGGGCGTTGGAGACGACGGTGGACGAGAGCACGGCCACGAACAGGCCGAGCAGCAGGCCCGAGAGCGCCTCCATCACCTGGCGGTGGGTCATCGGACGGTCGTCGACGGCGGCGGCTGCCACCGCGCCGGTCTCGGCCTCTGTGGTCGGGGTCATCTGGGTCCTCTGATTTCGTTGTCTTACGCAACCATATCCCCGGATGGTTGAGTTAGGCAACTTTCTTCAAGGGCAAGTAAAGAGAGGTTCGCCACTTGAGGCCCCCTCAGACCCCGCGCCCCGGCGCGTGGGGTGCGACAAGCCAACTACTTCATGGTATGAAGTATCCGTTTTCCGCCGATACGCAAGGAGATGCGGATGGCTGCCCCGGGGCAGGGATTCATGACCGAACTCAAGAGCGCGGTCACCCCGCGCGCGGCACTCCTGGTACTCGGAGTCCTGCTGCTGCAGCTCGGCTTCATCACCTCGTACGTCGGGGCGCTGCACCACCCGACCCCGCAGAACCTCTCCATCGCGGTGGTCGCCCCCGAGCAGGTCGCCCCCAAGTACACGGGCGCCCTCAACGCGATCGACGGCAAGCCCGTCAAGGCCGTCACCGCGCCCGACGCGGAGACGGCCACCCAGCAGATCAAGGACCAGAAGGTCTACGCCGCCCTGGTCGTCGACCCCAGGGGCACCCAGGACACCCTCCTCGTCGGCGGCGCCCGCGGCCCGTCCGCCGCCAAGGCCGCGGAGACCATCACCACCGCGCTGGACGCGAAGCAGGGCCGTACCGTCGTCGTCCACGACGTCCTGCCGCTCGCCAAGGGCGACACCAACGGCCTCACGTCGTTCTACCTGGTCATCGGCTGGTGCGTCGGCGGCTACCTGGTCGCCTCCATCCTCGGCATCAGCGCCGGCTCCAAGCCCGCCAACGTCCACCGCCTGCTGATCCGCCTCGGCGCCCTCGCCCTCTACTCGGTGGTCGCGGGCCTCGGCGGCACGATCATCGCCGGCCCCGTCCTGGACGCCCTGCCCGGCTCGATCCTCGCCCTGACGGCGATTGGCGCCCTGGTGGTCTTCACGGTCGGCGCCTTCACCATGGCCCTGCAGTGCCTCTTCGACATCCTCGGCATCGGCGTCGCCGTCCTGATCTTCGTCGTCCTCGGCAACCCCAGCGCCGGCGGCGTCTACCCCGACCCGATGATGCCCCCCTTCTGGCGCGCCATCGGCTCGGTCATCCCCAACGGCGCGGGCACCGCCGTCACCAAGTCGATCGCCTACTTCGACTCCACCAACATCGGCAAGCCCCTCCTGGTCCTCTTCCTCTGGGCCCTCGTCGGCGTCGCCGTGGCCCTCCTCGCCGTCCTCCGCACCCCCCGCTCCGGCGGCCGCGAACTGGCCGCCGCAACCGCCTGACCCCCTCACCCCCGCTGAGCCCCCGGCCCCCGGCCGGGGGCTCAGGTCGTTCCGGACTTCCACGGAATCCGGCAACCGACCCCCTCCGGCCGCTGGCCCCGCTTACCTCGGGGGCCACTCCAGCCCGGCTCCCCCGGCCGCCCACTCCAACCACCGGCCCACCTCGGGGAGCCCGTGCGCGAGGCATGGGGGCGTGATGCGGCCCCGGCTCATCGCGCCCGCCGCCCCGGCCGGGTATCAGGTCCCTGCCGGGGTGGCCAGGGGGCCGGGGTCGGCGACGATGGCGCGGACGACGCCTACGGCGGCGCCGAGGAGGGGGCCTCGGCGGCCGAGCCGGGAGACGGTCAGGCGGTCGTCGGACCAAGGCCGGACGGTGACGCGGGCGGCCAGTTCGGCGTGCATCGCGGGGAGCAGCCAGGGGGCCGGGCCGGCGTAGCCGCCGCCGAGGACGATCGCGGCCGGGTCCAGCAGGTTGACCGCTCCGGCGGCGGCCGTGCCGAGGGCACGCCCCGCGCGGACCAGCGCTTCGCGGGCGGCCTCGTCGCCCGCTGCGGCGCGGTCGGCGACCAGCGCCGCCCAGTCGCCCCGGGCGTCCGTCAGGTGCGCCGCCCGCAGGACGGCGGCCCCGCCCGCGTACTGCTCCAGGCAGCCGCGCGCGCCGCAGGCGCAGCGCGGGCCGTCCGGGTGGACGGGGACGTGGCCGAACTCGCCCGCGTAGCCGCGGGCTCCGCGCAGCAGTCGCCCGCCGATGACGATCGCCGCACCGACCCCGGCCTCGGCGGAGACGTAGAGGAAGTCCTCGGGGCCCTCCCCCAGCCACCGCTCGGCGAGCCCGCCGAGGTTCGCCTCGTTGTCCACCTCGATCGGCAGCTCCGCCAGCCCGCCGCCGCCCGATCCGCCCCGGCCCGGTCGCGGCTCCGCGGCACTCGCGCCCGCGGCGGCGTCCTCCCCCGCGCGCAGCGCCGCCCGGAGCTCCGCCGCGAGCGGCACGTCCGCCCAGCCCAGGTTGGCCGCGCGCTGCAGTACCCCGCCCGCGTCGACCAGTCCGGGGACGGCCAGGGTCAGGCCCGCCGGCGCGAGGCCCGCCTCGGCGACGGTCTCGCGCAGGAGTGCGGCCAGGTCCGCCAGGACGGCGCCCGGCGGGCGGTCCGCGTTGGCGGCCTCCTCGCGGCGCCAGGCGCGGATCTCGCCGCGCAGGTCGACGACGCAGGCCCCGAGGTGCCGGACGCCGATCTCCGCGCCGAGGCCGGCGGGGCCGTCGGGGTTGAGGCCGAGGGCGGTGCCCGGTCGGCCGACCTTGCCACTGGGGGCGGAGGGGCCCTCCTCGACGACGAGCCCGGCGGCGATGAGCTGCTCGGCGAGGGAGGAGACGGCGGCCCGGGTGAGCCCGGTGCCGGTGGCGACCTCCGCGCGGGAGCGCGGGGCGCGGGCGATGACGCCGAGGACGAGGGCGAGGTTGGCCCGTCGCATGCCCTGCTGGCTGGCGGGCCCGGCCCTGAGGCCTTCGGGTTCCCCGCGCATGGTTCCTCACCTCACGGTTTCATCGCGCATCCCGTGGCGTCCTCGACATCTTCGACATCTTTCACATCTCCGACATCCCCGGCACCTCGGTTGCAGCGTAACCGTCCTCCGGCGCCGGCGGCGGCGTCGTGAACACCCACCGCTGCACGGCCCAGAACCGGAAGAGCATGGCGACGAACGTCCCGACGACCATCCCGCTGAGGAAGTCGGCGATCTCCTGGGCGAGCGGCCCGACGTACGGCTCGCGCAGGTCGAGCAGGTAGCGGGAGACGATCAGCGGGAGGTCGTTGACCGCGATGGCGACGGCGCTGACCAGCGCGAACAGCAGGGGTTCGCGCCGCCGCCACCCGGTGCGGAAGGCCCAGCGCCGGTTGAGCACGTACGACACGACGGTGCCGATGACGGTGGCGACGGTCAGCGCGACGACCGGTTTGTGCTCCAGCACGGTGAACTTCAGCTCGAAGTCGATCACCACGGTGAGCAGGAAGCAGAGCCCGCCGACGAGCAGGAACTTCACCAGCCGCCGGTGCCTGAGGAGCAGGGGCCGCAGCGGCGGCGGCACCCGCGCCAGGGCTCGCTGCGTGGGGGACGGCATCCGAGCAGTGTCACACGCCCGGATGCCGTCCGCCTTTCAACGCCGCTGGGCGGGCCCCTAAACGGCCAGGAGTACTCCGGCCGGCTCCAGCGCCAGCTTCAGCACCTCCCGCACGTCCGCGACCGGGTGGACGGTGAGCCGCTCCAGCACCTCGGCCGGGACGTCGTCCAGGTCGGCCTCGTTGCGCTTGGGGATGATCACCGTGGTGACGCCGGCCCGGTCGGCGGCGAGGAGCTTCTGCTTGACCCCGCCGATGGGCAGCACCCGCCCGGTGAGCGACACCTCGCCCGTCATCGCCACGTCGGTGCGCACCTTGCGGCCGGAGAGCAGCGAGGCGAGCGCCGTGGTCATGGTGATGCCGGCGCTGGGCCCGTCCTTGGGGACGGCCCCGGCGGGGACGTGCAGGTGGACGCCCCGGTCGCGCAGCGAGGTGACGGGCAGTTCCAGCTCGGCGCCGCGCGAGCGCAGGTAGGAGAGCGCGATGTGCGCGGACTCCTTCATGACGTCGCCCAGCTGCCCGGTGAGGGTGAGCCCGGTGCCGCCGGTCTCGGCGTCGGCGAGGGAGGCCTCGATGTAGAGGACGTCGCCGCCGGCGCCGGTGACGGCGAGCCCGGTGGCCACGCCGGGGACGGCGGTGCGCCGCTCGGCGGGTTCCTGGGCGGCCTCGGGCACGTGGTGCGGCCGGCCGATGAGGGCGCGCAGGTCCTTCGGGCCGACGGTGACGGGCAGCTCGCGCTCGCCGAGCTCGGCCTGTGCGGCGATCTTGCGCAGCACCCGGGCGATGGAGCGTTCCAGGTTCCGTACGCCGGCCTCCCGGGTGTACTCCCCGGCGAGCCTGCGCAGCGCCTCCTCCTCGACGCCGACCTGCCCGTCGCCGAGGCCCGCCTTCTCCAGCTGGCGCGGGAGCAGGTGGTCGCGGGCGATGACGACCTTCTCGTCCTCGGTGTAGCCGTCCAGGCGGACCAGTTCCATGCGGTCGAGCAGCGGCTCGGGGATGGACTCCAGCACGTTGGCGGTGGCGAGGAAGACGACGTCGGAGAGGTCGAGCTCGACCTCCAGGTAGTGGTCGCGGAAGGTGTGGTTCTGCGCCGGGTCGAGCACCTCGAGCAGGGCGGCGGCCGGGTCTCCCCGGTAGTCGGAGCCGACCTTGTCGATCTCGTCGAGCAGGACGACGGGGTTCATCGAGCCCGCCTCCTTGACGGCCCGGACGAGCCGGCCGGGCAGCGCGCCGACGTAGGTGCGCCGGTGGCCCCGGATCTCGGCCTCGTCCCGCACCCCGCCGAGGGCGACGCGGACGAACTTTCGGCCCATCGCGTGGGCCACCGATTCGGCGATCGAGGTCTTTCCGACCCCGGGCGGGCCGACGAGGGCGAGAACCGCGCCGCCGCGGCGGCCGCCGATCAGCCCGAGCCCCTGGTCGGCGCGGCGCTTGCGCACGGCCAGGTACTCGACGATGCGCTCCTTCACGTCGGCCAGGCCCGCGTGGTCGGCGTCCAGGACGGCCCGGGCGCCGGCGATGTCGTAGGCGTCCTCGGTGCGCTCGTTCCAGGGCAGCTCCAGGACGGTGTCGAGCCAGGTGCGGATCCAGGAGCCCTCGGGCGACTGGTCGGAGGAGCGCTCCAGCTTGTCGACCTCCTTGAGCGCGGCCTCGCGGACCTTCTCGGGCAGGTCGGCGGCCTCGACGCGGGCGCGGTAGTCGCCCTCCTCGTCGGCCGGGTCGCCGTTGAGCTCGGCGAGTTCCTTGCGGACGGCCTCCAGCTGGCGGCGGAGCAGGAACTCCTTCTGCTGCTTGGCGACGCCCTCCTCGACGTCCTTGCGGATGGTGTCGTTGACCTCCTCCTCGGCGAGGTGGTCGCGCAGGAGGGTGAGCGCGTACTCCAGCCGGGCGACCTGGTCGGCCTCCAGGAGCACCTTGAGCTTCTGCTCGGCGGTGGCGAAGGGCGCGTAGCCGATGTTGTCGGCGAGCTCGCCGACGCCCTCGATCTGGGCGACGCGGTCGACGATCTGCCAGGCGCCGCGCTTGCGCAGCCACTGGGTGGACAGCGCCTTGTACTCCTTGACCAGCTCGGCGGCCCGCCCGGCGACGGGCGTGCCGACGGAGGACTCCTTGAACGGGGTGGTCTCCACCCACAGGGCGGCGCCGGGCCCGGTGGTGCCCACACCGATGCGCACCCGGCGCACGGCGCGCACGAGGGCGGCCGGGTCCCCGTCGGCGAGGCGGCCGACCTGCTCGACGGTGGCGAGGGTGCCGGCCGCCGCGTACGAGCCGTCGACCCGGGGGACGAGCAGCACCTGGGGCTTGCCGGAGCCGGTGGCCGCGGCGCGGGCGGCTTCGACGGCGGCGCGCACCTCCGTGTCCTTCAGGTCGAGCGGGACGACCATGCCCGGGAGCACGACCTCGTCGTCGAGCGGCAGCACGGGCAGGGTGAGCGGTGTGGACGTCGATGCCATGATCTCTCCCCAGTCAGTGAACTTGAGTCGACCTGACTAAGGCTCGGCGGGCCCCGGATGTTCCCGCGGCTTTGTTCGCCGTGAGCGAACACCAGAAGGCCCTGGACAACCGGCGAACGACCGTTCGGTAGGGGATGTCAAAAACGGGCCCGCTCGCCCGGCGGGGCTCAGCGCGTCGCCGGGAACCCGCCCCGCGCGGCCACACCCTTGACCGCCGCGGCCGCCACCCGGCGCGGGCGCGAGGTCGGAGGCCGCCGCCGAACCCGCCGCAGCCACCGCCACAGCGCCACCCCGGCGAGCACCGCCGCCGGGTGCCCGACGGCCGTGACCACGTCCCGGTCCTCGGCGATCTGCCCGGCGATCATCAGCCCGGTCGCGCCCAGCGCGAGCACCCGCCCGCGCGTGGACATCAGTCCGGCCACCGCGCCCAGGCAGGCGAGCACGCCGTAGCTGACCCCGATGTCCAGCCGGTCCATCGCCTCGGGCTCCATCCGCCCGGTGGCCACCGCGCCCATCACCACGCCCTGGGAGAGCAGCGTGGCGCCGACGTGCCCGATCGCGAACACCGCCGCCGCCCGCGCCGGGCCGACCCTGCGCTCCAGCGGCGCGAGGGTGATCGCGAATCCCCACAGGTACGGCATCCACGCCTCGCCGGCGACCCAGAATCCGCTGAGCACGAGAGCCCGCAAAGGGTGCTGCAGAAGGTTGTGCCCGTCCGAACTGGACGCCTCCTGGAGGCGTTGCACGAGTTCCGGGTCGGCGAGTTTCGCGAAGGTCGTGGTGACGCCGACGACGGCGAGGTATCCGAGCGTGAACGGATTGCGCCGGGGCGTCGGCAGGCGTTCCAGCAACCAGTCGAGGACGACGGTGCGCAGTCCGTGGCGGAACATTCCGTACGGCACGCCGACGGGCGCCTGAGCGCGCCCTCCGGACTCACGCCACACTGCCGCCATGCCGCCTCCGCTCCGTGCCCGCAGCCACCCGGTTCTCCCCGCCCCGTGCCCAACGTACCGGCGGGAGCGAGGGATTCCGCGCGGCGGGGCGGCGTCGCGACGACGTTACGTCGAGGTTCTGAGAGGCACCTGAGAAAAGCCCGTGAAGACTGTCCCGGAGTCAGTGAGTCCGATTACCGAAAAATTGGTCTGGACCTAGTTCCGGAGAACGCTTCGGCATCGGCTCTGACCGGCAGCTCGCCCTGAACCCCATCGCATACGTACCGTCATCCGGCGAAAATTCCCCGGGTAAGGTATCGCCCCGTGCCCACCCCTTCGGTGGGCCTCCGGGCGGCCCGGAAGGCCGCCCCACGGGCCGGAAACGTCCGGTCCACCTGCCGGGAAGCATCCGCTGTCCGTACGCTGCGAAGTGCGCGGGAGCATCGGGCGGCCGACCACCGCCCGGCCCGTTCCCGATCGCGCGGCGGGGCGGCGGACCCGGCACAGTCCACGACGGAACAAGACTACGAGCGGAGCCCGCCATCCCCACAGGTGGCCGGCCCGCAGCCCTGGGGGCGGTGGCGTGACCGTGACAGAGATTCAGCAGGACAACCACAACACCGGCGGCACGGTGAACAGCCAGCGCAGAGTGCTGGTGGTGGAGGACGAGCCCACGATCGCGGAGTCGATCGCGGCCCGGCTGGGCGCGGAGGGCTTCAAGGTCGCCGTGGCCCACGACGGACCGGGCGCGGTCGACGGCTTCCACACCTGGCAGCCGGACCTGGTCGTCCTCGACATCATGCTGCCCGGCTTCGACGGCCTGGAGGTGTGCCGCCGCATCCAGGCCCAGCGGCCGGTGCCGGTACTGATGCTGACGGCCCGCGACGACGAGACGGACCTCCTGGTCGGGCTCGGCGTCGGCGCGGACGACTACATGACCAAACCGTTCTCGATGCGCGAACTCGCGGCCCGGGTCAACGTGCTGCTGCGCCGCGTCGAGCGCGCCCAGCAGGCCGCCCGCACGCCCGCGCTCGGCAGCCTGCGCTTCGGCGAGCTGGAGATCGACCACGTGCAGCGCCGGGTCCGGCTCGCCTCCGGCGACGTCCACCTGACGCCCACCGAGTTCGACCTGCTCGCCTGCCTGGCCGCCCAGCCGCGCGCCGTGCTCACCCGCGAGCAGCTGCTGGCCGAGGTCTGGGACTGGACCGACGCCTCCGGCACCCGCACGGTGGACAGCCACGTCAAGGCGCTGCGGCGCAAGATCGGCGCCAGCTGGATCCGCACCGTGCACGGCGTCGGCTACGCACTGGAGGCCCCGCTGTCCTGACGGCGGACCTCGGGCGACGGGCCTCCGGGGGGCCCGTGTCCCGAACGACCGACCGCACCAGGACGCACGCGGGGCCCGCTCGGGGGACCCATGACCTTTCCACAGCAACGCGACGGGGACGCCGAGACCGCGCGTCCGCAGACCCTCGCCTCCCGCGCCGCCCGCCGGGTCTGGGCCGACATCCGGCCGCTCGACCCGGTCCGCTCGATCAAGGGCAAACTCGCCCTGCTGGTGATCGTCTCCGTCTTCCTGGCCACCGGGATGGTGGTCGTGGCGATCCGGTCCGAGACCCAGATCCGGATCATCATGGTCTTCTCCATGATCGCCTCGCTGCTGTTCATGCAGTTCCTCGCGCACGGGCTGACCTCCCCCCTGCGCGAGATGACGGCCGCCGCCCGCGCGATGGCCTCCGGCGACTACAGCCGCCGGGTCGAGGTCGGCTCCCGCGACGAGATCGGCGAGCTGGCCGTCACCTTCAACGCGATGGCCGCCGACCTGCAGGCGGCCGACCAACACCGGCGCGAGCTGGTCGCCAACGTCTCCCACGAGCTGCGCACGCCCATCGCCGCGCTGCGCGCCGTCCTGGAGAACGTGGTGGACGGCGTCGTCCAGCCGAACCCGGCCACCCTGGAGGCGGCCCTGGAGCAGACCGAGCGGCTCGGCCGCCTGGTCACCCACCTGCTGGACCTCTCCAAGATCGACGACGGCGTGGTCGACCTGGACGCCCGCCCCTTCGAGGTGCGCGAGTTCCTGGACGGCGTGCTGCGCGGCGTCACCGTGGACGGCGCGACGGCCGGCGGGGCCTTCTCCCGCCGGGGCGACGTCCGCCTCGCCCTGGAGGTCAGCCCGAGCGGCCTGACGGGCGTGGCGGACACCGAGCGCCTGCACCAGGTGGTCGCCAACCTGGTCGACAACGCCTGCAAGCACTCCCCCTCCGGCGGCACCGTCACCGTGCGCGCCCGTCCCGACGACGAGGACGGCGGCCTGCTGCTGGAGGTCGAGGACGAGGGCCCCGGGATCCCGCCCGCGGACCGCAACCGGGTCTTCGAGCGGTTCAGCCGCAGCGGCACCGCGACGGCCGCCGGCCCGGCCGCGGACGGCGGTACCGGGCTGGGCCTCGCGATCGCCCGCTGGGCGGTGGACCTGCACGGCGGGCGGATCGCGGTGGCCGAGTCCCCCCGCGGCTGCCGGATCGAGGTCCGGCTCCCGGGACAGCGACAGGCTTGACCCTTGGGTGACCCGGGAGTGACCCAAGGGTGATCGGTTCATCACACCGGTCATTTGTCACAGAACCGACACAGTGATCGCCGAAGATCGCGTACGTCCCCAAGCGGAGAAATGTCTGGATTAGGACTGTTTTGACCGCTGGCGAAGGCCGATCAGTTCCCCTCAGATACGGCTTCCTAACGCACTTTTTCAGCCAAAGTGCAGGTCAGGACTGTGATCTGGGCGACGCCTGGGGCCCGAAGACTGCGCGATCACTGGTCAGGGGCGTAGCCTTAATCCCCGCTGTCCAAACATCCCAAAAGGAAGCGGAAGAGGGCGGTTGCCGCCGTGTCGCCACAGTCCCAAGAAACCCCCAACAGCTCGGCAAGCTCCACGGGCTTCGGCCCCAATGAGTGGCTCGTCGACGAGATCTACCAGCAGTACCTCCAGGACCCGAACTCGGTCGACCGAGCCTGGTGGGACTTTTTCGCCGACTACAAGCCCGGTACCGAGGTGACCCCAGTGACCCAGGCCGCGACCCCGGTCGGCACCACGCCGACCCCCGCCGCCGCCCCCGCGCCCGCCGCTGCTGCTCCGGCCGCACCCGCCCCCGCCGCGCCGGCCGTCCCGGCCCCGGTGGCGGCCCCGGCCCCCGCCGCACCGCTCGCCGCAGCCCCCGCCGCGCCCCCGGCGCCGAAGGCCGCCGCCCCGGCCGCGCCCGCCGTCGCCGCCCCGGCCGGCCCCGAGCTGGTCCAGCTGCGCGGCCCGGCGAAGGCCGTCGCCACCAACATGGACGCCTCGCTGGAGGTGCCGACCGCGACCTCGGTCCGCGCCGTCCCGGCGAAGCTGTTGATCGACAACCGCATCGTCATCAACAACCACCTGCAGCGCGCCCGCGGTGGCAAGGTCTCCTTCACCCACCTGATCGGCTACGCCCTGGTCCAGGCCATCAAGGCCTCGCCGGGCATGAACCACAGCTACAAGGTGGAGGACGGCAAGTCCTACCTGGTCAAGCCGGAGCACATCAACCTCGGCCTGGCCATCGACCTGGTCAAGCCCAACGGCGACCGCCAGCTCGTCGTCGCGGCCATCAAGAAGGCCGAGACGCTCGACTTCTTCGGCTTCTGGCAGGCGTACGAGGACATCGTCCGCCGGGCTCGCGCCAACAAGCTGACCATGGACGACTTCACCGGCGTCACGGTCTCGCTGACCAACCCCGGCGGCATCGGCACCGTGCACTCCGTGCCGCGCCTGATGCAGAACCAGGGCACCATCGTCGGCGTCGGCGCCATGGAGTACCCGGCCGAGTTCCAGGGCTCCGCCCCGGAGACCCTCTCCCGCCTGGGCGTCTCCAAGATCATGACGCTGACCTCGACCTACGACCACCGCGTCATCCAGGGCGCGGCCTCGGGCGAGTTCCTGCGCGAGATCCACCGCCTGCTGCTCGGCGAGAACGGCTTCTACGACGAGATCTTCGAGTCTCTGCGGATCCCGTACGAGCCGGTCCGCTGGGCCACCGACGTCGCCACCACCCACGACGACGAGGTCAACAAGACCGCCCGCGTCATGGAGCTCATCCACGCGTACCGCGTGCGCGGCCACCTGATGGCCGACACCGACCCGCTGGAGTACAAGCAGCGCAAGCACCCCGACCTGGACGTCGTCCAGCACGGCCTCACCCTGTGGGACCTGGAGCGCGAGTTCGCGGTCGGCGGCTTCGGCGGCCAGAAGATGATGAAGCTCCGCGACATCCTCGGCCTGCTGCGCAACACGTACTGCCGCACCGTCGGCATCGAGTACATGCACATCCAGGACCCGAAGCAGCGCAAGTGGCTGCAGGAGCGCCTGGAGAAGCCGTACACCAAGCCCGAGCGCGAGGAGCAGCTGCGCATCCTGCGCCGCCTGAACTCCGCCGAGGCGTTCGAGACCTTCCTGCAGACCAAGTACGTCGGGCAGAAGCGGTTCTCCCTGGAGGGCGGCGAGTCCCTCATCCCGCTGCTGGACGCCACGATCGACGCCGCCGCCGAGCACCGCCTCGACGAGGCCGTCATCGGCATGGCCCACCGCGGCCGCCTGAACGTGCTGGCCAACATCGTCGGCAAGCCGTACGGCAAGATCTTCGGCGAGTTCGAGGGCAACCTCGACCCGAAGTCCATGCACGGCTCCGGCGACGTCAAGTACCACCTGGGCGCCGAGGGCACCTTCACGGGCCTGGACGGCGAGACCATCAAGGTCTCCCTCGCCGCGAACCCCTCCCACCTGGAGACGGTCGACCCGGTCGTCGAGGGCATCGTCCGCGCCAAGCAGGACGTCCTGGACCAGGGCGGCACCACCTTCCCGGTGCTCCCGATCCAGGTCCACGGCGACGCGGCCTTCGCCGGCCAGGGCGTCGTCGCGGAGACCCTGAACATGTCGCAGCTGCGGGGCTACCGCACCGGCGGCACGATCCACCTCGTGGTCAACAACCAGGTCGGCTTCACCGCCGCCCCGGCGTCCTCGCGCTCGTCGATGTACTGCACCGACGTGGCCCGCATGATCGAGGCGCCGATCTTCCACGTGAACGGCGACGACCCGGAGGCCGTGGTCCGCGTCGCGCGGCTCGCCTTCGAGTTCCGGCAGGAGTTCCACAAGGACGTCGTCATCGACCTCATCTGCTACCGCCGCCGCGGTCACAACGAGGCCGACAACCCGTCGTTCACCCAGCCGCTGATGTACGACCTGATCGACAAGAAGCGCTCGGTGCGCAAGCTGTACACCGAGGGCCTGATCGGTCGCGGCGACATCACCATGGAAGAGGCGGAGCAGGCGCTCCAGGACTTCCAGGGCCAGCTGGAGAAGGTCTTCGCCGAGGTCCGCGACGCGGCCCAGGCTCCGGCCGACGCCACCGCCGCCCGCCCGGTCGCCGACTTCCCGGTCTCCATCCAGACCGGCATCTCCCAGGAGATGGTCAAGCGGATCGCCGCCTCGCAGGTCAACCACCCGGACTGGCTGACCGTCCACCCGCGTCTGCTGCCGCAGCTGCAGCGCCGCGCCGCCTCGGTCGAGGACAACACCATCGACTGGGCGACCGGCGAGGCCCTCGCCATCGGCTCGCTGCTCATGGAGGGCCACCCGGTCCGCCTGGCCGGCCAGGACAGCCGCCGCGGCACCTTCGGCCAGCGGCACGCCGTCCTGATCGACCGCAAGACCGGCGAGGACTACACCCCGCTGCAGTACCTCACCGAGGACCAGGCCCGCTTCACCGTCTACGACAGCCTGCTGTCGGAGTACGCGGCCATGGGCTTCGAGTACGGCTACTCGCTGACCCGCCCGAACGCGCTGGTCATGTGGGAGGCGCAGTTCGGCGACTTCGTCAACGGCGCGCAGACCATGGTGGACGAGTACATCGCCTCCGCCGAGCAGAAGTGGGGCCAGCACTCCGGCGTCACCCTGCTGCTGCCGCACGGCTACGAGGGCCAGGGCCCGGACCACTCGTCCGCCCGCCCGGAGCGCTTCCTCCAGCTGTGCGCGCAGGACAACATGACGGTCGCCATGCCGACCCTGCCGTCGAACTACTTCCACCTGCTGCGCTGGCAGGCGCACAACCCGCACCACAAGCCGCTCATCGTCTTCACCCCGAAGTCGATGCTGCGCCTGAAGGCCGCGGCGAGTGCGACCGAGGAGTTCCTGTCGGGCTCGTTCCGCCCGGTCATCGGTGACACCACCGTCGACCCGGCGCAGGTCCGCAAGGTCGTCATCACCTCCGGCAAGTTCTACTACGACCTGGCGGCGGCCCGGACCGAGCGCGGCGTCACCGACACCGCCATCGTCCGCATGGAGCGGCTCTACCCGCTCCCGGTCGCCGAGCTCCAGGAGGAGCTGGCCCGCTACGGCGAGAACGTCCAGTTCGTCTGGGCCCAGGAGGAGCCGGCCAACCAGGGTGCCTGGCCGTTCATCGCGATGAACCTGGTCGACCACCTCCAGGTCGTCGTCGGCCGCACCGGCGGCGACGCCCGTCTGCGCCGCGTGGCCCGTACGGCCTCCTCGGCCCCGGCGGTCGGCTCGGCCAAGCGCCACGGCGCCGAGCAGGCGGCCCTGGTGGACGAGGTGTTCGCCCTCTGACGACGGCCCCCGCGCCGACGTTCCGACGCCCGCGGCCCCCGCCCTCCCGACCTGGGAGGACGGGGGCCGCGGGCGTTCGCAGTTCACGGTTGTGCAACCGATGCGCATCACCGCTGCACGCCCCGCTGACGGATCGATAGGTTATGCCTCGCCATGTCGGCCGCCCGGCGTACCGTCTTCGCGCCAGCGGCGGCCCGGCCGTACGACCTCACCGCTCTCAGGGGGACCTCACCACATGACCGCCGACACTCCCCGGGATGCCAGCAAGCTCCCGCCGGTCTTCCAGCCTCTGCTCCCCGACGACCCCCGCGAGGTGGGGGGCTACCGGCTGTACGCCCGGCTCGGCGCCGGCGGCATGGGCCGGGTCTACCTCTCGTACACGCCCGGCGGGCGCCCGGTCGCGCTCAAGGTGGTGCGCCCCGAGTTCGCGGAGGACGGCGAGTTCCGCCGCCGCTTCGCCCAGGAGGTCAGCAGCGCCCAGCGCATCCACGGCCTCTACACCGCGCAGGTGATCGACTCCGGCGGCCTGGACTCCGACGCCCCCTGGCTGGTCACCGCGTACGTCCCCGGTCCCTCCCTCCAGCAGGTGGTGCGCGAGCACGGCGCCCTGCCGGTGCGCACCGTGCTGCTGCTCATGGGCGGCATCGCCGAGGCGCTCCAGGCGATCCACAGCGTGGAGGTCGTGCACCGCGACCTCAAGCCGGCCAACGTCCTGGTCGCCGGGGACGGCCCCCGGGTCATCGACTTCGGCATCGCCCGGGCCGCCGACGCCACCGCCCTGACCGGCACCGGCTACCGGATCGGCTCCCCCTCCTTCATGGCCCCCGAGCAGGCCCAGGGCCGGGCCGTCACCCCGGCCACCGACGTGTTCGCCCTCGGCGCCCTGGCCGCGTACGTGTCCGGCGGCGTGGCGCCCTTCGGCGACGGCCCGGACACCGCGGTGCTCTACCGCGTCGTGCACGAGGAGGCCGACCTCACCGGCGTCCCCGAGGACCTGCGGGAGCTGATCCAGCGCTGCCTGGCGAAGTCCCCCGAGGACCGGCCGACGCCGGCCGAGATCATCGGCGTCGCCCGCAACCACCCGGAGGTCGGCGGGCAGCTGCGCTTCGGGGAGGACTGGCTGCCGCGCCAGGTCAACACCGAGATCACCCGCCGCTCGGACCTGCCGAAGACCCCGCCCACCCCCGTGCTGGCCGCCCCGGTCGTCCCGGCCGCGCCCGCCGTGCCCCCGGCCGCCCCCGTCACTCCCCCGCCGCCGGCCACCGCGCCGACCCAGCCGCTCCACCAGACCCACCAGACCCACCCCGCCACCGCGGCCGTCCCGCCCCCGCCGCAGCAGCCCGTCACCCCGCCGCCCGGCTTCGCGCCGCCCGCGCTGGGCGCGTACGGCCCGCCGCAGCCCGTCACCGAGGCGCCCACCGCGCCGGTGCCGTCCGCCCCGCCGACCATGCAGCTGCGCGCCGAGCCCCCGACCTTCGACACCCCGCCGCCCGGCCCGGTGGTCACCTCCGCCCCGCAGCCCGAGAAGAAGGAGCCGGAGCCCGCGAAGAAGAAGGGCGGGGTCTCCTGGAAGGTGCTGCTCGTCGTCGCCCTGGTGATGGCGATCGGCGGCACCGCCGGCGGCGTCGCCCTGATGAAGAAGCTGGACGACGGCAAGAAGGACAGCGGCTCCTCCGCCCAGGCCCCCTCGACGACCCCCGCGGCCAACCCGCCGGCGCCGACCGGGGGCGACGCCTCCCCGAGCTCGGGCCCCGTCTCCAACGCGCCGGCGACGGCCGCGCCCTCGAAGAGCCCCCGGAGCACCGTCTCCGCGCCCTCCCGGCCGACCGGCTACACCCCTGCGCTCAGCAAGGTCTCCCTCGCCATCCCCGGGGCGAACGACTCCAGTGACGCCTACCGGATCGACCTGGAGTCGGGCAAGGTCGTCCCCCGGCAGACCAAGCTGAAGTGGGGCTTCGGCGTCGGCAAGAAGGACTGCTGCGGCGGCAAGGCCGACACCTTCTACGGCTTCGGCGACGACGCCTCCGACTTCGCGCTGATCACCGACGCCACGGTCACCCCCGAGCAGTGCCAGACGGCGATCGACTCCCGGCCCGACACCGACCTGAGCTTCAACCGCGTCACCGCGGGACGGCTGCTCTGCATCCGGGACCGGGTCACCCGCAACATCTCGGTCGCGGCCATCGACTCCGTCGACACCACCTCCGGGGGCGTCACGGTGACGGTGAGCACCTGGCGGGCGAACGACCAGCCCGGTCTATCCTGACCAGGTCAATCCCCATCGGACCGGAGCGAACCGTGTACTTCACCGACCGCGGCATCGAGGAGCTGGAGAGCCGGCGCGGCGACGAGGAGGTCACCTTCGAGTGGCTGGCCGAGCGCCTGCGCGAGTTCGTCGACCTCAACCCGGACTTCGAGATCCCGGTCGAGCGGCTGGCCACCTGGCTGGCCCGCCTCGACGACGAGGACGACGAGTGACCTGAGGAGATGCCGTTGAGGGCCCCCGGAGGCGACCGCCTCCGGGGGCCCTCGCGTTCTCCCGTAGGGGTCGCGTCCGTGGTCGCGTCCGGGTCGTGTCCGGGTCGCGTCCGGGACGGTCTCCGGGGCGGAACCGCTTGCTTTTCCCGGCACGCGATATATCGTCTTTGGAAGAGAACGCGATACATCGCGATCCTGGACGGGAGGCGGCAGAGATGAACCAGTGGACGGTCGAGGGGCCCGAGAGGATCACCGTCGACGAGGCGATCCGGGCGCTGCACGTGCGCGTCATCGACGGCACGGTCAACGTCGTGGCCGCCGAGGGCCCGGCGCGCCTGGAGGTCACCGAACTGCGCGGCGAGCCGCTGCACGTGACGCTGGTGGACGGCGTGCTGACCGTGACGTACAAGGACCTCAACAGCTGGGGGGACTTCGGCAACGTCCTCAAGTCGATGGACTCGGTCAAGACCTGGTTCTCGGCCCTGCGCAACAAGCGGGTCGTCGGCGTCACCGTCACCGTCCCGGCCTCCACCGAGGTCAAGGTCGGCACCGTCTCCGCCGGCACCACCGTCTCCGGGTTCGCGGAGCACGTCTCGGTGCAGAGCCTCAGCGGCGACGCCACCCTGGTCGGCCTGAACGGCAGGACGGACGCCAACACCGTCAGCGGTGACGTGGACGCCCAGTCGGTGGCCGGCCAGCTCAAGGTCAACACCGCCTCCGGCCGGCTGACCGTGGTCGCCGGGACCGCCGACCGCGTCCAGGTGAACTCGGTGACCGGTGCCGTCACCCTGGACCTCGACGTCGCGGCCGAGACGGATGTCAAGGTCACCACCGTCAGCGGCGCGGTCGCCATCCGCATCCCCTCCCTGGCCGACGCCAAGGTCGAGGCCGGCTCCACCAGCGGCGACATCACCAGCACCTTCGAGCAGCTCAAGATCGCCGGCAACTGGGGCGCCAAGCGACTGTCCGGCCAGCTCGGCGAGGGCCGAGGCAGCCTCAACGTCACCACCGTCTCCGGCGCCGTGACGGTCCTGCGCCGCCCCGAGAGCGAGGAGGAGGCCCCGGTGCGCGAGCTCCCCGGCCCGAGCCTCGACAAGCCGGCCGGCCCCGACTTCACCAAGGAGGCGTGAGATGACCCCCGTCTTCGGCCACGGCCGGCTCCGGCTCTACCTGCTCAAGCTCCTCGAGGAGTCCCCCCGGCACGGCTACGAGGTGATCCGCCTGCTGGAGGAGCGCTTCCAGGGCCTGTACGCGCCCTCCGCCGGCACGGTGTACCCGCGCCTGGCCAAGCTGGAGCAGGAGGGCCTGGTCAGCCACAGCACCGAGGGCGGCCGCAAGGTCTACCGGCTCACCGACGCCGGCCGGGCCGAACTCGAAGCCCGCCGGGGCGAGTTGGACGAGCTGGAGCGGGAGATCCACGACTCGGTGGCGCAGCTGGCCGGGGCGATCCGCGAGGACGTCAGGGACAGCGCCAAGAACCTGCGCGAGGAGCTGTGGCGAGCCGCCGGCCAGGCGCCGAAGCCGGAGCGCTCCGCGGGCGGCGACCCGTGGTCGGGCCCCTGGGGCGACAACGAGTCCTGGCAGCGCGCCAAGGAGGAGTTCGCCCAGTTCAAGCGGCAGGCCTCGGAGCAGGCCAAGCGGGCCCGCGAGCAGGAGAAGGCCGCCAAGGCCAAGGCGAAGGCCGCCGAGGCGGAGGCCCGCCGGCTGCGCGAGGAGGCCAAGGCTTCGCGCGCGGCGGCGCAGCAGGAGGCCCTGCGGATCAAGCGCCGGGTCGAGCAGCAGGTGCGCGAGCACGCCGCCAAGGGCGACTGGCCGACCGGGCTGGCCGAGGGCCTGTCCGAGCTGACCAAGGGCCTGGCCGGGCTGGCCGACGCGGCCCGCTGGGGCCACCCGGCGGGCGAGGAACCCTCGCCGCCGAGCCCGCCGTCCCCGCCGTCCCCACCGTCCGCACCCACGGGTGAGCGGATCACCGTCACCCGGGTCGATCTGGACAAGGACGCGGCCGCCGAGCCCGTCGACCTGCCGGCCTGGGCGCACACCGACCCCTCCGGGGACCCGGCCCGCGAGCTGGAGCGGCTGCTCGACCGCTTCCGCGACCAGGTCCGCGACGCGGCCCGCGACGGCGGGGTCGACGCCGACCGGCTGACCGCGGCCCGCACGGTGCTGGGCACGGCCGGCGAGCGGCTGCGGCGGCTGCTGGGCTGACAGGCTGACAGGCTGACAGGCCACACCGTACGGACGGACGGTCCGGTGCCTCCGGGGGGAGGCACCGGACCGTCTCCCGCTTACGGGTTCAGCACGATCTTGCCGAAGAGGTCCCCGGCGGCGAGCCGGGCGAAGCCGTCCCGGGCCCCGGCCAGCGGCAGCACGCTGTCGATCACCGGCCGCACCCCGGAGGTGGCGCACAGGGAGAGCAGCCCGGCCAGCTCCTCCTTGGAGCCCATCGTCGAGCCGACCACCTTGAGCTCCAGGAAGAAGATCCGGTTCAGCTCGGTGGCGCTCGGGTTGGCGCCGGAGGTCGCACCCGAGATGACGATCGTGCCGCCCGGGCGCAGCGACTTCACCGAGTGCGACCAGGTCGCGGCGCCGACGGTCTCCATCACCGCGTCCACCCGCTCGGGCAGCCGGGCGCCGCTCTCGAACACCGCGTCGGCGCCGAGACCCAGGGCCCGCTCCCGCTTGGCGCCGTCCCGTCCGGTGACCCAGACCCGTAGGCCCGCCGCCTTGCCGAGGACCACCAGCGCGGTCGAGACCCCGCCGCCGGCGCCCTGCACCAGCACGGTGTCGCCGGGCTTGACCCCGGCGTTGGTGAACAGCATCCGGTAGGCCGTCAGCCAGGCGGTGGGCAGGCAGGCGGCCTGCTCGAAGCTCAGCTCGGCGGGCTTGGGCAGCAGGTTCCAGGTGGGCACGGCCACCTTCTGGGCGAAGGTGCCCTGGTAGCGCTCGGTCAGGATGGAGCGCGGCTCGGCCGGGCCCACCCCGTGGCCGCTCTGGCCGATCACGGAGTGGATGACGACCTCGTTGCCGTCCTCGTCGATCCCGGCGGCGTCGCAGCCGAGGATCATCGGCAGCCGCTCGGCGGGCAGACCGACCCCGCGCAGCGACCAGAGGTCGTGGTGGTTGAGGCTGGCGGCCCGGACGGTGACCACGCTCCAGCCCGGACGGGCCTGCGGCTCGGGCAACTCCCCGAGCTCCAGCCCGCTTAGCGGATCGTCGGTGTCGATGCGTGCGGCGTAGGCGGCGAACATGCCCCGGACGTTAGCCCGGTACGGCCGAGGCCGGGAAGCACGCGAACATGTGACGCGTGTCCCGGCCTCGGAGGGTCGAACCCTTACGCCCGGGCGACGCCCTCCGCGCGGGCGGCCTCGGCGACGGCCTTGGTCACCGCCGGGGCGACCCGCTCGTCGAAGGGCGAGGGGATGACCTTCTGCGGGGTCAGCTCGTCGGCCACCACGCCGGCCAGCGCCTTGGCGGCGGCCAGCTTCATGCCCTCGGTGATCCGGGAGGCCCGCACCTGGAGGGCGCCCGCGAAGATGCCGGGGAAGGCCAGCACGTTGTTGATCTGGTTCGGGAAGTCGCTGCGCCCGGTGGCGACGACCGCCGCGTACTTGTGCGCGACCTCGGGGTGGATCTCCGGGTTGGGGTTGGCCATCGCGAAGATGAACGCGCCCTCGGCCATGGTCGCCACGGCCTCCTCCGCAACGGTGCCGCCGGAGACGCCGATGAAGACGTCGGCGCCCTTCAGCGCCTCGGCCAGGCTGCCCTTGAGGCCCGTGCGGTTGGTCCGCCCGGCGATCTCGGCCTTGACGTCGGTCAGGTCGCCGCGGCCCTCGTACACCACGCCCTTGCGGTCGCACACCGCGACGTCGCCGATCCCGGCGGCCACCAGCATCTTGGCGATGGCGATGCCGGCCGCGCCGGCGCCGGAGATGACGGCCCGCAGCGAGCCGATCTCGCGGCCGGTCACCTTGGCCGCGTTCCACAGGGCGGCGGTGGTGACGATCGCGGTGCCGTGCTGGTCGTCGTGGAAGATCGGGATGTCCAGGGCCTCCTGGAGCCGGCGCTCGATCTCGAAGCAGCGCGGAGCGGAGATGTCCTCCAGGTTGACGCCGCCGAAGGAGGGCGCCATCCGCACCACGGTCTCGACGATCTCGTCGACCCCGGTGCAGGCCAGCGCGATCGGCACCGCGTCCACGCCGCCGAACTGCTTGAACAGGATGGCCTTGCCCTCCATCACGGGCAGCGAGGCCTCGGGGCCGATGTCGCCCAGGCCCAGCACGGCGGTGCCGTCGGTGACCACCGCGACGACGTTGGACTTCCAGGTGTAGTCGTTGACCAGCTCCGGCTGCTCGGCGATGGCCGTGCAGACCCGGGCGACACCGGGGGTGTAGGCGAGGGACAGGTCGTCCGCGTCGCGCACCGGGACGGTCGACCGGATCTCCATCTTGCCGCCGCGGTGAAGCGCGAACACGGCGTCGACCGGATCGTCGGTGTCCTGGGTGCTGCTGTGGATGATCTCCGCTGCCACGATGACCTCTTCGTCATTGTTCTGGCGAGGTGCGCGGCCGACGGACTGGGCGACCCGTCCGGGAAACCGGAAACCGGGTACGCGAAAGCGGTACCCGGGGGCGGGGTCGGGGCGCAGCCGCCGGGCGGCGCCCTCGGATGAGGGTTATGGGGTCTGTTGGACTGATGAGTGCTTCCGGGCCGAGCGTAGGTCGGACGAAGGCATCGCACCTATGCCTTTTCGTCCTCGTCGCGCACTGTTCATCGCCGTGCCGTCGCGTCGGGCCAGGAGTGAACACGGACCAGGAGGAGCCGGTGCCATGGATACGGAGCCTCGTGATGACTTCCGTTCCCGGGCACCCCGAGCCTGTCGGGGCTCGTCGGTCCGGTTCGAGCGTCCGGGGGTCACCCGGGTACCGAATTCTGGCACACCCACCCCTCGCCCCGGCAGGGCGGGCGGCCCCCGGAAGCCTCCGGCGGGCCTCCGGGCCCGGACCGGAGAGGTCTGCATACTTATACGGAGGGTGACAGGTCCACGGTATTGGTCCGAATAGCGGACACTACGCGCCCTCGTTATCCGATTTTGATCTGAATAAGGGCCACCTGACCGTCCTCAGATGGCAGGATTCCCCCCATCTCGGATCGAGCCGACCACTGGTCGAGGCGGTTCCGTCAACGTCCACCTCGGCGGAGGGTGGCGGACGCAGTACCCGCAAGCCCCCTGCGCGCCCCCGCGCCCAGGCACTGCTTCTCTCCCAGGAGGAGATCCCCCTCATGACCGCCCGTACCCGCACCCGGCTCCTCGCCACCTGCGCGGTTGCCGCCTCCGTGTCCCTCGTCCTGACCGGCTGCGGCAGCAGCAAGTCCTCCTCCGGTTCCACCGCCGGCGCGGGCACCAACCCGAGCGCCACGGTCGGCGCCGTGACGGCCGACCCGAAGCTGGCCGACCTCGTCCCCGCCGACGTCAAGTCCTCGGGCAAGCTCGTGGTCGCCGCCGACGCCTCGTACGCGCCCAACGAGTTCAAGGACGAGAAGGGCAACATCGTCGGCATGGACGTCGACCTGGCCGACGCCATCGCCAAGAAGCTGGGGCTGACGGCCGACGTCCAGAACGCCGACTTCACCTCGATCATCCCGGGCATCTCGGCGAAGAAGTACCAGGCCGGCATGAGCTCCTTCACCGACACCAAGGAGCGCGAGGCGACCGTCGACATGGTCACCTACTTCACCGCCGGCTCGGCCATCGCGGTGAAGAAGGGCAACCCGGACAAGATCGACGCCAAGGACCTCTGCGGCAAGAAGGTCGCCGTCCAGACCGGCACCACCCAGGCCGACGAGATCAAGGACAAGCGCAACCCGGACTGCTCCAAGGCCGGCAAGCCGACCATCCCCAACGACGGCGACAAGTTCCCGCTGCAGACGGACGTCACCCAGGCCCTGTTCGCCGGCCGCGACCAGGCCATGATGGCCGACTCGCCGGTGATCGACTACGCCCTCAAGCAGACCAACGGCCAGCTCGAGAAGATCGGCGACACCTACGACAGCGCGCCCTACGGCGTCGTCCTGGACAAGAACTCGCCGCTCACCAAGGCCGTGCAGGGCGCCGTCCAGTCGCTGATCGCCGACGGCACCTACAAGCAGATCCTCGCCAAGTGGGGCGTCGAGGCCGGCGCGATCGACAAGTCCGAAGTCAACGCCGCCAAGAGCTGACCCTCCGCTCCACCACACCCCCTGAGGCCACTCAACTGTGAATTCTTCAGACCAGGGGCTGGCGAAGCCGGGACGGCCTGAGCCCATCAAGGCCGTCCCGGTGCGCCACCCCGGACGCTGGGCCGGAGCCCTCGTCGTCCTCGTCCTCGCGGCGATGCTGCTCCACGCCCTGATCTACAACCCCGCGTTCCAGTGGGACGTCGTCCGCGACACGATGCAGGACGAGACGATCATCGCCGGCATCGGCAAGACGCTCGAACTCACCCTGTTCGCCATGCTCATGGGCGTGGTCGGCGGTGTGCTCCTGGCGATCATGCGACTCTCGCCGAACCCGCTGCTGTCCGGGACGGCCTGGTTCTACATCTGGGTGTTCCGCGGCACCCCCGTGCTGGTCCAGCTCGTGTTCTGGAACACCCTGGGCACGCTCTGGCACACCCTCTCGGTAGGCGTCCCGTTCGGCCCGTCGTTCTGGTCCGAGGACACCAACACCCTCATCCCGACCTTCACCGCCGCGCTCCTCGGCCTCGGCCTCAACGAGGCCGCGTACATGGCGGAGATCGTCCGCGGCGGCATCCAGTCCGTCGACGAGGGCCAGAGCGAGGCCGCGCACGCGCTGGGCATGAGCCGGGCGGCCACGCTGCGCCGGATCGTCCTGCCGCAGGCGATGCGGGTGATCATCCCGCCGACCGGCAACGAGACCATCTCGATGCTGAAGACCACCTCGCTGGTCCAGGTCATCTCGCTGACCGAGCTGTTCACGGCCGGCCACGACATCTACTCGCGCACCTTCCAGACCGTCCCGGTGCTGGTCGCGGTCAGCATCTACTACCTGATCATGACCTCGATCCTCACCATCGGGCAGTACTACATCGAGCGGCACTACGCTCGTGGTGCGAACCGAACGCTGCCGCCGACACCGCTTCAGCGGGTGCGCAGGCTGTTCGCCGGAAAGCCGGCCCCGAAGGAGCACGACGTCGTCCCGGGGCTCGAGGGAGGTGGTCACGTATGACCGATCTGACCAAGACCCCTGCGGACGCCGCACCGGCCGCCGACCGGCCGATGGTCCGGGCCGAGGGCGTGCACAAGTCGTACGGCCTGGTCGAGGTGCTCAAGGGCATCGACCTGGAGGTCAGGCAGAGCGAGGTGTTCTGCCTGGTCGGGCCGTCCGGTTCCGGCAAGTCGACCTTCCTGCGGTGCATCAACCACCTCGAGAAGATAAACGGCGGCCGCCTGTGGGTGGACGGCGAACTCGTCGGCTACCGGCAGAAGGGCGACCGGCTCCACGAGCTGCGCGACCGCGAGGTCGCCCTCAAGCGGCGTGACATCGGCATGGTGTTCCAGCGCTTCAACCTGTTCCCCCACATGACGGCCGTCGAGAACGTCATGGAGGCCCCGGTCCAGGTCAAGAAGGAGAGCAAGGCCGAGGCCCGCGAGCGCGGCATGGCCCTGCTGGAGCGGGTCGGACTCGCCGACAAGGCGAAGAGCTACCCCTCGCAGCTCTCCGGCGGCCAGCAGCAGCGCGTGGCGATCGCCCGTGCGCTGGCCATGAAGCCCAAGCTGATGCTCTTCGACGAGCCCACCTCGGCGCTCGACCCGGAGCTGGTCGGCGAGGTGCTGGACGTCATGCGCGGCCTGGCCGAGGAGGGGATGACGATGATCGTCGTCACCCACGAGATGGGCTTCGCCCGCGAGGTCGGCGACGCGCTGGTGTTCATGGACGGCGGCGTGGTCGTCGAGTCCGGCAACCCCCGCGAGGTGCTCGGCAACCCGCAGCACGAGCGCACCAGGGCCTTCCTGTCCAAGGTGCTCTGAGCACGTACGATCGGCGCCCGGCAGGCGGATCCTGCCGGGCGCCGACGTTTTCCCTCTCAAGGTAATAGGCTGGATGCCGTCAGCCCGTTACCGAAACCTGGAAGGACCGCCGTGGAGCTGGCCTCGTACGCCGACCTCGCCGTTCGGCTGGTGAACACCGAGGAGCCCGAGCGCGGCACCGACACCCTGACCTCGGTGGACGCGGTGCGCGCCCTCTTCTCCGACTCCTCCCGGGCCGCCGCCCTGGCGGACGAGTCCGACGTGCCCCGGCTGCGGGCCGTGCGCACCCGGCTGCGCGGCGTCTTCGAGTCCGCCGCCGAGGGGGACGAGATCCGCTCCGTCGACCTGCTGAACAGCCTGCTGATGGAGTACCCCGTCAGCCCGCTGGTCTCCGGCCACGACTTCCTGGACGACGCCGGCCGCCCGCGCTGGCACCTGCACCTGGCCGACAACTCCCCCACCGCCACCGCCCACTTCAGCGCGGTGGCCTGCATGGGCCTGGCCGTCCACCTCACCGAGCTGGGCGCCGACCGCCTCGGCATCTGCCAGGCCGCGCCCTGCCGCAACGCCTACCTGGACACCTCGACCAACCGCTCCCGGCGCTACTGCTCCGACCGCTGCGCCACCCGCGCCAACGTGGCCGCCTACCGCGCCCGCAAGCGCCTGGAGGCCGCGGCGGCGCTCCAGGAGCAGCCCTGAGCAGCCCTGAGCAGTCCTGAGCAGTCCTGAGCAGTCCTAGCCAGGAGAGGCGCTACGGGGTCTCCTCGACCCAGACGCCGAGGCGGCGGGCCAGCCCCGGCAGCCGTACCAGCCGGGAGCCCAGCAGCAGCCGTTCCAGCCGCCGCCCCGGCGCCAGCCAGGCCGGGGCGGGGCGCAGCCGCAGCAGCACCCGGCCGAGGACCAGTTCGTCCGGCACGGCGCCGTAGGAGCGGCTGTCGCTGTCCACGGGGCGGTTGTCGGAGAGCAGCCACCAGCCCTTCGCCCGGCGCTCGGCGGCCCGCTTCACCACCAGCAGGTCCTGCTGGAGGGGGTGCCGGAAGAGCACCACGGCCCCGGGCCTGATCGGCGCCCCGTAGCGGACGAGCAGCTGGTCGCCCTCGCGCAGGGTCGGCACCATGGACGGGCCGGCCACGTCGACCAGCCCGAACGGCAGCGCTCCGCCCCGGGCCACGCCCTCCGCTCCCGTGCTCCGCGCCACGACTCCTCCTCCCGCGCCGACCGCCCCCAGTCTGCCGTACGGACCGTCACCGGTTCGACGTGCGCTTCGACTCGGCCGCGGCCCGTGCGCGACTCGGCCTTTTGCCCTAGGCCCACCGCCCGATCGCGAAACCACGAGGGGGTGGCGGTAGTCTCGGCCGCGGGAAGACGATCTAAGGAAGGACTCCCATGTTCTCTCGTCTGTTTGCACCGCGCGTCACCGCGCACGCCCACTGCGACCTGCCCTGCGGTGTGTACGACCCCGCGCAGGCCAAGCTGGAGGCCGAGTCGGTCAAGGCCACCCAGGAGAAGTACCAGGCCAACGAGGACCCGCACTTCCGCGCCCGCGCCATCATCATCAAGGAGCAGCGCGCCGAGGCCGTCAAGCACCACATCTCGGTGCTGTGGAGCGACTACTTCAAGGCCCCGCACTTCGAGAAGTACCCGCAGCTGCACCAGCTGATCAACGACACCCTCAAGGCCGCCTCGGCCGCGAAGGCGTCGACGGACCCGGCCACCGGCCAGGCCCTGCTGGACCTGATCGCCGAGGTCGACAAGATCTTCTGGGAGACCAAGCAGGCCTGAGCCTGACGCGTCGCCACCCGGCCGCCCCCGTCCGCACCGCCGGACGGGGGCGGTCGTGCGTTCACGGCCGCGCCGACTCGCGCCCCGCCCCACCCCGCCAAACCTGGTAAGGGTTGCCTAGCCTGAGTGGCTGTTATGCTGCCTGGGCGTCCGAGGGAGAAGTCCGGTGAGAGTCCGGCGCTGACCCGCAACGGTGAGCGGAGCCCGTACCCGTACGGCCCCGCCAGCCCGATCGCCCCCGGCCGCTGTACTCCCGACGACTCGCCGTGGACTGCGAGGGGACGGCCCCCTCCGGCGCAGCCCGGCAGGCGGCCCGGCCCGGCGCGCCCCCGGCCCGAGGCAAGGCGCAGCCGCCCGTGACCGTGAGCACCAGCCCGCCCCCACGCCGAACACCCGCCCCGCCCCTCGCGCTCGGGCTGCTCCTCGCCCTGCTGGTCTCGCTGGTCTGCGGGGTCGTCCTCGGCTCCGCCGGGCTGGACGTCCCGCAGGTCCTGCGGCTGCTGGGCGCCGGCCTGACGGGCGGCCGGCTGGAGGCCGACGAGGCGGCCGCGTACGCGATCGTCTGGCAGATCCGGCTGCCGCGCACCCTCCTGGCCGCCGTGGTCGGCGCGGGCCTGGCCGCCACCGGCGTGGCCGTGCAGGCGCTGGTGCGCAACGCGCTCGCCGACCCCTTCGTCCTCGGCATCTCCTCCGGAGCGGCGGTCGGCGCCAACGCCGTGATGCTGCTCGGCGCCTTCGCCGCGCTCGGGATCTGGGCGATATCCGTCTCCGCCTTCGCCTCCGCGCTGGCCGCGATGGTGCTGGTCTACCTCGCCGCCCGCACCGCGTACGGGCTCACCCCGCTGCGGCTGGTGCTCACCGGCACCGCGCTGTCCTACGGGTTCTCCGCCGTCACCTCCCTGATGGTCTTCGCCGCCGACCGCGGCGAGGCCGCCCGGGACGTCATGATGTGGCTGCTCGGGAGCCTCGGCGGCGCGACCTGGGGCTCGGTGCCGATCGCCGCCGCCACCGTCCTGGCCGGGCTGGTGTACCTGGCCTGCGCCTCCGGGCGGCTGGACGCGCTCGCGATGGGCGACGAGACCTCCGCCTCGCTCGGCGTGGACCCGGACCGGCTGCGCCGCGAGCTGTTCGTGGTGACGGCCGCCGTGACCGGCACCGTGGTCGCCGTGAGCGGGGCGATCGGCTTCGTCGGGCTGCTGATGCCGCACCTGGCCCGGATGCTGGTCGGCGCCTCGCACCGCCGGGTGCTGCTCGTCGCGCCGCCGGCCGGGGCGCTGCTGCTGGTCTGGGTGGACATCGCCTCACGGACCCTGCTGGCACCCGCCGAACTGCCCGTCGGGGTCTTCACGGCCGTGCTCGGGGTGCCCGCCTTCCTGCTGATGATGCGCCGCCGCGGCCAGGCCCTGGGAGGGCGATGATGGCGAACCCCGAGGAACTGCTCGTCGAGGGCGTCAGCGTCGAACTGGCGGGCACCAGGCTCGTCCACGAGGTGGGTCTGAGGGCCGCGCCCGGGCAGGTGGTCGGGCTGATCGGGCCCAACGGCAGCGGCAAGTCCACGCTGCTGCGCTGCGTCTACCGGGTGCTGCGCCCGGCGGGCGGGTCCGTACGGCTGAACGGTGACGACCTGCACGCGCTGACCCCGCGCGAATCGGCCCGCCGGGTGGCCGCGCTGACGCAGGAGCACTCGGCCGAGTTCGACTTCACCGTGGCCGAGGTGGTCGTCATGGGACGGCTGCCGCACCGGCGGGGCCTGTCCGGCCCCGGCGCCCACGAGGCGGAGCGCTGCGCGGAGGCGATGCGCCGGGTCGGCGTGGAGCACCTGGCCGAGCGGGGCTTCCTGCACCTGTCCGGCGGCGAGAAGCAGCGGACGCTGATCGCCCGCGCGATCGTCCAGGAACCGAGGCTGCTGGTGCTGGACGAGCCCACCAACCACCTGGACGTCGCCCACCAGTTGGAGGTGCTGGCGCTGGCCCGCGAGGCCGGCCCGACCGTGCTCACCGCGCTGCACGACCTCAACCTGGCGGCGGCCCACTGCGACCTGCTGTACGTGCTGCGCGCCGGCCGGATCGTCGCCTCGGGGCCGCCCGAGGAGGTGCTCCGGCCCGAGCTGCTGGCCGAGGTGTTCGGCGTGCGGGCCACGCCCGTACGGCACCCGCTGACCGGCGCCCTCCAGTTGCTGTTCGACCGCCTCTGAGCTCGCCGGCCGACCTCTGCCGACCTCTGCCGACCTCTGCCGACCTCTCCGGGAGGAGAACCCCCTTGCGTACCAAAGCCCTTGCCGCCGTCACCCTGCTCGCCCTCGGCCTCACCGCCTGCGGCGCCGAGATCGCCCCCGCCGACAGGGCTTCCACCGACGAAGCCTCCGGCTCCTCGGCGCACTACCCGGTGACCGTCGACAACTGCGGCACCGGGCTCACCTTCGCGCAGAAGCCCGCCCGGACGGTCACCAACGACGTCGGCATCACCGAGATGATGTTCGCCCTCGGCCTCGCCGACCGGATGGCCGGCTACGTGATGCCCGAGGACAAGGGGCGGATCGACACCGTCGAGTGGAAGGACGGGTACGAGAGGACCACCTGGCTCTCCAAGAAGGTGCTCACCAAGGAGATCGCCCTGGACGCCAGGGCCGACCTGGTCTTCGCCGGCTGGCACTACGGCTTCGACGAGGGCAGCGGCGTCACCCCGGAGGCGTTCAAGGCCCTCGGCGTGGCCTCCTACGTGCTCACCGAGTCCTGCCGCAGCGGCAAGGGCTCCGAGCGCGGCGTGATGGACCCGCTGGAGGCGCTCTACACCGACCTGGCCAACCTCGGCGAGATCTTCGACGTCCGCGAGCGCGCCGACAGGCTGATCGCCCGCTTCAAGGCGCAGGTCGACGCCGTCCCCAGGCCGGAGCGCCGCCCGTCCGTCTTCCTGTACGACAGCGGGAAGGACAAGCCGTACACGGCGGGCAGGTTCGCCGCCGCGGACGAGATCATCGGCAAGGCCGGCGGTACCAACGTCATGCACGACCTGAACGACTCCTGGGTGACGGCCGGCTGGGAGAGCGTGGTGCAGCGCGACCCCGAGGTGATCGTGATCAACGACTACGGCTCGGTGAGCGCCGAGGAGAAGCGGAACTTCCTCAAGTCCCTGCCCGCGCTGGCCGGCGTCTCGGCGATCAGGAACGACCGGATCTTCGTGATGGACTACGTCGACCTGGTGGAGAGCCCCCGCAACCCGGCGGCGATCACCTCGCTGGCCCGGTTCCTCGGCCATCCGCCGGAAGCCCGCTGAGCTCGAGATCTTCATCGGCCGGGCCCTGGGAGAAGCGGGGCCCGGTCGGTACGCTCGGAGGCATGATCCGCACCGCCGTCGCCAGCGACGTCCCCCTCATCCGCGAAATGATCCGCGATCTCGCGGAGTACGAGAAGGAACCGCAGGCGGCCGTGGCCACCGACGAGCAGCTGCACGAGGCGCTGTTCGGCCCCGAGCCCGCGCTGTTCGGCCTGATCGCCGAGGACGAGGCCACCGGTGAGCCGGTCGGCTTCGCGGTCTGGTTCCTCAACTTCTCGACCTGGCGCGGCACCCACGGGATCTACCTCGAGGACCTGTACGTCCGCCCCGAGGCGCGCGGCGGCGGCCACGGCAAGGCGCTGCTGCTGGAGCTGGCGCGGATCGCCGTGGAGCGGGGCTACTCCCGTGTCGAGTGGTCGGTGCTGGACTGGAACCGGCCCTCGATCGACTTCTACGAGTCCCTCGGAGCCGTCCCGATGGCCGGCTGGACGGTCTACCGGCTCACCGGCGAGGCACTCACCAGGGCCGGGCACCTCTAGCTGAACGACCGGTTCCTGAAGCAACCGGCGCAGTCCGGCAAAGCCCCTGCCACCCTGCGTCGCAATGCCTTACCATGAGTAACTCCCGCACCGTGTGCGGAAGGCATCGACCTCGATGGCGGGAACACCTGGCATCGAACCCCTTCACGGGGTACCAAGGAAGCACAGCACGCCACCCAGGAGGCAAGGGTGTCCCAGATCGACGACGATCTCGGAGTTCAGGACTTCGTGGAGGTCCGGCTGCCCGCGGCCGGGGCCTATCTCTCCGTGCTGCGAACAGCGACCGCCGGGCTCGCGGCCCGGCTGGACTTCACCCTCGACGAGATCGAGGACCTGAGGATCGCGGTCGACGAAGCCTGCGCCATCCTGCTCCAGCAGGCCGTGCCGGGCTCCGTGTTGACCTGCGTGTTCCGCCTGGTGGGGGACGCGTTGAAGGTCACCGTCTCCGCGCCGACCACCGACGGCAACGCCCCCGAGCGGGACACCTTCGCCTGGACGGTGCTCTCGGCGCTCGCCGGCGAGGTCGACTCCTCGGTCGCCGAGGACAAGACCGTCTCCATCAGCCTGCACAAGAAGCGCGGCGGCCCCACCGCCTACCAATAGCCGGCCCCTGAGCAACACCCGTGCAAGGGCCGTCCGCCGCTCCCCCACCGGGGGCGGGGCGGGCGGCTCCCGGTACCGCCCCCGGGCGGTACGACCAACGAGACGAAACCGGGGCCGGCGGCCCCGGTGCTCCCGGAACGGAACGGGGGAATGGCCGTGAGTGATCTGGACCGTACCGGCCTCGCGACGGCGGGCCCTGCCGTACCGACCCAGGCGAGCGTTCCCGGCCTCGCCGCCAACGACGAAGCGCACCCGAAGGACGCCCACCGGATGAGCCAGCCGACCGAGCCGACGTCTGATCCGTCGCACTCCTCGCCGAACCCGCCCGAGCCGGCGGACGAGGCCGGGGAGCCGCACGGCGCGGTGCCCGCCCAGAGCTCGCACCGGTCCGGCGCGCCGGACCGGGAGGCGGCCAGGGCGCTGTTCGTCCGGCTGTCCGCGCTGCCCGAGGGCTCCCCGGAGCGCGTCGAGCTGCGCAACCAACTGGTGCGGATGCACATCCCGCTGGTCGAGCACCTGGCCCGGCGGTTCCGCAACCGGGGCGAGCCGCTGGACGACCTCACCCAGGTCGCCACCATCGGCCTGATCAAGTCGGTGGACCGCTTCGACCACGAGCGCGGGGTCGAGTTCTCCACCTACGCCACGCCGACCATCGTCGGCGAGATCAAGCGCCACTTCCGCGACAAGGGCTGGGCGGTCCGGGTGCCGCGCCGCCTCCAGGAGCTGCGGCTGTCGCTCACCACGGCGACCAGCGAGCTCTCCCAGCGGCACGGCCGCTCCCCCACGGTGCACGAGCTGGCCGAGCACCTGGGGATCTCCGAGGAGGACGTCCTGGAGGGCCTCGAGTCCGCCAACGCGTACTCCACGTTGTCCCTGGACGTCCCGGACAGCGACGACGAGTCGCCGGCCGTGGCGGACACCCTGGGCGCCACGGACGAGGCGCTGGAGGGCGTCGAGTACCGCGAGTCCCTCAAGCCCCTGCTGGCCCAACTGCCGCCCCGGGAGCAGAAGATCCTGGTGCTGCGGTTCTTCCGCAACATGACCCAGTCGCAGATCGCCGCCGAGGTGGGGATCTCCCAGATGCACGTCTCCCGGCTGCTGGCCCGCACGCTGGCCCAGCTGCGCGAGAAGCTCCTCGTGGAGGAGTAGACCTGACGGCGGTTCAGGACCTCTCCGGCCCTGTGCGCTCAGCCCTCGCGCTGGGTGTACAGGGCCGCCGTCGTCCTCGGGTTCAGCAGCGACCCGATGCCCACCAGCCCGAGCAGGCCGACGACCGCGCCGACTGCGATCATCGCCCCGCCGCTCTCGATCATGTAGTACGCGACCGGCAGGCAGATCGAGTTGGTCAGCACGGCCGGACTGCGGCCCCAGCGGCGCTCCTTGAGCAGGGCGCGGGCGGCCAGCACCGGCAGGACGCCGAGCAGCACGATGACCGCTCCGCCGAACTCGTTGAGGGCCATCTGCTTGGACTGGCCGGACAGCGCGGACACCATGTCCCAGACGCCGACGACGGCCAGCGCGGCGCCCTCCAGGGCGGTGATGGCCGCGCCCAGGGTGAGCGGAACCGGGCGGGCGGTGGCGGGTGCGGTGGTTTCTGCGGTCACTCCAGCAGGGTAGCCGCCGGTTGCTCCGTACCGACCCGTAGGCTTTCCCCATGCGCGCTCTCCTGGTCGTGAACCACAAGGCCACCACCACCAGTGGCCGGACCAGGGACGTGCTGATCCACGCCCTGCGCAGCGACCTCAAGCTGGACGTCGCGGAGACGCAGTACCGGGGCCACGCGCGCGACCTCGCGGAGGAGGCGGCCCGGGACGGCGCGGTGGACCTGGTCGTGGCCCTCGGGGGCGACGGCACCGTCAACGAGGTGGTGAACGGGCTGCTCACGCACGGCCCGGGCGAGAAGGTCCCGCGACTGGCCGTGGTGCCGGGCGGTTCGACCAACGTCTTCGCCCGCGCCCTGGGCCTGCCCAACGACCCCGTGGAGGCCACCGGGGCCCTGCTGGACGCGCTGGAGCGCGGGCGGGAGCGCCCGATCGGGCTGGGCAAGGCGATGACGGAGGGGCTGCCGGATCGCTGGTTCACCTTCACCGCCGGCTACGGCTTCGACGCCGGGGTGGTCGGCCGGGTCGAGGAGCAGCGCAGGGCCGGGCGCAAGTCCACCCACGCCCTGTACGTGGGGCAGGCCGTCCGGCACTACTTCACCCAGCGTGAGCAGCGCCGCCGGGGCCCGGTGAGCCTGGAAATTCCGGGCCACGAAAGGGTTCCGGGCCTGGTCATGGCCATAGTCAGCAACACCTCGCCGTGGACCTTCCTCGGCAACCGGCCGGTCTACCCCTCCCCTCAGGCTTCCTTCGACACGGACCTCGACGTCTTCGGGATCACCCGGATGACGGCGTTCGGTACTGCTCGAACGGTCCGTCAGATCCTGCGGTCGTACGCGCCTTCGAGCGACGGCGCCCCGCCTGCCGGGCCGAGCGGGAAGCACGTCGTCTCCTATCACGACGTCAGACACTTCACCTTGGTTTCGGAGGAACCCGCCCCGTTCCAGGTCGACGGGGACCATCTTGGAGACCGGAGTCGGGTCAGTTTCACAGGCGTACGCCGGGCACTGCGTGTGATTGTGTGACCGGAAGTGGGGTTCGCCCTTCTTCTCGAACGCACAAGCCCCCTTCACTCCATAGAAGTACTGGCTGTGAGCTAGGCGACACCGAAGAATCAAAAATTCCTCCTCGAAGGGGGTTGTATCCGAGCCCGAGGTTTGCGAACCTCTACATGGCGATCGGGACACATCGCAGCGACGGCCACCCCGGCATCACAGGGGAGCTGACCGCGAGACGCCCCTCGAATCGCCGAATCCCCTCCCAGCACAGACTCCGGGCCCGATGGGCCTTTGGTCTCTTTTGCTGTTGTGGGATTCGTGAAAGCGTTCACATTCACAAGGCCATCGATTATGCCGCGCGGGTGACCCCCGTCGGCAGGAGGAGTTGGACGACCATGGACTGGCGCCACCGCGCTGTCTGCCGCGAAGAGGACCCGGAGCTGTTCTTCCCGATCGGGAACACCGGTCCTGCTCTGCTGCAGATCGAGGAAGCCAAGGCCGTGTGCCGCCGTTGTCCGGTCATGGAGCAGTGCCTGCAGTGGGCGCTCGAGACCGGCCAGGACGCCGGCGTCTGGGGCGGTATGAGCGAGGACGAGCGTCGTGCGATGAAGCGCCGCGCCGCCCGCAACCGCGCCCGCACCGCCTGAAACACGCCTGAGAATTCCGCCGCCTGATCACACCACGTGACACAGGCTGCACACCAGCAGTGACCGCACCAACGATCGACTCATGATCACAGGCTTCCCTGCACCTCCTGGTGAAGCCTTCCGCACAAAGGGCCTTGCTGGACCAGGCCCTGCGACATCGGACCGCCCAGGCACTTGATACTGTTCACACAGAGCAATATTGTGGAGCTGAGGCGCTCACCGTGTGCAACGCATCGGTGAGGTGTCGCACCACCCAGAGCCCCTGCTCCGGCCGACTCCCCCCGACGGCCGGAACGGGTTGAGAGGCCCTGTCGACCCACCCCCCCGGTCGACAGGGCCTCGTTTCTGTTTCCGCGCCCGGTGCGCCTGGTTCGCCCCGTGCGCCCGGTGCGCCACCGCACGCCCGCGCCTGCCCCTCGCTCCCCCGCGTTGCCGCGCCCGCGCGCGGAGCATGCACCCGGCGCGTCGGCCGTGCGCACGCCCCCGCCGCACACCAGCGCGTCTCAGCGGACCGGGATCTCCAGGATCACCTTGGTGCCGCCGTCCGGGCCGGCCACCATGTCGAAGGTCCCGCCCAGCTCCCCGCAGGCGAGCGTGCGGACGATCTGGAGGCCCAGGTTGCCCGCGGACTGCGGGTCGAACCCCTCCGGCATGCCCCGGCCGTCGTCCTGCACCGTGATCAGCAGGTACTCCTCCGGCTTGGCGCCGCCGTTCCAGCTGTCCGACCAGCCCATGCCCGTGGCCGGCGCCCGTCCGCGCAGCGCGCTGACCTCCAGATTGCCGGAGGCCGTCGGGCCGAACGCGTGTTCGAGCGCGTTCTGCAGCAGTTCGGTCAGCACCATCGACAGCGGGGTGGCCACCTCGGCGGAGAGGATGCCGAAGCTGCCGGTGCGCCGGGTGTGCACCCGGCCGTCCTGGGAGAGCTCCATCGCCATGGCCAGCACCCGGTCGGCGATCTCGTCGAAGGCCACCTGCTCGTCCAGCGCCTGGGAGAGCGTCTCGTGGACGATGGCGATCGAGCCGACCCGGCGCACGGCCTCGTCGAGCGCCGCCCGGGCGGGCTCGGACTCCATCCGGCGCGACTGGAGCCGCAGCAGGGCGGCGACGGTCTGGAGGTTGTTCTTCACCCGGTGGTGGATCTCCCGGATGGTGGCGTCCTTGGTCATCAGCTCACGGTCGCGCCGGCGCAGTTCCGTCACGTCCCGGCAGAGCACCAGCGAACCGGTCAGCGTGCCCTTGGGCTTGAGCGGGATCGCCCGCAGCGTCACCACTCCCCCCTGGGCCTCGACCTCGGTCTGCCGGGGCGCCCAGCCGCTGGCGATCTTCACCAGCGCCTCGTGGACGGCCGAGCGCGAGGGCGGGGTGAGGTCGGCGGTGGCGCGGCCCAGGTGGCTGCCGACCAGGTCGGTGGTCAGGCCCAGGCGGTGGTACGCGGAGAGGGCGTTGGGGCTGGCGTAGGTGACGATGCCATCCGCGTCCAGGCGGATCAGGCCGTCGCCGACGCGGGGGGCCGCGTCCATGTCGGCCTGCTCGACGCCGGGGAAGGGGAAGCTGCCGGCGGCGATCATCTGGGCCAGGTCGGAGGCGCTCTGCAGGTAGGTGAGCTCCAGCCGACTGGGGGTGCGCACGGTCAGCAGGTTGGTGTTGCGGGCGATGACCCCGAGCACCTTGCCCTCGCGCCGCACGGGGATCGACTCGACCCGTACGGGCACCTCCTCGCGCCACTCCGGGTCGCCCTCGCGCACGATCCGGCCCTCGTCGAAGGCGGCGTCCAGCAGCGGGCGGCGCCCGCGCGGGACGAGGTGGCCGACCATGTCGTCCTGATAGGAGGTGGGGCCGGTGTTGGGCCGCATCTGGGCCACGGAGACGTAGCGGATGCCGTCCCAGGTGGGGATCCAGAGCACCAGGTCGGCGAAGGAGAGGTCGGAGAGCAGCTGCCACTCCGAGACCAGCAGGTGGAGCCATTCCACGTCGGCCCCGGTGAGGGTGGTGTGGCGGCGTACGAGTTCGTTCAGCGAGGGCACATGGCGAGGGTAGCGCCGCACGGGCGGGGCGCGTGGGTCCGATGTGCTCCGTGGGTCCGATGTGCTCCGTGAGCCCGGTGTGCTCCGTGGGCCCGGTTCGGACCCCCTGGAGTTGTTTAGACCAATTTGCCGAGGGGCCTGGACAAGCCCGATTGGTCTAGTCCACAATGAAAGGGCACCAAGGAGAGGTCCACCGCGCAACTGCCCTGACCGCGCGAGGCCGCTCCTCGGTCGGACACCGCCGAACGAGGACCCCGCACAGTTCTCGATCGTTCCCGGTGGCCGACGACAGCTCCGGGCTGCGGTGCCGCGTGGGTTGAGGGTCCCGCGTCGGCGCCGTGGCCCGTAGTGCTTTCAGCGCGTCTCCGTGACCTTCGCCAGGGCGCGCGGGGCGTCCGGGTCCTGGCCGCGGGCGATGGTCACCTCGTACGCCAGCAGTTGCAGCGGCAGGATCTCCAGGATCGGCTGGACCTCCTCCGGCACGCCCGGCGGCAGGGCGAACCCGGCCGAGGCGGCGTCCACCTGGGCCCGCTGGCCGACGACCACCAGATCGGCCCCGCGGCCGCGCAGCCGGTCCAGGACCGGCTGGAGCGCCTCGCCGCCCTTGCCGTCCGGCACGATCGCGATGACCGGCGAGACGTTGTCCACCATCGCCAGCGGCCCGTGCAGCAGATCGGCGCCGGAGAACGGCGTGGCGGGGATGTAGGTGGTCTCCATCAGCTTGAGCGCCGCCTCGCGGGCGGTCGGGTAGCCGTAGCCGCGCGAGGTGATCACCAGCCGCTGGGCGAAGCGGTAGCGCTCGGCCAGCGCCTTCACCTCGGCCTGGCGCGCCAGCACCCCGGCCGCCAGCGAGGGCAGCTCCCGGGCGGCGGCGCCGTCCCCGCCGCGCAGGCCCTCGACCAGCAGGTAGAGCGCGAGCAGCTCGGCCGTGTACGTCTTGGTGGCGGGCAGGGCCTTCTCCGGCCCGGCCAGCACGTCGATGTGGAACTCCGAGACCTCGGCGAGCGGGGAGTCGGGGTTGTTGGTGACGGCGAGGGTGATCGCCCCGGCCTCGCGGGCGGCCTTGGTGGAGGCCACCAGGTCGGGCGAGCCGCCGGACTGGCTGACGGTGATCACCAGCACGTCGGTCAGATCGGGCTTGGCCCCGTACGCCGTGGTGGTGGACATGGAGGTCAGACCGGCCGGCTTGCCGAGCAGGATCTCGATCAGGTACTTGGCGTAGAGCGCGGCGTTGTCCGAGGTGCCGCGCGCGGTCAGCAGGACGAATCGGGGCTTGCGGGCGGCGATCTCGGCCGCGATCTCGCGGATCTTCGGGGCACCCTCGTCGAGGATGCGCCGCAGGACGGCCGGCTGCTCGGCCATCTCCGCCGCCATGATCCGGCCGGGAGCGGTCTGGGGGTCGGACATCTGCTGGTGCCTCCGGTCTTCTTCCGGGCCTTCCTGGCGGCAATCCTAGGAACAAACGGCCCGGTGTGCCCGCGCTCGCGGGCACACCGGGCCGTGGAAGCCTGGGGTTCGTCGGTCAGGACTGCTTGTTGATGAGCTGGTCGATCGCGGCGTCGGCCTCCTTGGTGGCCTGGTCCACGGACTTGCCCTTGAGGATCGCGGTCAGCATGTCGGGCAGGATCTTCTGCTTCTCGACCGCGCCCCAGCCGGGGGCCAGCGGGGTGAACCAGGCATCCGGCACGGCGTTGGCCGCGGCGGCGGTGGACGGCTTGGTCTTGAGCGGGGCCAGCTGGGTGAGGTTGTTCGGCAGGATGTCCTTGTCGGCCAGCGCCTGCTGCGACTTGCCGCTGGTGAACATCCGCACCCAGTCGGCGGCCAGCGCCGTCTGCTGGGACTTGGCGGTGACGGCGAGGTCGGAGCCGCCGATGAAGGTGGGCAGCGGCTTGCCGTCCGGGCCGGGCATGGTGGCGAGCTTGACGGCGTCCTTGAGGCTCGGGTCGCCGGTGCCGGGGGCGGCGACGCTGGCGGCCTCGTAGCCGTTGCCGTAGAAGGAGGCGGCGCGGCCGCGGGCCATCGCCTCGTACTGGTTCTGCTCGTTGACCGTCAGGTCGCCCTTGTTGTACTTGCGCACCAGGTCGACGAAGTGGCTGATGCCCTGCTGGGACTTGGCGTCGTGCAGCGTGCCGTGCCAGTTGCCGGAGGAGTCGAACTTGGCGATGCTGCCGCCGTACGCGGCCACGTAGCTCGCCGCCGCGTACCAGTACGGGCCCGGCATGTAGAGCGGGGAGAAGGACTTGTCCTTGTTCTTGTCGGCGATGCGGTCCAGCGCGGCCAGCAGGTCGGTCTCCGTCTTGGGGAACTCCCCGCTGCCGGTGGCCTGCTGGAAGGCCGCCGAGTTGTAGATGGCGACGCGGGCGCCGGCGTAGTACGGCACGCACCAGAGCTTGTCCTGGTACGTACAGGTGTTGGCGAGCGCCTTGATCCAGGCGTCGGAGTTGTCGAAGCTGCTGCGGTCCACCGGGGCGAGGGCGCCGGAGAGCACGTACTTCATGGTCTCGGTGTTGCCCAGCTCGACCACGTCGGGGGCGTTGCCGTCGGCGAGGGCCTTGTCCAGCTTGGTGACCTTGTCGGCCCAACCCTGGTACACCAGGCGCAGGGTGACCTTGGGGTACTTCGCGGCGAACTCGTCGTTGACGCGCTGGACCAGGTCGGGCCAGTTCTTCTGGGCGTCGTCCATCAGCCAGACGGTGACGCTGCCGCCGGCGGCCTTGGGGTCGGAGGCGGGGCTCTTGTCGGCCGAGGTCGAGCCGGACGAGGAGCAGGCGGTGAGTCCGATCGCCAGCGCCATGATGCCGAACGTCGTCTTGAGTTGACGCGTCTTCACGCCATCCTCCGAGGGGTTGTGAGAGCCGTGATGCCCGCCGGGAGCGTGATGGTGCCCGCCACGGAGAGTCCGGGCCGGGGCAGCGAGGTGCTTCGGGAGCGCTGATACCACACCGGTGAGGTTGAAGTTCGAACCGGTTGCAGTGGACTCTGGCCTAGACCAAGTGTGGTGTCAACGGCCAACAGCCCTTGTTGCCAAGGCCGTTGCAGAGCCGTTGTACCCGGTGGCGATCAGTTGCCTCATGGTCACCCTAAGTGGAACTTAAGGCCGATTTAAGGCCCACTTGAGGGAGCACGGTCATTCGATGATCGCGCAGGTCAACGGGGTGGAAACGCGGCGGGCCCGCCATGCGGCATGCGCATGACGGGCCCGTTCGCGCGGCGCCCCCGATCACTGTGGGTGACGCCTTCAAAGGTGTCAGCCGATCGCTCCCGGCTGCCCGGTGAGGACCTCCACGGCCGCCAGCCCGCAGACCCGGGCGGCGCCGTGGGTGGCGATGTACAGCGCGCCGGAGGGCTCGGACTGGGGCAGGCCCATCTCGACCACGGCGGCGTCCGGCCGGGCCGCCACCAGGCGGCCCAGCGCGGCGGACATCCAGGCGTGCCGGTGCGCGTCCCGGACCACCAGCACCAGGCGGCGGCCCTCGGCGCCGGCCACCAGCTCCTCGACCAGCGCGTCCAGCAGCTCGGGGGCGGCCTCGGCGGCCGACACCTCGCGGGTGCGGGTGCCGGGGAAGCGGTCGGCCAGCATGCCGGCCACGCCCCACGGGGTGACGTCGCCGACGGCGATGTTCGGCTCGTCCGAGAACGAGGCCACGTACGGGCGTTCGGTCACCGGCAGCACCTCGCGGCCCGGCGCCCGGACGACCCTGAGCGCCCGGCGGGCGGCGCGCAGGCCGACCGCGAGGTCCGGCTCCGGCTGGTCGCCCTGGGCCGCGATCCGGCCCCAGCTGCCCAGCGAGCGGACCCGCTCGGCCGCGTCGGCCAGCCGCTCCTCGGAGATCCGGCGCGAGCGCACGGCCGCCACGATGGCGTCGCGCAGCATCAGCACGGTCTCCTCGTCGGCCAGCCCGCCGCCGACGCAGATCGCGTCCGCGCCGGCCGCCAGGGCCAGGACGGTGCCCTCGCCCATGCCGAAGGTGTCGGCGATGGCGCCCATCTCGATCGCGTCGCTGACGATCAGGCCCTGGTAGCCGAGGCCGCCCTCGGCCGGGGCGGCGCGCAGCAGGTCGCGCAGCACGGTCGGGCTCAGGGTGGCCGGCAGCTTCGGGTCGAGCGCCGGGATCATGATGTGGGCCGTCATCACGGCCTTGGTGCCGGCGGCGATGGCGGCCTGGAAGGGCACCAGGTCGCGGGCGCGCAGCACGTCCAGGTCGACGTCGATGACCGGCAGGCCGTGGTGGGAGTCCACCGCGGTGTCGCCGTGGCCGGGGAAGTGCTTGGAGCAGGCGGCCACGCCGGCCGACTGCAGGCCCTCCACCCAGGCGGCGGTGTGCCGGGCGCACAGCTCGGGGTCGGCGCCGAAGGAGCGGACGCCGATGACCGGGTTGCGCGGGTTGGAGTTGACGTCGGCGGTGGGCGCCCAGTTGTAGTTGACGCCGGCGGAGGCCAGCGCCCGGCCCAGCTCGCGGGCGACGTCCCGGGTCAGCGCCGGGTCGTCGATCGCGCCGAGGGCGAGGTTGCCGGGCCAGGAGGAGCCGGAGCCGGCCTCCAGCCGGGTGACGTCGCCGCTCTCCTCGTCGATGGCGATGAGGAGGTCGGGGTTCTCGGCGCGCAGCGCGGCGGTGAGCGCGGACAGCTGCTCGAGGTCGGCCACGTTGCGGTCGAACAGCGCGACGGAGCCGAGACCGGCGGCGAGGTGGCGGCGCAGCCACTCCGGCGGCTCGGTGCCGACGAAGCCGGGCTGCAGGACGGTCAGCGCGTCCCGGTGCAGCTGGTCACTGTCCAGGGAGGTGGGGACGAGGATGCTCACGTCGGCTCAGCCCTTCACGGCGCCGTCGGTCAGACCGCCGACCGCCTTGCGCTGCAGGAAGATGAACAGGATCAGGACCGGCAGGGCGAACATCGTCGAGGCCGCCATGGTGGCGCCCCAGTCGTTGCCGAAGGCGGTCTTGAAGGAGGACAGCCAGAGCGGGAGGGTCTTGCCCTGCTCCTTGTTGAGGGTCAGGACGAGCGGGAACTCGTTCCACGCCGTGATGAAGCCGAACAGCGAGGTCGACATCAGGCCGGGGGCCAGCAGCGGGAAGATCACCTTCACGAACGCCTGGGTGCGGGTGCAGCCGTCCACCATGGCCGACTCCTCCAACTCCTTGGGCACGGCGGCGATGAAGCCGCGCAGCGTCCAGATGGTGAAGGGCAGGACCATCATCATGTAGAAGAGGGTCAGCGGGACCAGGCTGTTCAGCATGTCGTTGTCGCGCGAGATGAGGTAGACCGCGATGGTCATGACCTCCCAGGGCGCCATCTGCGCCATCATCACGACCAGCACGAACGCCTTGCGGCCGCGGAACCTCATGCGCGCGATGGCGAAGGAGGCCATGGTCGCGATCACCAGCGACAGCAGCACCGCGGCGACGGTGACGACCACGCTGTTGGTGACGTACTCCCAGAACTTCTCCACGCCGGTGGCGGTGGTGTAGTGCTCCAGGGTGCCGTTGAACGGGATGAACACCGGCGTCTTGCTGCTGATGTCCTGGTCCTTCTTGAAGGACGTGGCGATCATCCAGTAGACGGGGAAGATGAAGAAGACGATGAGGACGGCCGCGATCGCGTTCGGCCAGGTACGTCCGAAGAGAGAGCGCCTCACAGCTCGTCCTCCTGCTTGATCAGGATGCGGAAGTAGTACGCCATCAGCACGCACAGCATCAGGATGGTGAGCACGGCGATCGTGGCGCCGACGCCGTAGTGCTGGCTGGAGGTGCCCTCCAGGTAGGCGTGCACGGGCAGGGTCCGGGTGAGCTTGTCGGGGCCGCCGGCGTTGATGGCGTAGACCTGGGTGAAGCTCTTGAAGATCCAGATGATCTCCAGGAACGTCGTGGCCAGGAAGAACGGCTTCAGGTTGGGGAAGATCACCAGGCTGAAGATCTTGCCGGAGCCGGCGCCGTCCATGCGGGCGGCCTCGTACAGCTCCTTGGGGATGGTCGTCAGCGCGGCGTACATGTTGAACGCCACGAACGGGATCGACTGCCAGACGATCAGCAGGGTGACGACGAAGAACGTCGTGTACTCCTGGCTCATCCAGTTGTAGCCGGCCATCGAGTGCCAGCCGGCCTTGTCCAGGATCCAGTTGACGACGCCGTACTGGGAGTCGAACAGCCAGGTGTAGACGGTGGTGGCGGCGACGATCGGCATGGCCCAGGCCAGGACCAGCGCGATCGACAGCCCCAGGCGCATCTTCTTGCCGAGGATGTTGAGCAGCAGGCCCACCAGGGTGCCGGCGACCATGGTCAGCGCCACGTTGACGCCGGTGAAGACGACGGTGCGCCCGGTGACGGCCCAGAACTCCGGGTCCTTCAGCTGCTCGGAGTAGTTGTCGAAGCCCACCCACTCCGTGAGGTGCATGACGATCTGGCGCCGGTTGAGGTTCTGGAACGACACCAGGAAGATCTTCACCAGCGGCCAGCCCAGCAGGGCGAGGGTCGCCACGGTGGCGGGCAGCAGCAGCGCGTACGGCGCGAAGCGGGCGCCCAGGCTCGGGCCGCCCGCGGATCTGGTGCCCTTCGGCGTGGAGCGCCTGCCCCCGCCGTTCCCGGCACCGCTCACTTCCTTGGCCACGACCTCGTCCCCAGCCTCCGGGGACGCTGTCTGCACCCGCTCCGAATGCACAGCCATCGTTCTCACTTCCTCACAACCGGCCACGACGGACAGGCGCCGCCCACCGGCCCCCCGCCGGGGGCCGGTGAGCGACGCCGCTCAGCACTTACTGCTTCTGGTTGAGACGCTTCGCGATCTCGTCGTCCGCCTTCTTGGCGGCGGCGGCGTAGTCACCCGTCAGGGCCGCGGTCAGGAACTCCTTGACCGGGTTCGGGTTGTCCTCGACGCTCGCCCAGTTCGGGGTGTTCGGGGTGATGGCGCCGACCGCGGCGGCCTTCTGCGCGGCCACGGCGAAGTCGCCCTTGATCTGGCTGTTCAGCTTGGCCTTGTTCGGGATGCTGCCGGCCGCGGCGAACATGCTCTCGTTCTTGTCGTTGAGAGCGATCTTCAGGAAGTCCTTGGCCATGTCGGTGTTCTTGCTCTGCGCGGCGATCGCCAGGTTCGAGCCACCGAGGAACACGCCGGAGGCCTTGTCCGCGGTCTTGCCGGGGAGCGGGAAGAACCCGATCTTGCTGGCCGGGATGACCTCTTCCTTCGGGAGCTCCCAGCCGAGGCCGATGATGGCGCCGACGTCACCCTTGCCGAAGACGTCCTTCTGCTGCGGGGTGGCCTCGTCCTTGTCCTTCGGACCGGTGACCGAGTGGCTCTGCAGCGTCTTGTAGGTCTCGAACGCCGCCTTCGCCTCGGGGGAGGACAGGCCGCCGACCCACTTGTCGCCGTCCTTCTTGGCGATCTTGCCACCCTCGCTGGTGAGCAGACCGAAGTAGACGTACCACTCCTGACCCGGAATGTAGATCGGGTCGGCGACACCGGGGGTCGCCTTGAGCTTGTCGAGGTCGGCGTAGAACTCGTCGAGGGTCTTCGGGGCGTCGGTCAGCTGGGCCTTGGCCCAGAGGTCCTTGTTGTAGGCGACGACGCGGTTGGTGACGTACCACGGAGCGGCGTACTGCTTGCCGTCCAGGACGGCGGACTCGTTCTGGTTGGCGGCCCAGTCGTCGCCACCGAGGGCGGACTTGTCCTTGGTGATGTCCAGCAGACCGCCCGAGGCGGCGTAACCGGCGGTCTGGGTGTTGCCGACCTCCAGGACGTCGACCGAGCCCTCGGAGAGCGCGGCGGTGACCTTGGCGCCGATGCCGCCCCACTCCTGGATGGCGAACTCGACCTTCGAGCCCGGGTAGGCGGTCTCGAACTCGGTCTTCACGGAGTCGGTCCAGCCCTTGGGGGCCGTGCCGCTCATGGTCCACACCTTGAGCGTCTTGCCCTTGTACTTGTCGGCCGAGGAGGCAGCGGAGGTCGACGAACCCTTGTCCTCCGACTTCTTGCTGTCCGAGCCACAAGCCGCCACGCCGACGACCATTGCTGCGACGCCGACCGCCGCGATGAGCTGACGCTTCACGCCATCCTCCTGAGGGATGCCATTGGGTTACCCCACGTCGGGCGGCAGCGGCAGACCCACGCAAAGCGGGAGGAAAGGTGCCGCGGACCCCTTCGAACGGGTGGGGGGATTCATCGGAACCGGCCTAGTGGTGTAGACCAGATGCCTGGAGCTTGGCCTAGACCAATGGGCCTGTCAACGGCCGTTGGACCGATCTCGACCACCCGTTATCAAGCCGACACCGCACATCGTTCATCGCGTGATGAGGTATTCGTTCCGTAGCCATACATGCAACGATGTGGTCCGTTAACGATGTGGCGGGGCCGTAAAAGGCCCCGCGAGAAGCGGGAGAACAGGCCGGATGAGCAGCGACGGGGGAACCAGCGCCCAGGTCAACGACCCCGAGGTGAGAAACCTGGCCACGCAGGCCGGCACCGACCCGACCGCACGCGTCCCCAAGTACTACGGCCTCAAGCGCCACCTGCTCCAGCTCACCGAGACCCAGCCCGCCGGCACGCCCGTACCGCCGGAGAGGGCGCTCGCCGCGCAGTTCGACACCTCCCGCACCACCGTGCGCCAGGCCCTCCAGGAGCTGGTGGTCGAAGGCCGGCTGGAGCGCATCCAGGGCAAGGGCACCTTCGTCGCCAAGCCCAAGGTCGCCCAGGCGCTGCAGCTCACCTCCTACACGGAGGACATGCGCGCCCAGGGCCTGGAGCCCGCCTCCCGGCTGATCGAGATCGGCTACATCACCGCCGACGACCGGCTCGCCCCGCTGCTGGACATCAAGCCCGGCGGGCGCGTGCTGCGCATCGAGCGCCTGCGCCTGGCCAACGGCGACCCGATGGCCATCGAGGTCGCCCACCTGTCCGCCAAGCGCTTCCCCGCGCTGCGCAAGAACCTGGCCAAGCACAACTCCCTCTACACCGCGCTGCGCGAGGTCTACGGGGTCACCGTCGCCGAGGCGGAGGAGACCATCGAGACCACCCTGGCCAACCCGCGCGAGGCCGGGCTGCTCGGCTCCGACCTGGGCCTGCCGATGCTCCAGCTCTCCCGGCACTCCTTCGACGCGGACGGCGACCCGGTCGAGTGGGTCCGCTCCATCTACCGCGGCGACCGCTACAAGTTCATCACCCGCCTCAAGCGCCCGGAGTAGCAGGAGGGGACCGGCCGCGGACCGGCGCACGCGGGCGCGCGGCCGGTCCGACCGGTGGGAAGTTCCGCCGTTCCCGGTGACACGGGTCACGCCATGCTCTACATTTCGCAGCCGTACCGACCGTCGATCACCTCTGGTGCCGCTCGGCGGGCTCGCGGGGGCGTGCGGTATCCCGGGGGCTGCGGCATCGACGGGTAAGAAGCCCTCCGGAGCGGAGCCGAGATGCCGTCAGAACCCGATCCACTCGAAGATGTCATGCCCCAGTCGACCGGGCCCACCGTCCCGGCGGTGACGCCCGAACGGGTGCTCGCCGGGCTCGCCCTGCTCGTGCCCATCGTCGCGATGCTCTGGGTGTCCTCGTACGACAAGACCGACCCGGCGGTGTCCGGTGTCCCCTTCTTCTACTGGTACCAGCTGCTCTGGGTGCCGGTGTCGGCGGTCTTCACCGTCGCCGCCTACCTGCTGATCAACCGTGACGAGAAGGCCCGCAAGGCGGCCCGGACCGGGGGTGCCCGATGAAGGACGTCAACGTTCCGGCCCTCGTGGTCTTCGTCCTCTTCTTCGCCCTGGTCACCGTGATGGGCTTCCTCGCCTCCCGCTGGCGCCGCGCGGACAACGCGGCCCACCTGAGCGAGTGGGGGCTGGGCGGGCGCAGCTTCGGCACCTGGGTGACCTGGTTCCTGCTCGGCGGCGACCTCTACACCGCGTACACCTTCATCGCCGTCCCCGCGGCGGTGTACGCGACGGGCGCGGCGGGCTTCTTCGCGGTGCCGTACACGATCATCGCCTACCCGCTGGTGTTCCTCTTCCTCCCCCGGCTCTGGTCGGTCTCCCGGGTGCACGGCTACGTCACCCCGGCCGACTTCGTGCGCGGGCGCTACGGCTCGCGGCCGCTGTCCCTGGTGGTCGCCCTCACCGGCATCCTCGCCACCATGCCGTACATCGCCCTGCAGCTCGTCGGCATCCAGGCGGTGCTGGACGTGCTGGGCCTCGGCGGCGGGGCGAACGCCGGCTGGTTCGCCAAGGACCTGCCGCTGTTCATCGCCTTCGGCGTGCTGGCCGCCTACACCTACTCCTCCGGGCTGCGCGCCCCGGCGCTGATCGCCTTCGTCAAGGACGCGCTGGTCTACATCGTGATCATCGTCGCGGTGATCTACATCCCGATCCGGCTCGGCGGCTACGGCCACATCTTCGACTCGGTCGCGGAGCACTTCAAGCAGACCAAGACCGGCTCGATGACCGTCCCCGAGGACAAGCAGTGGGTGTACGCCACGCTCGGCCTCGGCTCGGCGATGGCGCTGTTCATGTACCCGCACTCGGTCACGGGCGTGCTGGCCTCCAAGTCCCGCAACACCGTGCGCCGCAACATGGCGATCATGCCCGCGTACTCGCTGATGCTGGGCCTGCTGGCGCTGCTGGGCTTCATGGCCATCGCGGCCGGCGTCGGCACCAAGGAGAAGGGCTACAACCCCCAGCTCTCGGTGCCGCAGCTGTTCGCGAGCATGTTCCCGGACTGGTTCACCGGCGTGGCCTTCGCCGCGATCGGGATCGGCGCGCTGGTGCCGGCCGCCATCATGTCCATCGCGGCGGCCAACCTGTTCACCCGCAACATCTACAAGGAGTGGTTCAGGCCCACCGCCACCCCCGCCGACGAGACCCGGGTCGCCAAGCTGGTCTCGCTGCTGGTGAAGGTCGGCGCGCTGATCTTCGTCCTCGGCATGGACAAGCAGGCCGCGATCAACCTCCAGCTGCTGGGCGGCCTGTGGATCCTGCAGACCTTCGTGGCGATCGTCGGCGGCCTGTTCACCCGCTGGTTCCACCACTGGGCGCTGTTCGCCGGGTGGGCGGCCGGCATGGTCTACGGCACCTGGAAGGCGTACGACATCCCCAGCAAGGCCACCAAGCACTTCGGCGGCAACTCGGCCGAGATCCCCGGGATCGGCGAGCTCGGCTACATCGGGCTGACGGCCTTCGTGCTCAACCTGCTCGTCGCGGTGGTGCTCACCCTGGTGCTGCGGGCCGCGAAGGCGCCGGTCGGACCGGACGAGACCTCGCCCGCCGACTACGGCGCCGAGGGCGGCGGGGACGAGCCGAAGAGCGCGCCGGAGCCCGTAGCGGCGCACTGATTCACGCCTCACGCGCCCTGTGGTCGCGCCGCCTTCTCCGTGAACACTGGAAAAGGCGGCGCGATCATATGTATGAACCGACGTGCACGCCGGGCACCACCTCACCGGACCGGCGAACGGCCGGGACCTGATCGACCCACGGGGAGCTCGCGGCCATGGCAGAACTCGGCACCACCCTCAACGGCCAGCACCAGCCCACGCAGCACCAGCCCACGCAACTCCAGCCCACGCAGCACCAGAACGGCCAGCACACGAACGGCCACCACCACCTGAACGCCCACCGGCACGCCGCCGTCCGGCCGCTGCCGTCCCTGCTCATCGCCACCCGGCACGGCGAGTCCACCGCGAACGTCGAGTTCCAGCTCGCCGAGGCCTCCGGCGCCCTCAGCGTCCCGATCAGCTGCCGCGACGCCGACATCCCGCTCTCCCTGCACGGCCGGCAGCAGGCCCAGGACCTCGGCCGCTGGTGGGCGGGCCTGCCCGCCGCCGACCGCCCGCGCAGCGTCTGGTGCTCGCCGTACGTGCGCACCGCCGAGACCACCCGCATCGCGCTCGCCCAGGCCGCGGGCCTCGGCGCCGTACCCGTCACCCTCGCCGTCCGCTACGACGAGCGGCTGCGCGACCGTGAGCTCGGCATCCTGGAGATGCTGCCCAAGGCCGCCATCGAGGCCAGGCACCCGGAGGAGGCGGCCCGCCGCCGCAAGATGGGCGAGCTGTACTACCGCCCGCCGGGCGGCGAGTCCTGGGCCGACGTCGCGCTGCGGGTGCGCAGCCTGCTGCGGGACCTCGGCGAGGAGGAGGCCGGGCGGCCCGTCCTGCTCGTGGCGCACGACTGCACCGTGCTGATGCTGCGCTACGTGCTCGACCGGCTCAGCGAGGAGCAGCTCGTCGGGCTCGGGCCGGTGCACAACTGCTCCACCAGCCTGTGGCGCGCCCAGGACGGGCGGCTGCGGGCCGAGCAGTGGAACGGCCTCGGGCACCTCGACGCGGACTGACCGCCGCTCGGGCCGGCCCTCGCCTCCGCCCTTGCCTCAGCCTCCACCTCAGCCCCCGCCTCAGCCTTCACCGAAAACCCGCCGGTAGGCCACCGGTGTCGTGCCCAGCCGGCGCCCGAAGTGGTGCCGCAGCGCCGCCGCGTTGCCGAAGCCGCAGCGGGCGGCGATCGCGTCCACCGACTCGGCGGTGGACTCCAGCAGCCGCTGCGCCAGCAGCACCCGCTGTCCGACCAGCCAGCGGTGCGGGGTCGTGCCCGTCTCCTGCTGGAAGCGCCGGGCGAAGGTGCGCGGGGACAGGTGCGCCCGGGCGGCCAGCTGCTCGACGGTGGCCTCCTCGGCCAGGTGGTGGCGCATCCAGTCGAGCAGCGGGGCCAGCGAGACGCCGTCGCGCTCCGGCAGCGGGCGGTTGACGAACTGGGCCTGTCCGCCCTCCCGGTGCGGCGCCACCACCATCCGGCGGGCGATCTCCCGGGCCACCTCGGCGCCCTGCACCTTGCGCACCAGGTGCAGACAGGCGTCGATGCCGGCGGCCGTACCGGCCGAGGTGAGCACCGGGTCGTCGTCCACGTACAGCACGTCGGGCTCGACGGTGGTGGCCGGGAACCGCGCGGCCAGCTGCCGGCTGTAGCGCCAGTGGGTGGCCGAGCGGCGCCCGTCCAGCAGTCCGGCGGCGCCGAGCACGAAGGCGCCGCTGCAGATGGACAGCACCCGGCCGCCGTCGGCCACCACCTGGCGCAGGGCCTCCAGCAGCGGCTCCGGGTACGTCTCGCGCACCCCGGAGGCCGTCACCAGGGCGAGGTCGGCGCCGGCCAGGCGCTCGGGCCCGTGCGGCACGTCGAGGGTGAACCCGGCGTGGGTGGCGTGCGGGCCCGGGCGCTCGCCCGCGATCGCGAACTCGTACCCCGGCAGTCCCTCGGCGGTGCGGTCCAGGCCGAACACCTCGCAGGCCACGCCCAGTTCGAAGGGGTGGACCTCCTCCAGCACCACCGCGACGACGTTCTTCAGCATGCCGCCCAGGATGCCCGGCAGCCGGTGGGCGGGGGAAGGGCCCCGGTGGCAGGAATTCGCGGTCATCGGCCGTTCCTGCCACTCGTGGGCACCCGCACCGCCCGGCCACAGTGGAGTCATGGACAGCGACACCCTTGCCTCGGCGCTGGCCCTCGCGGGCGCCGTCGGCGGCTTCGGCCTGCTCGGCACCCTGATCGGCCGCGACCTCGCCCGCGGCCCGGCCGCCGGCACCTACCACCGCCCCGGCGGCCACCGCGCCGCCCACGCCGTTCCGGTACGGACCACCCCCCTGACCAGCACCGCACCCGACTCCGGCACACTGGCCCGATGGACATCCTCATCCGCCGCGCCCTCCCCCAGGACCTCGCCGACGCCGGCCGGATCACCGTCGACGCCTTCGTCGGCGGCGGCTTCACCCGGCCCGACAGCCCCTACGTCGACCTGCTGGGCGACGCCGGGCGTCGCTCCCGCGAGGCCGAGCTCCTGGTCGCCGTCGACGTGTCCGACCAGCGGGTCCTCGGCTGCGTGACCTTCGCCGTCGGCGGCACCGAGTGGGCCGACATCGCCACCCCCGAGGAGGGCGAGATCCGGATGCTCGCCACCGACGCCGCCGCCCGGGGCCGCGGCGTGGGCGAGTCCCTCGTACGCGCGGGCATCGCCCGCAGCCGCGAACTCGGCCTGGTCGGCATGGCCTTCTCCACCCAGCCCACCATGACCACCGCCCACCGCGTCTACGAGCGCATCGGCTTCCTGCGCACCCCCGAGCGCGACTGGGCACCGATCCCGGGCATGAACCTCATGGTCTACACCATGGCGTTCTGAGGCACGGTCAGTCCGCGCACCTCTGCGGTGACTTGAAATGACCATCCCATCGACGCACTGCTAATATCCGCCGCATGACGACGGGGAGTGTTCCTAGCGGCTGGTACGACGATCCATCGGGGCAGCCCAACACGGTGCGTTGGTGGGACGGTTCGACCTGGACCGACAAGGTTCAGGCCAAACCGGCGAGCGGCGCTGCGCCGGTGAGCCCCTTCCCCGGCCACGCCGCGGCGGACGCCGTCTCACCGACGGCGACCACGCAGACGGCGCCGCCGCGGCAGCAGGCCCCGATGCCAGGTCCGCCCCCGGCTCCGGCACCGGTTCCGCCCACGGCGACGATGCCCTCCGTGCCGTTCCAGGCCGCCGCCTCGCCCCAGTCCCAGCCCCGGCCCGAGCCCGTCGCCTCGCCCTCGCCCGGCCTGCCGCCCGTCAAGCCCGTCCCCACCTCGGTGGTGTTCGAGACCGTCGAGCCGAACCGCGGCAAGAAGCGCGTGCTGCTGGCGGTCGGCGCCGTGGTGCTGTCGGCCGTCATGGCCACGGGCGGCTACCTGGTGGGTCACAAGGGCTCCGGCCCCGGCACGAAGGCCGCCGACCCGGCCAAGCCCTCGGCCCCCGCCGCCGACCCCAAGAGCCCGAACGGCTTCATGGGCACCGCCCTGACCGGCGGTCAGCAGCTCCCGGGCGGGCGCCAGATCACCGGCCAGGACTCGAAGATGAACTTCATGCTGCCCCAGGAGTGGCAGGTCCAGGTCGACGCCAAGGCCCCGAACGAGATCCGCTACGCGGTGAACCCGTACGCCTGCGTGGGCCACGGCAGCGGCGCCTGCACCCGCGGCCTCGTCGTCCAGAACCTCCGGGTGCTCAACGGCGGCTGGTCCGACCCGAAGTCGCTGGTGCTCGGCATGGGCCAGCTGCTCTACAACGCCCGCTACGGCTCCGACTCGCCGACGCCGCCGGAGCCGGTGAAGCAGTCGCCCGTCAAGATCCAGGGCCTGGACGGCTACCTCGCGCTCTGGCACGTCCCGATGTCCAGCAACTCCTCCGCGCCGGACAGCTACTGCGGCGTCCTGGAGGTCACCCCGTCCCCCGGGGCCACGACCGTGCCGGTGCTGCAGATCTGCCTGGACCAGGCGGCCGAGGCGCCGCCGCTGGCCCTGATGGACCAGATCGCCAACACCGTCAAGATCACTCCCTGACGGGTCTGGGCCCTGTCCGGGCGACGCGCACCGCGCCTCACCTGCCGGGACGCCCCGGTTCCACCGGAACCGGGGTCCGGCCCGTGATCGCTCGACCACGACCCGTATGCTAGGCCGCGTGCAAAGACAGCTTGACTGAACATCAGCCAAACCTATGAGCGCAGGCCCACCGCCCGTCGAGGCGGTGGTACGGGGGTTTACCTGGTGGATTCCACCAACGAGCACACGACGGACCGGGGCAAGCGGGGGCGCGGACGCCACGGACGCGTCCTTCCGCGTGCCCGGCACGAACGGCGCATCGTCCGGCGGGAGTTACGCAACGCTTCGGCCCAACGCGCCTACATCGCCTGCGCGGAGACCGCCGGGCCACTGACCCCGGGCGAGGACGGCGCCGCCGTCCGCTACCGCTCCGTCTCCTCGCGCGGCGTCACGTTCACGACCACCCTCCTGGTGGCCGTCAACGCCCTCGCGGGCCTCGCCTTCGTCGGCTGGCTGCTCCTTCCCGAGCACATCCCCGGTACCGGCGTGGGCTGGTCCCCGGACTGGCGGATCAACCTCGCGCGAATCTGCTTCTGTGCTGTTATCACGGTCGAAGCCATCCGTTTGGTTCAGAACCTCGCCGTCTGGGTCTTCGCGTTCCGCGCCAAGGACCCGGTGCCGGTCACCGCGCCCTCCGGTCTGCGGGTCGCGGTGCTCACCACGATCGTGCCCTCCAAGGAGCCGATCGAGATCGTCGAGCGCACCCTCGCCGCGATGCTGCGGATCGAGTACGACGGCCGGGTCGACGTCTGGATCCTCGACGAGGGCGACGACGACCGCGTCAAGAAGATGGCCGCCCGCCTCGGCGTCCACCACTTCAGCCGCAAGGGACGCCCCGAGTACAACCAGGCCGAGGGCGAGTTCCGCGCCCGGACCAAGTCCGGCAACCACAACTCCTGGCGCGCCGAGCACGAGCACGGCTACGACGTGGTGGCCCAGATGGACCCGGACCACGTCCCGTTGCCCTGCTTCCTGCAGCGCACCCTCGGCTACTTCCGCGACCCCGACGTCGCCTTCGTCGTCGCCCCCCAGGTGTACGGCAACATGTACGACAACTGGGTCGCCCACGGCGCCTCCGTGCAGCAGTACCTCTTCTCCGGCCTGGTCGAGCGCGGCGGCAACGGCATGGACGCGCCGCTGCTGATCGGCACCAACCACCTGTACCGGCCCACCGCCTGGCGCCAGATCGGCGGCTACCAGGACTCGATCATCGAGGACCACCTCACCAGCATGCGGGTCCAGGCCACCGCCAACCCCGCCACCGGGCACCGCTGGAAGGGCGTCTACACGCCCGACGTCCTGGCCGTCGGCGAGGGCCCCACCTCCTGGACCGACTACTTCAACCAGCAGAAGCGCTGGGCGTACGGCATCTGGGAGATCCTCACCCGGAGCCGGCTGCGCTCGGGCCCCAGACTGCGGCTGCGCCAGCGCGTGCTCTACGGGCTCGTCCAGTTCTACTACCCGAGCGTGGCGATCAGCACCCTCCTCGGCAGCCTCGCCACCTCCGTCTACCTCGCCCTCGGCGTCACCTCCATCCACCTCAACAGCACCCACTGGATGGCCCTGTGGGGCGCCAGCATGGGCAGCTGGTTCGTGCTGTGGCTCTGGCTGCGCCGCTTCAACCTGGCCGCGCACGAGCGGCGCGAGATCGGCGTGGCGGGGATGGGGCTCGCCCTGTTCGCCGGGCCGGTGTACGTCGCCGCCGCCATCGCGGCGCTGCTGCGCCGCCCGCTCGCCTACGCCGTCACCGCCAAGGGGGACCTGCGCAGCGCCGAGTCCCTGTCCACGTTCCGGCTGCACCTGTTGTGGGCGGCCGTCGCGGGCGGGCTGCTCGGGGCGAGCTTCACGCTCCACCACGACATCTGGATCCTGCGCTTCTGGGCCGGGATCAGCCTGTTCACGGGCGTCGCGCCGCCGGTGATCTCCTTCGTCGGCGCGCGCCGCGAGCGCCGGGCCCAGCGGGCCGCCGAGGCCCGGGCCGAGGCGGAGCGGGCGGCCGAGCCCGAGCCCGAGCCCGCGCCCGTACCCGTACCCGTACCCGTCCAGCGGGGGCCGCGTACGGCGGCCGAACCGGCCCGGCCGGCGGAAGAGGACGCGTTCGAGGAACCTCGCGAGCCCGCCCGGGCCGGCGGACGACGTGAACGGGGGGCCCGCTGATGCTGCGGATCACCGCCCCCCGGATCGCCGCCCTGCTCGCCCTGGCCCTGATGGTCGGGTACACCTTCGTGCTCGCGCCCCGGCTCTCCCGCAACCACGACCAGGACCCGTACGCCTTCGCCGGCAGCGCCCCCACCGCGAAGCCGAGCTGGCTGACCGCCGCCCTGGCCCTGCCGCCGCCCACGCCGACCCCGGCTCCCGGCACCCCCGCCGCGACGCCCTCCGCGACGGCGACCCCCGGGCCGCCCCCGGCGCCGCGCTTCCCGGCCGCGGGCACCGCGTTCACCGGCATCATGACCAAGGCCGGCCCGTACGACCTCGGCCCGCTCGACGAGTTCGCCACGGCCGTCAAGCACCAGCCGAACGTGCTGGAGTTCTCGGTCGGCTGGTGGGACCGGAAGTTCGACCGCCGGGTCTTCGACACCGTCGCCGAACGCGGCATCATGCCGATGGTCGCCTGGGAGCCCTGGGACTACCGCAAGGAGGCGAAGGAGGACAAGCTGCGCGGCCTGCAGCCCGAGTACTCCCTCGCGCACATCCTCGACGGCAGCTTCGACGACTACATCAAGGCCTGGGCCCAGGGCATCAAGGACCTCGGCTACCCCGTCGCACTGCGCTTCGCCCACGAGATGAACGGCTACTGGTACCCGTGGTGCGAGCAGGCCAACGGGAACCAGAAGGGCCAGTACGTCCAGGCGTGGAGACACGTGCACGACCTCTTCAAGCAGGCGGGCGCGACCAGGGTCGCCTGGGTGTGGAGCCCCAACGTCGACTACGAGAACGCCACCACCCTGGGCACGCTCTACCCCGGTGACGACTACGTCGACTGGCTCGGCCTGTCCGGCTACTACGGCACCACCGGCGTCGAGAAGTACAAGTCGTTCGACCAGATCTTCGGACCGACCATCGCGCAGCTGCGTGGCTTCAGCCAGAAGCCCGTGGTGATCACCGAGACCGGGGCCACCGACACCTCGGGCCTCAAGGCGCAGTGGATCACCGAGATGTTCTCGCAGCTGTCCCAGCACCCCGACATCATCGGCGTGATCTGGTACGAGTCGCGCAAGGAGGTCGACTGGCGGGTCTCGGTCTCCCCCGCCGCCTCCGAGGCGTTCGCCAACGGCGTCTCCGCGCCCCGGTACAACACCTCCTGGACGGTCCACTCCGAGCCCACGCTGAGCGTCCCGCCGCCGCCCCCACCGGCCCCGGCACCGACGACCGATCCCCCGGCCACGCCCGCGCCGACCACGAAGCCTCCCGCGAGGAAGCCGACGCCCACCGCGACCCGGCCCAAGACCCCCACCTCCGACGGGTGAACGCGCCCCCCACCCGGCCCGCGTACCGGCCGGACACACCGCAGCAGCGAGGCGAGAACCCCATGGCCGACCCCGCCACGCCCATCTCCGCCACGCCCGGCCCCGGGCGCGCGGACCGGCGCTCGTGGTGGTGGCTCGCGCCCTCCGCCGTGGTCGCACTGATCCTGTGCGCCGTCCTCCTGCCCCGCGACCGCCCGCAGGCCGGCCCCGGCACCCCGGCGGCCGCCGCCACGCCCACCAGGGCCGTCACACCGCTGCCGGCCGCCACCGCCGGGGAGATCTGCTCCACCGGGGAGAACCGCTACCCCTCGCAGGCCGTCGACTCCGGCCGCTACCTGCTCAACCCCAACGAGTGGAACTCCACCGGGGGCCTGTGCATCGGCAGCACCGACGGCGCCACCGGCTTCCGGGTCACCCGCAGCGGCGTCGGCCCGGAGAGCCTGACCGACCCCGACCGCGGACCCGGTGCCTACCCGTACGTCAGCACCCCGCTCCAGGGCGGCGCGGGCCCGCTGCCCATCCCCGTCGGCAACCTGCGGTACGCCACCAGCAGCTGGCACACCACCCAGGTCGACTCGGGCGTCTACAACGTCTCGTACGACCTCTGGTACAGCAGCAGCCGCACCAGCTGCTCCTTCACCGAGAGCGCCGAGCTGATGATCTGGCTGCGGGGCAACGGCAAATCGCCCTTCGGCGACGCGGCCGGGGAGCTGAAGGCCGGCGGCGCCTCCTACCGCGTCTTCCAGGCGCCCAAGAAGAGCAGCCACACCCTGATCACCTACGAGGCCGCCACCAGCACCACCTCCGTGACCGACCTCGACCTGCGGGCCTTCACCCGCGACGCCGTCCAGCGCGGCTACGTCCCGGCCGGCTCGTACCTGTGCGCCGTCCAGGCCGGGTTCGAGATCTGGGAGGGCGGCGCCGGGCTCGCCGGCGACTCGTTCTCGTTCCAGGCGGCCGCCGGAGCGCCCAGCGGGGCGATCACCTCGGCCCTGCCCGGACTCTGCCTCGACAGCCGCGTGAGCGGCGATCCGGCCGCGGTCGGGGCCGGCACCTGCGACGGCTCCCCCGCGCAGACCTGGACGATGGGGGACACCGGGACGATCGAACAGAGCGGGCGCTGCGTGGAGGACTCCAACCTCGGCGCGCCCGTCCTCACCGGCTGTTCGGCGGGCTACGGGCAGCGCTGGGGGGTCACCCGAACGGGCCAGCTCGCGAACCAGGACACGGGGCGCTGCCTGGAGAATCCAGGGGTCTCCGCAGGGGCCTCCGCACAGGTGCGTATGCGACCCTGCGCGGCCCGTCCGGGCCAGGAATGGCACCCCCCGGCTTGATCAGCTTATCGCACACGTAGTCGAACAACTTCGCCGCGCAACACTCCGGCGACACTACATGTGGTGCTGCATTGGATTACTGGCACTAGATGTATGCTCACTCCTGCTGTCGAAGCAGGGGAACCCGGTGGAAGTCCGGGACTGCCCCGCAGCGGTGAACGGGCGGCTCGAAGAGCCCTGCCCGTAAGTCCGAGTACCTGCCGACGGCGTGCCCACGGCCCTCCCGCAGAGGCCGCGCCAGCACCAGCACACCCCCTCCGGGCCTCGCGGGCGGGCCGGGGAGTCACCGTCGCGCGTACGCGTTCCTCGCGTTCGCGCCGAGCTCCCCTGCCCCGAACGGTCCGGCGCCCGTCCGATCACGCCGCCGATCGCCGCCAGGAGAGAGCGCCTTGACCACCGCTGCCTCAGCCACCCTGCCCGCCCAGGGCACCGGCACCGCCTTCACCGACCCGACGGTCTCCGACCCGGGCGGTGCGCTCCTGCGGCTGCTGACCGACCGCAGCGTCGATCTCCCCGAGGTGGACCCGGGCCATGTCGCCGCCGCCGCGCTGCGCGGCCGCCACGCCGGCTCGGACTTCGCCGAGCTGCGCGGGCTGGCCGTGGACGCCGCCGCGTCGATGATCGCCGAGGACCCCCAGTACTCGAAGCTGGCCGCCCGACTGCTCGCCCTGGAGATCGTCGACGAGGCGAACAGCCAGGGCTCGACCACCTTCTCCGCCTCCATCGCCGTCGGCCACGCCGAGGGCCTGATCGGCGACACCACCGCCGCGTTCGTCGCCAAGCACGCCGCCGCGCTCGACGCCCTGATCGACACCGAGGGCGACGACCGCTTCGAGTACTTCGGCCTGCGCACCGTCCAGTCCCGGTACCTGCTGCGCCACCCGATCACCCGCAAGGTCGTCGAGACCCCGCAGCACTTCCTGCTCCGCGTCGCCTCCGGCCTGGCGGTCGGCGACGACGAGCAGTCCGTGGCCGAGGTCGCCGAGCTGTACCGCCTGATGAGCCGCCTGGAGTACCTGACCTCCTCGCCGACGCTCTTCAACTCCGGCACCCGGCACCCGCAGATGTCCAGCTGCTACCTGCTGGACTCCCCGCTGGACAACCTCGACTCGATCTACAGCCGCTACGCGCAGATCGCCCGCCTGTCCAAGCACGCCGGCGGCATCGGCCTGTCCTACTCGCGCATCCGCTCGCGCGGCAGCCTCATCCGCGGCACCAACGGCAAGTCCAACGGCATCGTGCCGTTCCTGCGCACCCTCGACTCCTCCGTCGCCGCCGTCAACCAGGGCGGCCGGCGCAAGGGCGCGGCCTGCGTCTACCTGGAGACCTGGCACGCCGACATCGAGGAGTTCCTGGAGCTCCGCGACAACACCGGCGAGGAAGCCCGCCGCACCCACAACCTCAACCTGGCGCACTGGATCCCGGACGAGTTCATGCGCCGCGTCAACGCCAACGCGGACTGGTCGCTGTTCTCCCCGGCCGACGTCCCCGAGCTCGTCGACCTGTGGGGCGCCGACTTCGACGAGGCGTACCGCAAGGCCGAGCTGGCCGGCAAGGCCGTGCGCACCATCCCCGCGCAGACCCTGTACGCCCGCATGATGCGCACCCTGGCGCAGACCGGCAACGGCTGGATGACCTTCAAGGACGCCTCCAACCGCGCCGCCAACCAGACCGCCCTGCCGGGCCGCACGGTGCACTCCTCCAACCTGTGCACCGAGATCCTCGAGGTCACCGACGACTCCGAGACCGCCGTCTGCAACCTGGGGTCGGTCAACCTCGGTGCGCACGTGGCCGTCGGGGCCTCCGTCGACGACCTGCTCGGCGCGATGGACTGGGAGCGCCTCGACGCCACCGTCCGTACGGCCGTGACGTTCCTCGACCGCGTGGTGGACATCAACTTCTACCCGACGACCGAGGCCGGGACGTCCAACTCCCGCTGGCGGCCCGTGGGCCTGGGCGTGATGGGCCTCCAGGACGTCTTCTTCAAGCTGCGGATCGACTTCGACTCGGCCGAGGCCGCGAAGCTGTCCACCCTCATCGCCGAGCGCATCATGCTCACCGCGTACGAGCGCTCCGCCGACCTGGCCGAGCAGCTCGGCCGCCACGAGGCGTACGGCGAGACCCGCGCCGCCCGCGGCGAGCTGCACATCGACCACTTCGACGTGTCGCCGCAGTGGGGCGAGCGCTGGGACGCGCTGCGGGCGCGGATCGCCGAGACCGGGCTGCGCAACTCGCTGCTGCTCGCCATCGCCCCGACCGCGACCATCGCCTCCATCGCCGGCGTGTACGAGTGCATCGAGCCGCAGGTGTCCAACCTGTTCAAGCGCGAGACGCTCAGCGGCGAGTTCCTCCAGGTCAACCCGTACCTGGTGCGCGAGCTCAAGGACCTCGGCGTCTGGGACCAGCAGACCCGCGACTCCCTGCGCGACGCCAACGGCTCGGTGCAGGAGCTCAGCTGGCTGCCCGCCGAGGTGCGCTCGCTGTACCGCACCGCGTGGGAGCTGCCGCAGCGCGCCCTGATCGACCTGGCCGCGGCCCGCATGCCGTACCTCGACCAGAGCCAGTCGCTGAACCTCTTCATGGCGGCGCCCACCATCGGCAAGCTCAGCTCGATGTACGCCTACGCGTGGAAGGTGGGTCTCAAGACCACCTACTACCTGCGCTCCCGCCCGGCCACCCGCATCGCCCAGGCCGCCTCCGGCGCCGCGCGTACGGCTGCGCCCGCGCCGGTTCCGGTGAACACCCCCACCATGTCCCAGGCCGAGCAGGACGCCATCGCCTGCTCCCTGGAGAACCCCGAGTCCTGCGAGGCGTGCCAGTGATGTCCCAGCCCGACGACCGCGAGAAGATGCTGCTCGACCCCGGCTTCGAGCTGACGCTGCGCCCGATGCGGTACCCGTCGTTCTACGACCGGTACCGGGACGCGATCAAGAACACCTGGACGGTGGAGGAGGTCGACCTCCACTCGGACGTGGCCGACCTGGCGAAGCTCAGCGAGGGCGAGCGGCACATGATCGGGCGGCTCGTGGCGTTCTTCGCCACGGGTGACTCGATCGTGGCGAACAACGTGGTGCTGAGCCTGTACAAGCACATCAACTCCCCGGAGGCGCGGCTGTACCTGTCGCGTCAGCTGTTCGAGGAGGCCGTGCACGTTCAGTTCTATCTGACGCTGCTCGACACGTACCTTCCGGACCCGGAGGACCGCAACGCGGCCTTCGCGGCGGTGGAGAACATTCCGTCGATCCACCAGAAGGCGCAGTTCTGCTTCAAGTACATGAACGCGGTCGACCACATCGACTCGCTGCAGAGCAAGGAGGACCGGCGGGCGTTCCTGCTGAACCTGATCTGCTTCGCGGCGTGTGTGGAGGGGCTGTTCTTCTACGGCGCGTTCGCGTACGTGTACTGGTTCCGGAGCCGGGGTCTGCTGCACGGTCTCGCGACCGGTACGAACTGGGTGTTCCGCGACGAGTCCATGCACATGGACTTCGCGTTCTCGGTGGTGGACACCGTGCGCGAGGAGGAGCCCGACCTCTTCGACGAGGAGATGGCCAAGCAGGTCACGGAGATGCTGGAGGAGGCCGTCGAGGCCGAGCTCCAGTTCGCCCAGGACCTGTGCGGTGAGGGTCTGCCCGGCATGAACACCGCGTCGATGCGGGAGTACCTCCAGGCTGTTGCCGACCAGCGTCTCGCGCGCCTCGGCATGCCGATCCGGTACGGGTCCAGCAACCCGTTCGGCTTCATGGAGCTGCAGAACGTCCAGGAGCTGACGAACTTCTTCGAGCGCCGGGTGTCGGCGTACCAGGTCGCTGTTGAGGGTTCGGTCTCCTTCGACGACGACTTCTAAGTCAGCTAGTAGCGGAGCTGCCGTAGGCGTTGGCCTACGGCAGCTCCGCTGTATCTACGGGGGAATATCAGTGAACAGTCCTTTCGGCCCGGTGCAGATCGACTACGACCCGTGGCCGTCCGTCGTCGCGCGCATTCATGGACCAGGCATCCCGCCCGTGACCACGGTGCCTGATCGACAGCACGGCAGCATCAACTTCGGTGGAAGGCCCGTCCCCACCACCCGGAACCGAAGCCGCGCCCGGACAGCGGTAGTCGGCGACAGAACGTACGAACTGCGCCCCACCAGCCTCCGCCGAGCAGAGGTACGACGCAACGGCACGGTCATCGCTCGGGCCAGCAGCCCCCTGCGCGCTTACGCGCCTGGCGCCACCATCCCCGGCCGCCACGCGAGGTTGACGTGGTCACAGGGCATAGACCCCACCGATGTGGCGATAGCGCAAGCCCTGGTGATCACCTTCGGCGCCGGCGCCCCCGGCGCAGTGCTGAGGGCCCTGTTCTTCTGGTACGACAACTTCATGTAGAAGCAACGGATGCCCCGCACAGCCAAGGCTCGTGCGGGGCATCTCGGTTGTCTCAGCCGGTCGGAAAATCCCCGCCCTTGAGGCCCGCTAGGAACGAGCCCCACGCATCCACCGGAAAGGCGAGAACCGGCCCTGCCTGGTCCTTCGAGTCGCGGACGGCCACGCCACCCGGCGCCACCTGCCGAATCTCCACACACTCATTCGCCTGGGCGCTGTAGCTGCTCTTGTACCAACCCCGAGCGGCGATCTCCGACACGGTCATGCGCTCACCCTCTTGTTCAGTCTCGTCACGTCTCCGCCGCGATGGCCGCGATCATATCCAGCGACTCCTTGGGGTTCAGAGCCGCCGATCGCAAGTACTCGAAGACCAGTCCATAGCCATCCAGTTCGCCCTGCTCCTCCAGGTAGTGGCTACTTGTCAAAGTCTCCAGAAACACTGCCCCGGGAGTGGGTGAGTCGGAGAAGCCATACATCACGAACGCCCCACAGGCCCCAGCCGTAGCGCCAACACCCAGCGGCACCACTTGCAGTGTGACGTTCGGCAGTTGCGCCATCTCCGTCAGGTGCACGAGCTGCTCTCTGTGAACTGTTGCCCCTCCCACCGGACACCGGAGCGCGGGCTCCCAGAGGATCGCCCAGAACCTGGCCGGGTCCGGCTTCGCGAGAACCTCCTTCCGCTCCATCCGAATCTTTACCAACTGATCGATGCGCTCCGGCCTCACAGCAGCCGGATTGGCTTCAAGCAACGCCCGCGCATAGCTCTCCGTCTGCAGCAAGCCCGGCACAACCATGGTCTGCCACATGCGGATGTACCGAGCGTCATCTTCAAGCCCAAGGACATCGACATACGCCGAGGGGATCGTGTCCCCGTAGTCATGCCACCACCCCCGCTTCTTGCTCTCGCGGGACAACTCCTCAAGCCCAGTTCGTTCGTTCGCTGCCACGCCGTACAGATCCAGCAAGATCCCGAGATCCAAACGACGAACGCCCGAGGCGCCGGTCTCTATGCGGCTGATCTTGGCCCGAGAACAGGCGAGCACCTTCGCGGCATCTTCCGTGCTCTTGCCCGCAGCTTCGCGGAGGCGACGAAGCTCCGAGCCGAGTCTGCGCGCACGGACAGTCGGCCTCAGTTCATCAGCCATGCATAGATCCTCTCCATGACCCGCCCCAGTCTGCCTTGTGACGATGCGTCAATCCAGCGAACCACATCTGCATCGTTGCAGTTTGTTTTGCTTGCAGATTGCATCGCTACAGGTGCATGCTACTCAACGTAGTCCTCCATGCGACACATCGTGATCATGGTGGGCTTTCACCGGGCATCCCCATGCCTTCTTCAGCCGCTCTCACCCAGACCAACGCAGAGGTGGCCCCGCCATGCCTGAACACACCTGCTGGCTCCCCCGGCACCGCAAGTCCCCCCGCGCCGCCCGCCAGGAACTCCGTTCCTTCCTCCTCCCCCTCCCCTCCGGCGAACTCCTCCTCCCCAACGCCGAGTTGCTCGTCAGCGAGCTGGTCACCAACTCCGTCCAGCACGCCCGCGCCCCGCGCGACCGGCTGATCTTCGTCCGTTTCCACTTCTCCCGCGACCGCATCCTCCGGATCGAAGTCCACGACGCCGACAACGAGAAGCCCACCCCCCGCGACGCCTCCGACTCCGACGAGACCGGCCGTGGCCTCCTCCTCGTCCGCGAACTCTCCACCCAGTGGGGCTGCTGCCCGCGCACGGGCGGCATCGGCAAGTTCATCTGGTGCCACCTCCAGGCCGCCGCCGCGTGACCCCCGTCCGGGCCGAAATCACCGGACTCATGCCACCCACGCTCTTCCCCGACCTCGAGCGCGCGCTGCCCATTCTCTGGGAGCAGGTCCGCAGCCTCCCCATCCGCGAGGCCCACCGGGACTTCATCCGCCTGTGCATCGGCCCCGCCGGCGGCGACGGCGTCGCCAGCTGCCTCACGCGCCACGGCAGTTGGAGCACCACCCTCTACCTCGGCAGCATGACCACCTGGACCACCCACCGCATCACCATCACCGCCCACCACCCCTGAAGTCCCCCCTCCCCGCCCGGCGCCCACGCCGGGCGGGGAGGGGGACGCTGCACGAGAAGTCGGCGGGGCCGACTTCTCAGGAGCGGCCGAACCAGCGGCGTTTGGGGCGGGGGTCGGCCGGCGGGGTGTCGTACTCGCGGGAGATGACCTTGATCCGGCCCGTCTGCGCGTCGTGGTGCACGGTGTCGAGGCCCCTCCGGTCCAGGTCGGCGATGGTGTCGGCGTGGGTGGTGGTGTTCAGGGCGAGCATGCCGACCTTGGGGTGGGTGGGGCCCAGCTCCACCTCCTCTCCCAGCAGCACCTGCATCAGGCGGTCGGCGGAGGCCGAGGGCAGTTCCTCGTCCACCGCGATGTGCAGCAGCAGGTGCTGCTCGCCGCTCTCCTGCCACCGGACCTGCGCGACCCACGCCGAGCGGACGGCGGGAAACCCGCCGATCCGGCGGGAGAGCGCGTCGCGCAGGGCGATGGCCACCGGGTCCGTGGACCAGTCGAGCCGCATCTCCGCCCCGGACCCGTAAGTCGCCCACTCCCGCAGCGTCTGCTCGGGGAAGATCGCCTGCCCGTCGCCGGAGCGGACCCCCAGCCGGGCGACGCCGGTCTTCGCCAGGATGTCCCTCAGCCGCGCCCCGTCGCAGTGCGCCATCCCGGCGGCCTGCGGGAGCAGTTGGACGCCGAGGGTCGCGGCGGTGAAGGCGAGCAGGGTGGGCGGCTGGTCGGGGTCCGGGAGGAAGATCACCGATCCGCCCTCGGTGACGGGAACGTAGACCCCGCCCTCGAACAGCGCGCCCAGCACCTCCTCCGGCGCGGGTTCCCGCTCCTCGCGATGGTCGAGGAGTTCGGCGAGACGTGTGTTCTGATGCTCGATCACGCGTGCAGCGTAGTGCCCGCCGCCTGCTCGGCGGCCTCGGAGATACGGGCGGCGGCTTCCGCCGCGCGGCCGTCGCTCTGCCAGTCCTCGATGAGCTGCAGGGCGGCGGGGTTGGGCGGGAAGATGCCGAACTGGCCGAGGAGGGTGAGGTCGTCGCGGACGGCCTCGTGGCGCACGACCTTCCCGTCCCGCAGGTGCAGCACGTGCACCTGGTCGGTGTCGATCTCCACGCCCGTGGGCGGGATCGCCTGGTCGAGTTCGCCCTCCCGGTAGCGCACGAACGGGCCGGTGTGCCGGCCGACCATGCGCAGCCGTATCCACACCTGGTCGCCCTGGTGCACCACGGCCGTGACGGGGAAGCCCAGGTCGCCGAAGGCCGCGCGCAGCCATGCGCCGGAGGCGAGGGCTCCGGCGGGGCCGGGGAGGGAGCAGGCGGCGGGGGAGACCACGGCTTCGCGGTTGACGAAGTCCGGGTGGACGACCTCCGCGGCCAGGGCCGGGTCGCCGGTGGCCAGGACGTCGAAGAGGCCGCGGGCCAGGTCCTCAGGTGTCATTCCCATCATTCGGGTCCTCTCTCACAGGAGGGCGGGGCGTGTTCCCCGCCCTGACCGATATTCAGGTTACTCATCACCTATTGAATAGGTCCAGCACTTTTCGAAGCTAGGCTGATCCCATGCCGACCAAACGCAGGTACGTCTCCCCCTTGCGGGAGCAGGCCGCCGCCCAGACCCGCGCCCAGATCCTCGGGTCGGCGACCCGGCTGTTCGCCGAGCGCGGCTACGGCCGGGTCACCGTCGCCGACATCGCCGCCGACGCGGGCGTCTCCGCCAAGGCCGTGTTCGCCAGCGCCGGGAGCAAGGGCGACATCCTCAACGAGATCGTCGACACCGCCGTACGGTCCTCCGGCGAGGAGCGGGCGATGGGCGAGGTGCTCGCCGCGCGGAGCCCGGAGGCCGCCCTCACCGCGCTGGCCCGGGGCACCCGGGCCGGGAACGAGAGCATGTTCACCGTGCACGAGGCGATCCACAAGGCGCTGCCCTCCCACGAGGACGGCGAGGCCCTCTGGGAGCGCGCCACCGCCTCCTACCGCACCGCCCTCGACGCCACCGCCCAGCACCTGCGCGCCCTGGGACACGACGACGGTCAGCCGGAGGAAACCTCAGACCTCCTCTGGTACTGGTTCGGCCCGGGCAGCTGGCGCACCCTGATCGTCGAGAACGGCTGGACCTGGGACCGCGCCGAGGCGTTCCTGCTGCGCACCTCCCTCGCCACCCTCTGCCCGGACACGTAGAAGCCCCGACCCGCACAAGGCGAGTCGGGGCCGTCAGAACGCGGCTACCGCGAAGGCCAGGCCACCGCCGTCTCGACCCCGGCCTCGTAGTCGACGCCGGGCACGTCCCAGCCGTACAGCTCCCGGAACTGCTGGTAGAACCAGGCCGCCCCGGCCGGCTCCGCCGCCAGCGCCGCCGCCGGGTCCGCCCACAGCGCGCGCACGCGCTCCTGCACGGTGTCGTCCAGCTCCCAGCCGTCGAGGCGGATGCGCCCCTGCCCGTCCAGGTTCAGCTCCCGCGCGCCCGTCAGCTGCTCCCACAGGTCCACGGCCTGGTCGGCGGTGGTGCGCCAGCCCTCCTCGCCGAGGACGTTGCGCAGCAGCGAGGTGTAGAGGGCGATGGACGGGATCGCCGTCGACGCCTGGGTGACAGCCGCGCCGGCCACCACGGTGTACGCCCGGCCGCGCTCGCCCAGCTCCGTCTGAAGCCGGTGCGCGGTGGCCTCCAGGTGCTCCTTGGCCGCGCCGATGGTGCCCTGGCGGTAGACGGGGGCGGTGATCTCGGAGCCCACGTAGGAGAGCGCGGCGGTGGTGAAGCCGTCGGCGAGGAGGTCGGCCTCGGCGAGGGCCTTCACCCACAGCTGCCAGTCCTCGCCGCCCATGACCTTGACGGTCGCGGCGCGCTCGGCCTCGTCGGCGGGGGTGAGGTCGACGCTGCCGATCTGCGGCGCGCCGTCCTCGAAGAGCAGGGACGCCGAGGTGTAGGCGCCGCCGATCGGCTTGATGACGGAGTGGTGGACCTCGCCGGTGGCCGGGTCGGTGCGCCGCGGGGAGGCGAGCGAGTAGATCAGGTAGTCGACCTTGCCGTAGCGGTCGGCGACGAGCTTGAGGACGTCCGTACGGGTGGCGTCCGCGTAGGCGTCGGCGTTGACGAACGTGAAGTCGCCGCCCGCCCGCTCGATCAGCTCGGCGCCGGCGGCCGTGCGGTACCAGCCGGCGGTGGCGGTGCGGCGCTCGCTGGCGGGGGTCTCGTAGGCGACGCCGACGCCCCGGATGCCGTGGCGGCGCAGGCCCGCCAGGAGGATGGACAGGCCGTAGCCCGCGCTGGAGCCGAGCACCAGGGCGACCGGGCGCCGGTCACCGGAGGCGGGCTCGAGGCGCTCCCAGAGCCGCTCGACGGTGGCCGCGCTGCCGGCGGGGTGGGAGTTGACGATCAGGTAGCCCCGCTGCTTGGGGTTGATCTGCTGCGTGCTCACGCGCTGCTTGCCCTCTTCTCCAGGTGTCCTTTGTTCGGATCGTAACCACCTCGCCGCCCGCGGCCCCTGCCGCGGCACCGCCGAGGATGCGCCCCCCGCTTTGTCGGGACCGCCCTTGCGGCCGGTCACCTCAGTCGACTACGGGCGTCCACGGCGGCACCCACGTCCCCGCAGCTCCGGGCGCCGGAGCCGCGGTGGCGAGGTGCTCGCGCAGGGTGGCCAGGGCGGGGTGCGGGTTGTCGCGGTGCCACAGCAGCGAGTGCGGGTAGACGGGCACCGGGTCGACCACAGGGATGAGGCGCAGCCCGTGCCCGGCGGGCCAGACGATCCGGGCGTACGCGCCCATGAGGGTGGCCAGGGCCGGGGTGTCGGCGACGGTGTCCAGCAGCGCGTCGGCGCCGAAGTTGGGGCCGGTGGCCTCGATGGTGAGGCCGAACGCGGCGACGAGGTCCTCGTAGTACGCGGCCCACTCGGTGCCGGGGGTGACGCCGGGCATCCAGATCCGGTGCCCGACGAGGTCGGCGACGGTCACCGACTTCTCCCCCGCCAGCGCGTGCCCCGGGCCGGTCATCAGCTGGAGCGGCTCGTCGAGCACCCGCGCGCAGGCGAGGTCCTCCGGCAGGGGCCGGCCGGGCGCGCCGACGGCGCGGAAGGTGGCGTCGATCGAGCCGGTGCGCAGGGCCTCGATGGCCCGGTCGATGTCGAACAGCATCAGCACGTCGAGGTCGACCTCGGGGTGCGCGCCGTGGAAGCCGCGCATCAGGCCGGCCGTCGCACCGCGCGAGCTCAGCACGTCCACGCGCAGCGGCCGCCGGCCGACCCGCACGGACGCGGCGGCCCGCTCGGCCACGCGCAGCAGCTCGCGCGCGTGCGGCAGGAACGCCTGCCCGTCGATGGTCGGTTCGGCGCCGCGCGGCGTGCGGGCGAACAGCCGGACGCCGAGGGCGCGCTCCAGCGTGGCGATGCGCTTGGAGACGGCCTGCTGGGTGAGCGACAGGTCGACGGCGGCCTTCTGGAACTGGCCCGCCTCGGCGACGGCGGCGAAGGTCCGCACTGCTTCGAGATCCACGAGGAGCCACCCTACTGAACAACCAGTGGTTGTGGAGAAGACGCTTGCCGGTTGTTTGACCGGCCTGGCCACCGCTCGGTTAGCTCTCCCCGGTCAACTTCCGTTTGTTCGAGTCAGGGGGGAACGCGATGGCCAGGAAGCGGCTCGGCCGGCCGTTCGGCCGGCTGTGGGCGGCGTACGCGGTGAGCGCGTACGGGTCGGGGCTGGGGTTCGGGGCGTTCCCCCTGATCGCCGTCCTGGCGCTGCACGCGAGCCCCGCCGAGGTGTCCGCCCTCTCGGCGGTGGGGCCGGCCGTGGGGGCGCTGATCGCGGTGCCGCTCGCGCCGTGGGTGGAGTACCGGCGCAAGCGGCCGGTGATGATCGCGATGGACCTCGTCCGCTTCGCGGCGCTGGCGACGATCCCGCTCGCGTACGCCTTCGGCCGGCTCGGCCTCGCCCAGCTGCTGGTGGTCTCGGCCGTGGTCGCCGCCGCGAAGATCGCGTTCAACGCGGCGAGCGGCGCCTTCCTCAAGGCCCTCGTCCCGCCGGAGGACCTGCTCACGGCCAACTCCCGCTTCGAGTCCACGAACTGGAGCTCCATCGCGATCGGCCCGCCGCTCGGCGGTGCGGCCGTCGGACTGTTCGGGCCCGTGGTCACCGTGGTCGCGGACGGGCTCAGCTACCTGCTCTCCGCCCTCGGCATCGCGTCGATCGGCGGCCGGGAGGAGGCCGCGCCCCGCAAACCCGAACCCCGCACCCGCACCGGCACCGGCACCGGCACCGGAGTGCTGGACGGCTGGCGTCACCTGTTCGGCCACCCCGGCCTGCGCGCGCTCCACCTCAACAACCTGCTCGTCTCCGGCCTCATCATGGCCACCGAACCGCTGCTCGCCGTCCTCCTCCTGCGCCAACTCCACTTCCCCGCCTGGCAGTACGCCCTCGCCTTCGCCGCCCCCTGCTTCGGCGGGCTGATCGGCTCCCGGCTGGCCGGCCGGGTCGTGGCCCGCTACGGGCAGGCCCGCGTCCTGCGGACGGTCGGCACCCTGCGCGCCGTCTGGCTGATCGGACTGGTGTTCGTCGGCCCCGGCCTCCTCGGACTGCTCACCGTGATCGCCGTCGAGCTGGCGATCATCGTCCACATGAGCCTGTTCATGCCGGTGCTCGCCACCTACCGGCTCCAACAGACCCCCGCGCACCTCGTCGCCCGCACCCTCACCGCCTGGTCCATCGGCCAGCAGGCCGCCATCGCCGCCTGCACCGCGCTCGGCGGACTGCTCGCCGAGGCCGCCGGCCCGCGCACCGCCCTCGCGGCCGCCGGACTGCTCATCCTCCTCACCCCGCTGCTGCTCCCCCGCCCCGCGCAGAACCCGGCACCCGCCCACGCCTGATCCAGGAGAGCCACCCGCATGAGCACCCTCGTCCCCGCCCACACCGCCCTGCTCGTCCTGGACGTCCAGCCCGCCGTCCTCGCCGCACTGTCCTCCGCCGACGCCGACACCCTGCTCGACCGGGCCGAGGAGGCCGTCACCGAGGTCCGAGCCACCGGCGGGCTCGTCGCCTACGTACGCCTCGGCTTCACCGAGGCCGACTGGGCGGCGATCCCGGCCGCCGACCGCGCCTTCGCCCCGATCGGCCGCCACCGCGCCCTGCACCACGAGGACCCGTCCACCGCCGTCCACCCCCGGCTGGCACCGCGCGACGGCGACCTCCTCCTCCGCAAGATCCGCACCGGCGCCCTCTCCACCACCGACCTCGACCGCCGGCTACGCGAACGCGGCGTCACCACCCTGATCGTCTGCGGCCTGAGCACCGGCGGCGCCGTCCTCGCCACCGTCCTCGACGCGGCCGACCGCGACTACCGCCTGTACGTCCTGGCGGACGCCGTCGCCGACCCGGACCCCGAGGCCCACGACCTCCTGCTCCGCCGGATCCTGCCCGCAAGGGCCGAGATCATCGCCACCGCCGACCTCGGCACCCTGCTGAGGACATAGAGCCGGGGCGTCGCCCCGCCCGAGAGGCGGGGCGACGCCCTCGGAACCGCAGCCCCTACCCCACCGGCAGCCCGTACCGCACCTCCGTCAGCCGCTCGGACACCTCCCACAGCCGCCGCCCGACCTCCTCCTCCGCCGCCCTCGGCGCGAGCTTCACCACCGCCGGAGCGCCCCGCAGCTCCCCCGGCCCGCCCGGCCCGATGAACTCCCCGCCCCGCGCCTCCGGCGCCGTCGCCGCGAACAGCTGCGGCAGCGCACCCCGCTCGGCCCCCTGGGCCAGCGGGATCAGCAGCCGCCCGAAGAGGAACTTCAGCAGTCCCCCCGTCGCACTCGTCTGAATGTTGGTCGCCGCATACCCCGGGTGCGCCAGCAGGCTCCGCACCGGGCTGCCGGCAGCGACCAGCCGCCGGTGCAGCTGCACGCCGAACACCGCGTTCGCCAGCTTCGACTGGTTGTAGTGCCCCATCGGCGAGTACCGCCGCTCCCCGCCGAGGTCCTCGAAGTCCAGCCGCCCCTGCCGGTGGTTGATCGAGCTGACGGTGACCACCCGGGGATCCTCCCCCGCCGCCAGCAGGTCGAGCAGCAGCCCGGTGAGGGCGAAGTGCCCGAGGTGGTTGGCCGCGAACTGCAGTTCGTGCCCCTGGGGGCTGAGCGTGCGCGGCGGCGCGAACACCCCGGCGTTGTTGACCAGGACGTCCACCCTGCCGTGCTCCGCCCGCACCCCCTCCGCGAAGGCCCGCACCGACGCCAGATCGGCGAGGTCGACCCGCCGCACCTCCGTGGAGCCGCCCACCCGCTCGGCGGCGGCCCGCCCCTTGGCCTCGTCCCGTACGGCGAGGATCACGTGTCCGCCGCTGCGGACGATCGCCCGCGTGGTCTCCAGCCCGAGGCCGCTGTTGGCGCCGGTGACCACGAACACCCGCCCCGCCTGGTCGGGAATGCGGTCAACACTCCAGGACTGATGCTTCGTCATGCGACACACACTGCCGCTCATGTCACCAAGTGTCAAGCATGACTCCAAGCGCCAGAGGCGACGCCACGTGTAGCATGCCAAGGTGACCACCACCCCCACCCTGGCCGAACGCAAGCGACAGCTCGTCGCCGGCGAACTCGCGCAAGCCGCCCTGGAGTTGCTCGCCCGGAAAGGCTTCGACGCGGTCACCGTCGACGAGATCGCGGCCGCCGCCGGCGTCTCCAAGCGGACGTTCTTCCGCTACTTCGCCTCCAAAGAGGACGTGATCGTCCGCCTCCTGGCCGAGATGGGCGCCGACATGCGCACCGAACTCGCCGCCCGCCCGCCCGAGGAGCCCCCGTCCGTCGCGCTGCGCCACGCCGTCTCGGTCTCCGTCACCGCCTGCACCGGCCACGCCGACCAGGCCCTCCAGGTGGTGCGGCTGATCCTCGGCACCCCGGCCCTGCACGCCCGCTTCCTGGAACGCCAGGCCCAGTGGCGCGAGGAACTCGCCGCCGAACTGGCCGCCCGCACCGGACAGCCCGCCGGCAGCCTCCACCCCCGCCTCGCCGCCGGCACGGCCCTGGCCGCCTTCGACGTGATCCTCCAGCAGTGGAGCACCGGCACCGAGGACCCGGCCGAGCTCACCGCCCGCGCCTTCGCCGCCATCGCCCCCGCCCTGGACGCCCGCTGAGGGCCGCAGCCGAAAAGCAGTTGGCGCACCGCCCCGGCGAAAAGACAATCACCGGGTGACCGACGACCTCCAGCACCGCCGACGCGCCGCCCGCCACGCCTGCGAGCGCCTGCTCTCCGGCCCCCGCCCCCTGACCATCCGCGACCGCCTGGCGAAGCTCGCCGCCCTCGACGGCCTCGACACCGACCCCGACCACTACGGCGGCGACGGCCCGGTCCGACAGCTGGAGGAGCGCACGGCCGCCCTGCTCGGCACCGAGGACGCCGTCTTCTTCCCCACCGGCACCATGGCCCAGCAGGTCGCCCTGCGCTACGGCGCCGAGACGACCGGCCGCCGCGCCGTCGCCCTGCACCCGGCCAGCCATCTGGAGCGGCACGAACGCCACGCCTACACCCAGCTCACGGGCCTGCGCGGCCTCTGGCCCACCACCGAGGAACGCCAGCCCACCGCCGCCGAACTCGCCGAACTGGGCGAGCCGTTCGGCACCCTGACCGTCGAACTCCCGCTGCGCGACCTTGGCTACCTCCTGCCCACCTGGGAGGAGCTGTCCGAGCTCACGGCGGCCGCCCGTGCCACCGGCGCCCGGGTGCACTTCGACGGCGCCCGCCTGTGGAACACCACCACCCACTTCGGCCGGCCCCTCCACGAGATCGCGGCCCTCGCCGACAGCGTCTACGTCTCCTTCTACAAGGACCTCGGGGGCATCAGCGGAGCCGCCCTCGCCGGAGACGCCGCGCTCACCGCCTACGCCCGCACCTGGCGCCACCGCTACGGCGGCGCGCTCTACCAGCAGTGGCCCGCCGCCCTGGCCGCGCTCGACGGCCTGGACACCATCCTGCCGAAGCTGCCCGGGTACGCCCGCCACAGCGCCGAGCTCGCCCCGGCCCTGGCCGCCCTGCCCGGCGCCCGCCTCCACCCGGCGGTCCCGCCCACCCACGAGTTCCAGCTCTGGCTCCCGCACCCGGCCGAGGCCCTCAACGCCGCCCACCTGCACCTCGCCGAGCAGGAGCGCACCTGGTTCATATCGCACTGGCAGGACTCCGCCCCGGGCCTGGCCATGGCCGAGGTCAGCCTCACCGCACCGGCCCTGGAGTGGACGGCGCAGGACGTGACCGAGGCCGGCCTGCGCTTCCTCGACCTGGCGGCCACGCTCTAGGCGTGTCTTTCGGCTCACGCCCTAACCAGCCCGCAGCCGAGCCGCCACCGGCAGATGGTCACTGCCGGTGGCCGGCAGCGTCCAGGAGCCCGCAGCGGGCAGCCCCCTGCTCAGGATGTGGTCGATCCGCGCCAGCGGGAAGGCCGCCGGCCAGCTGAAGCCGAACCCCGAAACCGCCGGGGTGAGGCGGTCGGTGAGCGGCGCCAGGGCCCGGTCGGAGGCGGCGGTGTTGAGGTCCCCGAGCAGCAGCACCCGCCCCAGCCGCTCCTCGTCCAGCGCCGCCGCCAGCGCCCCGATGTTGCGGTCCCGGTGCCCGGCCGCGAAGCCGGAGGCCGTCAGCCGCACCGAGGCCAGGTGGGCGACGTACACGGCCACCGGCCCGCCCGGGGCCCGGACCTCGGCCCGCAGCGAGCGGCTCCACCCGGGGTCGATGGTCAGCCGCCGCGACTCGGTGATCGGGTGGCGGCTCCACAGCGCGACCGTCCCGATCCGCACATGGTGCACCAACTCCCGGTCCAGCACGCCCTCGTAGGCCCCCAGCGCGGCGTCCGTCACCTCCTCCAGCGCCACCAGGTCCGGACGGGCCGCCAGCAGCGCCCGGGCCGTCCCCGCCGGATCGCGGTTGTCGGCGCTCACGTTGTGCGTCACCACCACCAGGCCGCCCGACCCGCCCGACCCGCCCGTCCCACCCGAACCGCCCGCGCCACCGCCCGCCAGCAGCACCGGCCCGAACATCCCCGCCCACACCGCCACCAGCACCCCCGCCGCGCAGCCCGCCGCCGGTGCCCGCCGCACGGCCGCCCACACCAGCGCCGCCACCGCCACCAGCGCGCTCCACGGCAGCGCGCTCTCCCACAGGCTCCCCAGCCGCAGCCCCAGGTCCGGCACCCACCGGTGCCCCGCCAGCGCCCCCGCCGTCGCGAGCGCGCACCCACCCGCCACCCACCCACGCCGCCACAGCGGCACCACCCGCCGCCGCGCGGACCGCCGCGCCCGCCGCCGCGAGAGCCGTACCGTCCCGACCGCCGAAGCCATCCGCCTCACCCCGCCGCGTCCGGCAGCGGCGCCGGGCACGTCCCGCCCGCCGTCGTCAGCAGCTCGAAGTGCCAGATCTCGTTGGCGTACACCTGGCACAGCCCGTACCGGGCGCCGTGCTGGATCATCCAGTAGTCGGCGGCGGTCGCCCCCACGTCCACCGCCTTGCCCGACACGTGCGCCGACTTCTCCGGGGTGTTCACGAACCGCCGCGCCTGCTCCAGGCTCCCGTACTTCGCCACCGCCTTGTCCAGCAGCCGCTGCTGGTACGCCTTGCTGCGCCAGCCGGAGGTGACGGACATCTCGACGCCCTGCGCCTTCGCGTCCCCGGCCGCCTTGCGCAGCGCCGCGAGCAGCGCCGGGTCGAGGTTGCGCACGGCCGCCGCCCCGGTGTCGAACGGGCTGAGGTTCACCCCCTCGGGCACCTGCCCGTCCTCGGTCGACGAAGGCGAGGGCGACACCCCGACCGCGGCCCCGACCGTCGCCTCCACCGTACTCAGCGCCTTCCGCGCCGCCGGCGGATCGCTCGCACAGGCCGCGGCCAGCCCCAGCACCACCGTCGCCGCGACCCCCGCGGCCACCCGCCGCCGGCCCCCGGCCGCCCGTCCGGTCACACCCATTCCCGCCTCCCGAAGCACTCGTCCCGGCGCCGCGACGCGCTGTCGCGGCGGTGGTGACCATGGAAGGAGAGCGGGTGTTGTCAGGATGTCTGCGCCGGCGGATACGTTCCCGATATCCCGGCTCGTGTCCAATGGACGCGTACACACGCAGCTCGAACAGGGAGAACGGCACGTGCGGGTCCTGGTGGTGGAGGACGAGATCTACCTCGCCGAGGCGGTCCAGGCGGGCCTGCGGCTGGAGGCGATCGCCTGCGACATCGTCACCGACGGCGACGCGGCCCTGGAGCGCCTCGCCGTCCACTCCTACGACGTCATCGTCCTCGACCGCGACATCCCCGGTGTCCACGGCGACGACGTCTGCCGCGAGATCGTCCGCCGCCGGCTCGGCTGCCGGGTGCTGATGCTCACCGCCGCCGCCCGCCTCGGCGAGAAGGTCGCCGGCTTCGAACTCGGCGCCGACGACTACCTCACCAAGCCCTTCGACCTGCCCGAACTCGTCGTCCGGCTGCGCTCGTTGGCCCGCCGCCCCGCCGAATCCGCCCCGCCCGTCCTGGAGTACGCGGGCCTGCGGGTGGACCCGTTCCGCCGCGAGGTCTACCGCGACGGCCGCTACGTCGCCCTCTCCCGCAAGCAGTTCGCCGTCCTGGAGGTCCTGATCACCGCCCGCGGCGGCGTCATCAGCGCCGAACAGCTCCTCGAACGCGCCTGGGACGAGAACGCCGACCCCTTCACCAACGCCGTGCGCATCACCATCTCCACCCTGCGCAAACGCCTCGGCGACCCCTGGCTGATCCACACCGTCCCGGGCGTCGGCTACCGCCTCTCCTCCGAAACCCCGGCAACCCCCGCAGCCCCCGAAACCCCGGCAGCCCCCGCAGCCGACGGCGAGCCCACCCCGTGAGCGCCGCCCGCAAGCGCCCCCGCCGCCTCACCGCCCGGATGCGCCTGACCCTCAGCTACACCCTCTTCGCCGTCACCGCCGGCACCCTCTCCCTCGCCGTCGTCTACGTCGGCATGAAGTACGTCCCCAACTACCCCCTCACCTCCTCCAACCCCCGCTACCGCTCCGACGCCCCCTCCCGCCAGGAGATCCTCGACACCCTCCTCAACGCCTGCGGCTACGCCCTCGCCCTGCTCACCGCCGTCGGCATGATCGGCGGCTGGCTGATCGCCGGGCGGGTGCTGCGCCCCCTTCAGGACATCACCCGCGCCGCCCACGCCGCCGCCGACGGCGCGCTGGAGCACCGCATCGCCCTGACCGGTCCCAAGGACGAGTTCACCGACCTGTCCGACGCCTTCGACGAGATGCTCGAACGCCTCCAGCGCTCCTTCGAGGCCCAGCAGCGCTTCGCCGCCAACGCCTCCCACGAGCTGCGCACCCCGCTGGCCATCTCCCGCACCATGCTCCAGGTCGCCGCCGCCGACCCCGGCGGCCAGGACTGGCCCAAGCTCGTCGGCCGCCTCCAGGACACCAACCAGCGCGGCATCGAGATCAGCGAGGCCCTCCTCCAGCTCGCCGACCTCGGCCACGCCCCGCCCGAGACCGGCCCCGTCGACCTCGCCGACACCACCGGCCGCGCCCTCGCCGCCGTCCGGGACGAAGCCGCCGCCCTCGGCGTCACCGTCACCGCCGACCTGCGGCCCGCCCCCGCGACCGGCAACCCGGTGCTGCTGCGCCAGGCGGCCCTCAACCTGCTGCACAACGCGCTGCGCCACAACCTGCCCGCCGACGGCCGCGTCACCGTCGCCACCGGCCCCGACCCGGACGACCCGGCCCTCGTACGGCTGACGGTCGTCAACTCCGGTGCGCCGCTGGCCCCGGAGGCCGTCGCCACCTTCACCGAACCGTTCCTGCGCGGCCGGGGCCGCACCGCCGAGGCCGACCCGGCCCGCCGGGGCCACGGCCTAGGGCTGGCCATCGTCGCCGCCGTCACCGAGGCCCACCACGGTCGGCTGCACCTGGCCCCCGAACCGGCCGGCGGCCTGCGCGCGACGCTCGGCCTCCCCGCCCGCTGAAACGGCGGCCGAAACGGCGAGGGCCGGCACGGGGAATCCCGCACCGGCCCGAGGCCAGGCCCAACGGCCTGGAACGACCTACTCGTTGGGAACCGTCGCGTAGCGCGCCGTGCCCTCGGCCATCTGCCGCAGTGCGTCCTTGCGGTCCCGCTTGGAGAGCTTGTCGATGTACAGCGTCCCGTACAGGTGGTCCGTCTCGTGCTGCAGGCAGCGCGCGAAGAAGCCGGTGCCCTCGACGCGGATCGGCTTGCCGTCCTTGTCCACGCCGGTCACCGCCGCGAAGTCGGGGCGCGGCAGCTCCGCGTACGCGGTCGGCACGGACAGGCAGCCCTCGTTGCCGTCGTCGAGCACCCGGCGGCGGTCGGCCGGGTACTCCTCCAGCACCGGGTTGACGACGTGGCCGATGTGGCGCACGCCCTCGTCGTCCGGGCAGTCGTAGACGAAGACCTTGAGGTCGACGCCGATCTGGTTGGCGGCCAGGCCCACGCCCTCGGCCGCGTACATCGACTGGAACATGTCGTCGATCAGCGCGGCGAGCTCGCCGTCGAAGGCGTCGACGGTCTTCACCTCGCGGTGCAGGACGGGGTTGCCGACCACGGTGATCGGACGGGCGGTGCCCTTGGTGAGGTCGGGCAGCTCCCCCATCACCTTCGCGGGGGCCTCGGGCGCCGCCCCCTCCACGTCGTGCTCGTGGTCGTGCCCGTGCTGCTCGGCCTGCTCCGCCATGTCTTCCGCTTCCGTCGGTCTACGCGTACCTCACCAGGGTACTCAGGGCAGGTCAGCAGACCTCTTCGAGATCCCGGTACGCCCGGCTGTCCGGGGCCGAGGCGACCCAGCGGTCGAGCAGGGCGCGCACCAGGTGGGCGGGGGCGGCGAGCCCGCACTCGCGCTCGACCAGCCAGGACATCCCGGCGGCGCCGCCCTGGCTGAGGTGGCTCAGGTGCCCGGGGTGGGCGGCGTCCCCGTCGTCGTGCGGGTCGTGGTGGGCGGCGAGGCCGTCGTCGGCGGCCATCCGGCTCTCCGAGCAGGCCCGGCACAGCAGCCGCACCGAACTCGTCCAGTCCTCGGCCGCGTACCCGGCGTCGGCGACCAGGCGCTCCAGCGCGTCCCGGTCGGCGGCGGTGGACGCCTGCAGCAGCACCACGTAGGTGGGCACCGGCGAGGGCGCCCACAGCTCGATCTCGTCGAACACGGGGTAGGCGACGCCGTCTGTGACGCGCTCGCCGTGCGGGGCGCCGTCGTGCAGCACCACCTCGCCCCAGCGGCGGCCGGAGGAGGGCAGCGGGATGGACAGCACCTCGATGCGGGCCGGGTCCAGCCGGCGGCCCCAGACCACCTCGGACTCGCCGTCCGGGGACAGCCGCACCGGGGTGGTGCCCAGGTCCAGGCTGACGGGCCCGTCGATGCCGGGGCCCCCGGGCAGCTTCAGCCCGTACGCCTGCCAGGCGCGGCGGGCCAGCGGCCAGTCCTGCAGGGCGGTGGCGGTGATGCCGAGGTTCCACCAGTCGGGGGCGCCGTGCTCGCGGTCCAGCAGGGCGACGGCCCGCAGGCCCGCCGAGCGGGCCTGCTCCCAGTCGCGGCGGAACTTGTGCAGCAGGGCGAGGTTGAACCAGGAGTCGGAGAGCCAGGGCTCCAGGTCGGCCGCCATGACCAGCAGCGCGCCGGCGTCCTCGTAGCGGCCGTCGCCGATCAGCGTGAAGGCCCGGTCGGTCGTCTGCCGCCAGGTGGCGGACGGCCGGTGCCGTGCCCGGTGGAAGATCCTCACGTTCGTCCCTGCCGTCGTCGTCCGCTCAAGTCCCCGTGCCCACCGTGCCCGTGACGCCCGCCGAAGGTCTCGGACGGCGCCGGGGCCCGGAGCCCGGGCCGGTGTTCCACGCTACGACCGCATCCAACCACGCCCGCCCCCGCCCGCGCTCCCCACCGCCGAGGTTGGGGCCCGCACCGCCCGGCCCTCGCTCAGGCCCTGCCTTTCGGCCTACGCCCGTCCCCACCCAGCCTGCCCGCCCCGGCCCGCCGTCTCAACCCGTACGGGGATCAGCGGCGACGCTCAGCCCCGGGACTGCCCGCCCACCCGGGCCAGGGCGTCCACCACCCTGGCGTCGTAGACCCGCCCCCGGCCCAGCCGCAGCACCTCCAGCGCCTCCAGCCGCCCCACCGCCTCCCCCACGCCCCGGCCCCGGGCGGCGGTGAGCAGGTCGTCGTGGGCGTTGGCGACGCGGATGATCCGGGCGGCCAGCGGTACGGGCCGCTCGCCCCCGCCCGGCCCCACGCACGGATCGGCCAGCCGGGCGACCTGCTCGGCGACCTGCCGGGGCACCCCGGTGCGGCTGATCACCTCGCTGCCCAGGCGGGCGATGCGCTGCTGCTCGGCGCAGGGCAGCAGCGCGGTGGCGCCGTCGGGCACCGGCTCGACCAGCGACAGCTGCCCCACGTCGTGCATCAGCGCCGCGTACTCCAGCAGGGCCAGTTCCCGGGTCCCGAGGCCCAGCTCGCGCCCCAGCGCGCACGCCGTGTCGGCGACGCGGCGGGCGTGCCCGTGCGGGGTGTAGCCGGCCACCTCGGTGGCCCGGGCCAGCGAGGCGATGGTCTGCCCGGTGGTGGCCCGCACGGCGGCGGCCCGCCGGAAGGACACCTGGGCCAGCAGCAGCGGGGTGCAGAACAGCGGCAGCGCCCACAGGCCCACCTCCCCGGCCGCCAGGCTCACCAGCATCCCGGTGGCGACGATCGCCGAGCCGATCCCGAACAGCGAGCGCAGCTCGTCCTCCAGCGCCGCCGGGAAGCGCAGCCCGGTGGAGGAGCGGCGGATCAGCGCGGCCAGCGTCGCGTCGCACAGGGCGGCCAGCGCCGCGACGGCGGTCAGGAACGCCCCGTACGCGGGCCCCTCGGGCGAGAACCGGTCGACCAGGCCCCCGTTGTAGAGCGGCTGGAAGACGGCGGCGGCGAAGCCGACCCCGAGCAGCCGCCGGGCGGCGCTGTCCCGCCGCGCCGCGTCCGCCCAGGGGGGCCGCCGGTGCGGGGCGACCAGGCCCGGCAGCCAGGCGAGCAGCAGCCCGGCGCCGGTGACGGCCACGACCTGCAGCGTCCCGTGGGCGGTGGGCACCCCGCGCAGCGGGCCGAGCAGCGCGTACGCCAGGGCGCCGGCCGCGCCGATCGGCGCCTGCTCGCGGTCACCCGGAAGGGTGATCCGCACGCACTCGCCGAGTGCGATCAGCGCGGTGAACGCCAGCGCGACCCCCGGTTCGGCGACCCCGCGCACCGCGACGGCCGCCGCCGCGAGCACCAGCAGCCCCACCGCTCCCGCGTGCACGGCCCGCACCGTCCCGGCCCCGCGCCCCGCACCTCGCCCCGGCCCACGCCCCGCACCTCGCCCCGGCGCGCTCACGGCTGCCCGGCCATCGGCGCGGCCCCGCCCTGCGCGGGCACCCGGCCCGGCGCGGCCCGGGCGGGCTCGGGCACCCCGAGCGGGATGTCGGGCACGGCCCGGATGCAGTCCCCGGAGGGCGGCAGCACCGGCTGCCAGTCGTGCACGGCCAGCGCGTCGATGAGCGCCCGCACCATCACCGGGTCGAACTGGCCGCCCGAGCAGCGCTCCAGCTCCGCGACGGCCTCGGCGACGGGCCGCCCGCGCCGGTAGGAGCGGGTGGAGGTCATCGAGTCGAAGGCGTCGGCGACGGAGATGATCCGGGCGAACTCGGGGATCTGCTCCCCGGCGAGCCCGCTGGGGTAGCCGCGCCCGTCCATCCGCTCGTGGTGGTGGAGGATCCCGGCGTGCGCCTCGCCGAGGAAGTCGATGCCGCGCACCAGCTCGTACCCGTACACCGGGTGGACCTCCACCGCCCGGCGCTCCTCCTCGCTGAGGGGACCGTTTCTGCGCAGCAGCTCGGTGGCCACCCCCAGCTTGCCGACGTCGTGCAGGACGCCCGCGAAGCGCAGGGTGCGCAGCCGCCCGGGCTCCATGCCGAGCTGACCGGCGATCAGCACCGAGGCCCGGCCCACGCGTTCGCTGTGGCCGCGGGTGTACGCGTCCTTGATCTCCACGGCCTGCACCAGCGACTGCACGGTGGCCTGGTGGGCGTCCTGCTCGCGCTGCCCCTGGGCGAAGACCCACGCCGAGATGGACAGCGGCAGCAGCGCCAGCAGGGCGGCGAACGCCCCGTACGGGCCCTGCCACAGCACCGCGACCATCAGCCCGCCGGCCGCGTGCACCAGCACCGGCAGCCCGCACACCGAGCAGGCCCCGCGCAGCAGCACCCCGGGGCGCCGCCCCTCGGTGAGCATCAGCATCCCGCCCACCACGGCACCGTTGACCAGGCAGAACGCGGCCACGGCGGCGAAGCCCGGCAGCAGCGCGGCGGGGAAGCGGGAGCCGAGCAGCAGCTGCGGGCCGTGCAGCAGGTGCCAGGCGAGGGAGGAGGCGAAGGCGCACAGCGCCAGCTGTGAGCCGTTGAACAGCTGCCGGGCTCGCCACCGCGGCCCGACGGGGCCGCCGAGCAGCGCGGCGGGCACGGCGACCAGCGCGGCGGCGGCGGGCGCCAGCATCAGCACCCCGGCGAACAGCACCGGGAAGAAGGCGTTGACCCCGGATCGGACGCTCACCCGTTCGGCGGGCGCGGGGCGGCGCAGGACCCGGCGCACCAGGCGCAGGCAGGGGGTCGGCATGCCCTGGGCGAGCGACTCCCAGCAGCCGTGCAGGAAGGCCAGCAGCGCGACCTCGGGCCAGTCGACGGGCCCGCCGATCCAGCCCGGCACCCCGGGCAGGATCCCCGCGGGCAGCAGCGGAACCAGGCAGCACACGGCCGCCGCGGGGACGGCCACCAGGTAGCGCGCCGCCCCGGGCGGCAGGATCGCGCCTCCACTGTCGGTAGCGATATCGACCTCCCCGCCGTCCTGGCCCGCGCTGTCTCGACCCGCCGGGGGGACCGGCGGTGAGCGTCCGTCAGGAGGATAGGGCGCTCATCGGCCGTGGGGACGCATGATCGCGCAATGGCGCAGTTGGCGCACCGCCAACTCACTCGAACGAGTGAGGGCGCACATGAGCAGAACGGGAGCGGCCCCGGGAGCACATGCTCCCGGGGCCGCTGTGAGTCCCTGTTCGAACCATCCGTCGGGCGTGCCCGGCACGCCTCCCGGACGACAGGACCGGCTCCGCCGGTCAGTCACGCACCGTGACGGCGGAGGCGTCCTGCGGCTCCCCGGACGCCTTCGCGTCCTCGGAGGCCAGGACCGGAGCCGGACGCGCCGCCTCGACGTGCACCTCGACCGAGGTCGTCTCCACGACCACCACCGGCTCGCCCGAGCGCTGCCCGGCCCGGATCGAGTCGATCCTCGCCAGCACCTTCCCGCGCAGGTCCGACGGGGTGTCGTCGCACCCGCAGGAGCGCTTGATCAGCGCCTTGATCGCCTGCTCGAGCCCGTACTGCTTCAGGCACGGCGAGCACTCCTCGAAGTGCACGCGCAGCTTGGCGCAGTCGCCCTCGGCCATCTCGTTGTCGAGGAATTCATAGAGGTGGTCGAGGACCTCGCCACACTCGGTTTCGTGCGGATCGCCGCAGCTCATGAGCCCGAGCCCTTCGCTTCCTGCCCTGCCCCGCTGCCGGCCGGGACGAGCCCGCGCTCACGGGCGTAGTCCTCCAGCATGCCGCGCAGCTGACGACGGCCGCGGTGCAGCCGGGACATCACCGTACCGATGGGAGTACCCATGATGTCCGCGATCTCCTTGTACGCAAAACCTTCTACGTCCGCGAGGTAGACGGCGATCCTGAATTCCTCCGGGATCGCCTGCAGCGCGTCCTTCACATCGCTGTCGGGCAGGTGGTCCAGGGCCTGGGTCTCGGCCGAACGCAGACCGGTCGACATGTGCGACTCGGCGCGCGCCAGCTGCCAGTCCTCGATCTCCTCCGCCGCCGTGCGCTGGGGCTCACGCTGCTTCTTGCGGTACGAGTTGATGAACGTGTTGGTGAGGATGCGGTACAGCCAGGCCTTGAGGTTCGTGCCCTCGCGGAACTGGTGGAAGGACGCGTACGCCTTCGCGAACGCCTCCTGGAGGAGGTCCTCCGCATCGGCCGGGTTGCGCGTCATGCGCAGCGCCGCCGAGTACATCGGGTCGAGGTACCCCAGGGCGTCGCGCTCGAAGCGCTCCCGCCGGGCCTCCTCGGTCTCCGCCGCGGACACCCGGAAGGTGTCCTCGCCGATCGCCTCGGCCAGCTCCTCACCGGTCAGCGCCTCGCCCGCAGGCAGGGCGTCGTCCGGGCCGCGGCCCGACCCGGCCTCATGCTCGGTCCCGACGACCGGACCCACCTCCTCGGCATGACGGGCACGACCCACGGCGGGCCGCCCCGAGAGCGAGGATATCGGGCTCACGGGCTTCTCGCCCGCGTCGAGCCACTCCGACCAGGAGGGTGCGAACGCCGCGGCGGCCTCGCGCTCCTCAGGCCGTTCCGGGCACGCGATCGAACCCATCTGCCCTGCCTCTCACCGGTGACTCGTGCTGACACTCACGCTGACGAAGGCGACAACCACGCGGACCCCGCCCGCATTCCCGCCCACCGCCACCGCTCACCCGCACCGGCGACCACACCCTCGCACCCGCGGAACAGCCCTGCTCACACCAGCCGCAGCACGAAGTCCCCCACCGCCCGGCAGATCAGCTCCAGCACCTCCTCCTGCCCGGTCTCCGCCCGCTTGGGCACCTCGAACCCGTGGTTGCCGTACGGCAGCGCCACCAGCTCGTGCCCGGCGGGCAGTTCGGGGAACTCCCCCGGCCCGCCGAACGGGTCCGCCGGCCCCTGCACCACCAGCGTCGGCAGCCCCGACTCCAGCAGCTCCTGCGCCCGGCTCTTCTCCGGCTTCCCCGGCGGGTGCAGCGGGAACGCCAGCGCCACCACCCCCACCGCCCCGGTCGCCGTGCCCGTACGGCAGGCCACCCGGGCGCCCGCGCTGCGCCCGCCGACCACCAGCGCCGGGCCCTTCGCGGCCAGCCGCTCGGCCACCGGCCGCCAGCCCACGTCCAGCGTCCTCGGCGCGGGCGCCACCTTGCGCCCCGCCACCCGCCAGGGCTGCTCCACCAGCGCCACGGTGATCCCGCGCGGCGGCAGCGCGGCGGCCAGCGCCACCAGGTCCCGCGCCTCGATCCCGCCGCCCGCGCCGTGCCCCAGCGCCAGCACCGCCCGGGGCTTCGCCGCCCGGTGGTACGTGATCCTGGCCTCGCCCGCCTCGGTGTCCACGAGCTCGACGGTCATGACAGATCCCCTTCGGCGGTTCAGAACAGCGTGGTCTCGTACTCGACCTCGGTGTACGGCTCCATGAGCTCCGGGCCGTTGTTGCGGATGTTCCCCACCGCGGGCGCCACCGGCGTGGCCAGCAGCGCCCCCGGCGGCGGGGGTATCAGCAGCCTGCGCAGCTCGTCCGGGTCGTCCGCCGCCGGGTCCAGCCACTCGTCCCAGGTGGACGGGTCCAGGAACAGCGGCATCCGCTCGTGGATCGGCGCCAGCAGCTCCTCCGCCTCCGTGGTCACCACCGCGAAGGTCACCAGCCAGGCCCGCGGGTGGTCCGGCGGCACCGTCCGGTCCCGCCAGAACTCGTACAGCCCGGCCAGGGCCAGCGGCGCCCCGTCAGCCCGGGAGACGAAGTACGGCTTCTTGCGTGCCTTGCCCCGCTCGCCCGGCACCGTCTGCCACTCGTAGTAGCCGTCCACCGGCAGGATGCACCGCCGCGCGGCGAACGCCTGCCGGTAGGAGGGCTTCTCGTGCACGGTGTCCGCCCGGGCGTTGATCATCTTCACCGCCGTCTCGGCCGTGTTCGACCACTGCGGCACCAGCCCCCAGCGCAGCACCCGCAGCTGCCGCACCGCCCTCGGCTCGTTCCTCGCCATGCGCTCCAGGACCACGAAGGCGCTGTTCGTCGGCGCGACGTTCCAGTTCGGCTCCAGCGTCTCCTCGGGATCCCACTGCTCCACGCCGAACAGATCGACGATGTCCTCCGGCCTGCCGCCGGCTGCGAAGCGACCGCACATACGGGCCAGCCTCCCACGCCGCCGTCCTCATCCGGCCCGTTCTCATCCGGCCCGTTCTCATCCGGAACGTAGAACCACCGGCTGCCACCGCGCCGTCCCCGCATGGGAGGCTGCCCCGAACGGCCCAACGCAGCGGACGGAGCCAGGGACCATGAGCACGCACCAGAGCGGACACGACCTCGCCGACCTGTGGAGCCGCGTCACCGGCACCCAGGCCGCCCCGCCGGGCTGGCTGGTCCTCGCCACCGGTGCGGCCGCCCTGCTCGCCGTCCTCGCCCGCCCGCTCTGGCACCTGGCCCGCAACGCCGTCACCATCGCCCACGAGGGCGGCCACGGCCTCGCCGCCCTGCTCACCGGCCGCAAGCTCGCCGGCATCCGCCTGCACTCCGACACCTCGGGCCTGACCCTTTCCTACGGCCGCCCCACCGGCCCCGGCATGGTCCTCACCGCCCTCGCCGGCTACACCGCCCCCGCCCTGCTCGGCCTCGGCTGCGCCGCCCTGCTCGCCGCCGACCGCATCACCCTGCTGCTCTGGCTCGCCATCGCCCTGCTGCTCGCCCTGCTGGTGCGCATCCGCAACGCCTTCGGCCTGTTCACCGTGCTGATCGCCGGCGGCGCCTTCTTCCTGGTGTCCTGGTTCGGCACCGCCCAGGTCCAGGCCGGCTTCGCCTACCTCGGCTGCTGGTTCCTGCTCTTCGGCGCCGTACGGCCCGTCCTGGAGCTCCAGCACCAGCGCCGCATCGGCTGGGCCCGCGACTCCGACGCCGACCAGCTCGCCCGCCTCACCCACATCCCCGGCCTCGCCTGGATCACCGTCTTCCTGCTCACCGCCCTCGCCTGCCTCGCCCTCGGCGCCGCCTGGCTCCTGCAGCCCCTGCAACTCTGAACCGTCCCGGTCCCGCCATCCGGCCGCCGCCCGGTCAGGCCACCCACGGCCCCTAGACTGGCCCCCATGACCGAGACCCTGTGGCCCGCCCCCGTCGCGACCACCCCCGTTGACGCCACCGTCACCATCCCCGGCTCGAAGTCGGTCACCAACCGGGCCCTGGTGCTGGCGGCACTCGCCGACGAGCCCGGCTGGGTGCGCCGCCCGCTGCGCAGCCGCGACTCCCAGCTGATGGCGGACGGCCTGCGCGCCCTGGGCGTCGGCATCGAGGAGAAGGTCAACAACGACTCCGGCGGCACCGGCGGCGGCGAAGCCTGGCGTGTCATCCCCGCCCCCGCCCTGCTCGGCCCCGCCACCGTCGACGTCGGCAACGCCGGCACCGTCATGCGCTTCCTGCCCCCGCTCGCCGTCCTCGCCGACGGGCCCGTCCACTTCGACGGGGACCCGCGCAGCCACGAGCGCCCCCAGCACGGCGTCATCAACGCCCTGCGCGCCCTCGGCGCCCGCATCGACGACGACGGCCGCGGCACCTTCCCCTTCACCGTGCACGGCACCGGCGGCCTCGACGGCGGCCCCGTCGAGCTCGACGCCTCCGCCTCCTCCCAGTTCGTCTCGGCCCTGCTGCTCTCCGGCGCCCGCTACCGCCACGGCGTCGAGGTCCGCCACGTCGGCGGCCCCGTCCCCTCCCTGCCGCACATCCGCATGACGGTCGAGATGCTCCGCAAGGCCGGCGTCCAGGTCGACGCCCCCGAGGACGGCGGCGAGAAGGACGTCTGGCGGGTCACCCCCGGCGCCCTGATCGGCCGCGACCTCGTCGTCGAGCCCGACCTGTCCAACGCCGCCCCCTTCTTCGCCGCCGCCCTCGCCACCGGCGGCCGCGTCACCGTGCGCGACTGGCCCGCCCACACCACCCAGCCCGGCGACCAGCTGCGCGAGCTGTACACCCGCATGGGCGGCGCCTGCGAGTTCACCGACGAGGGCCTGCAGTTCACCGGCACCGGCCGCATCCACGGCATCGAGGCCGACCTGCACGACGTCGGCGAGCTCACCCCCGTGATCGCCGCCGTCGCCGCCCTCGCCGACTCCGAGTCCCACCTGTACGGCATCTCCCACCTGCGCCTGCACGAGACCGACCGCCTCGCCGCCCTCGCCAAGGAGATCAACGACCTGGGCGGCGACGTCACCGAGACCGAGGACGGGCTGCGCATCCGCCCCCGCCCCCTCCACGGCGGCGTCTTCCACACCTACGAGGACCACCGCCTCGCCACCGCCGGCGCCGTCATCGGCCTGTCCGTGCCCGGTGTCCGGGTGGAGAACATCGCCACCACCGCCAAGACCCTGCCCGACTTCCCGCAGATGTGGGCGGAACTGCTCGGCGAAGCGGCGGCGGGCGCCTGAGCGGAGACTGAGAGCATGCGCCGCTACGGCAAGGACGCCGACGAGGACGACATCCGCAACCGCCCCGCCCGCCGGGGCTCGCGACCGCGTACCCGCATCCGGCCCAAGCACGAGGACGCCGCCGAGGCGATGGTGCTCACCATCGACCGCGGCCGGCTGACCTGCCTGGTCGACCAGGGCACCAAGCAGGAGCGCGAGATCGTCGCCATGAAGGCCCGCGAGCTGGGCCGCAAGGGCGTCGTCGTCGGCGACCACGTCGGCCTCGTCGGGGACCTCTCCGGCGACGCCGACACCCTCGCCCGCATCGTCAGGGTCGAGGAGCGCGCCTCCGTCCTGCGGCGCACCGCGGACGACGACGACCCGTACGAGCGGATCGTCGTCGCCAACGCCGACCAGCTCGCCATCGTCATCGCCCTCGCCGATCCCGAGCCCCGCCCTCGGCTGATCGACCGCTGCCTGGTCGCCGCCTACGACGCCGGCATGGAACCCCTGCTGGTGCTCACCAAGTCCGACCTCGCCCCGGCCGATCCCCTGCTGGAGTCCTACGCCCCGCTCGGCATCACCTACGTGGTCACCCGGCGGGACGAGCTGGAGACCACCGGCGCCGAGGCCGTGCGCGAGCACCTTCGGGGCCTGTCCACCGTCTTCATCGGCCACTCCGGCGTCGGCAAGACCACCCTGGTCAACGCCCTCGTCCCGGACCGCCGGCGCCAGACCGGCCACGTCAACGCCGTCACCGGCCGCGGCCGGCACACCACCACCTCGGCCCTCGCGCTGCGCCTGCCCCCGCCGCCCGGCGCCAAGGCCGGCTCCAAGAAGGCCCTGAACACCGGCTGGGTGATCGACACCCCCGGTTTCCGCTCCTTCGGCCTCTCCCACATCGACCCGTCCCGGGTCATCCACGCCTTCCCCGACCTGGAGCCCGGCACCGTCGACTGCCCGCGCGCCTGCAGCCACGACGAGCCGGACTGCGCCCTGGACGCCTGGGTCGCGGACGGCCACGCGGAGGGCGCCCGGCTCTACTCGCTGCGCCGCCTGCTGGCCAGCAAGGAGGCCCGCGAGGGCGACTGAGCCCCCGCACTCCTCCCCCGTTCGAGGTGTCGGACCGCGCCGGCCTGGCGATCATAGGAAAGTCGGGCCGGTGCGGTGCCCGATCCGTCGAACGACTGGGAGGGCACGGATGGCATGGGCCCTGGTGATCCTCGCCGGCCTGCTGGAGACCGGCTTCGCGATCAACCTCAAGCTCAGCGAGGGCTTCACCAAGCTCTGGCCCACCATCAGCTTCTGCGTGTTCGCCCTCAGCAGCTTCGGCCTGCTGACCCTCTCCCTCAAGAGCCTGCCGGTCGGCCCCGCCTACGCCGTGTGGACGGGCATCGGCGCGGCCGGCACCGCGATCTACGGCATGGCCTTCCTCGACGAGACCACCTCGGTGCTCAAGCTCGTCTCCGTCTCCCTGGTCATCGCCGGCGTCATCGGCCTCCAGCTCAGCGGCTCCGCCCACTGAGACACGGCCGGGCCCCGCCCGGGCCCTGACGACCGGTCCCGGGAATGGCCGGACTCGCTCACCCGCCCGCGGGGAGGCCTCGGCTAGGGTTTCGGACATGGCCGACTACCACGACGATCTCCGACTCGCCCACGTCCTCGCCGACTCGGCCGACTCGCTCACCCTGGAGCGCTTCCGCGCCCTCGACCTGAAGGTCGAGACCAAGCCCGACCTCACCCCCGTCAGCGACGCCGACAAGGCCGCCGAGGAACTGGTGCGCAGCATCCTCCAGCGCGCCCGCCCCCGCGACGCCGTCCTCGGCGAGGAGTTCGGCCTGCAGGGCTCCGGCCCGCGCCGCTGGGTGATCGACCCGATCGACGGCACCAAGAACTACATCCGCGGCGTCCCGGTCTGGGCCACCCTGATCGCCCTGCTGGAGGACGGCCCCGACGGCGTCGAGCGCCCGGTGGTCGGCATCGTCTCCGCGCCCGCGATCCAGCGCCGCTGGTGGGCCGCCAAGGGCCTGGGCGCCTTCGCCGGCCGCAGCCTCACCAAGGCCTCCCGCATCCACGTCTCCGGGGTCTCCCGGATCGAGGACGCCTCCTTCTCGTACTCCTCCCTCGGCGGCTGGGAGGACCACGGCCGCCTCGACCCGTTCCTGGACCTCACCCGCGCCTGCTGGCGCACCCGCGCCTACGGGGACTTCTGGTCCTACATGATGGTCGCCGAGGGCGCCGTGGACATCGCCGCCGAGCCCGAGCTGTCCCTGTGGGACATGGCCGCCAACTGCGTCATCGTCGAGGAGGCCGGCGGCCGCTTCACGGGCCTGGACGGCATCCCGGGCCCCGGCGGCGCCGACGCGGTGGCCTCCAACGGGCTGCTCCACGAGGAGACGCTGCGCCGCCTGTCGGTCTGAGCCCCCCTGAACATGGTTGCGGGCCCTTTCACCAGTGGGAGCTGGTGAAAGGGCCCGCCGCTCGTTCCCGTCCGGCCTACTGCTTGCGCAGCTCGCGGACGGCCGCCTCCAGCCGCTGCCCGTAGTCGGCGTCGGCCTTGCGGAAGTTGTCGATCGCCCGCTCCACGATGTCCTCGCGGTCGGCGGAGACCTTGGCGATGAAGCCGGCCAGGTTGGCGACCAGCCGCTGCTTCTCGTCCTCGGAGTAGAGCCGGTACAGCGCGCCGGCCTGCCCGAAGTCGTCGTCCTCGGCGTGCGAGGGCGCCTCGTGGGTGCCGGTGTGGCCGTTCACCGCGGTCGCGGCCCAGAGCGGGCGGCCGGTCTGGACGGGGCCGCCGAAGCTGTTGGGCTCGTAGTTCTTGCTCCGCCCGTGCCGCCCGTCGTACAGGTACCCGTCGCGGCCGTTGGTGCGGGCCTCGGTGGCGTGGGGGCGGTTGACGGGCAGGTGGTCGGCGTTGATGCCGACCCGGTAGCGGTGGGCGTCGGCGTAGGCGAAGAGCCGGCCCTGGAGCATCTTGTCCGGGGAGGGGCCGATGCCGGGCACGAAGTTCCCCGGGGAGAAGGCCGACTGCTCGACCTCGGCGAACACGTTGTCGGGGTTGCGGTTGAGCTCCAGGCGGCCGATCTCGACCGGCGGGTAGTCGGCGTGCGGCCAGACCTTGGTCAGGTCGAAGGGGTTGAAGCGGTAGGCGGCCGCGTCGGCGGCGGGCATGACCTGCACCTGCACCGTCCAGCTCGGGTACTCGCCGCGCTCGATCGACTCGCGCAGGTCCCGCTGGTGGCTGTCCGGGTCCGCGCCCGCGAGGAGGTCGGCCTCGGCCTGGGCGAGGTTGCGGATGCCCTGGTCGGTCTTGAAGTGGTACTTGACCCAGAAGTGCTCGCCGGCCTCGTTCTGCCACTGGAAGGTGTGCGAGCCGTAGCCGTTCATGTGCCGGTACGAGGCGGGGATGCCGCGGTCGCCGAAGAGCCAGGTCACCTGGTGGGTGGCCTCGGGCGACAGGCCCCAGAAGTCCCAGACGTTGTCCGCCTCCTGGGAGCCGGTGTACGGGTCCCGCTTCTGGGTGTGGATGAAGTCGGGGAACTTGACGGCGTCCTTGATGAAGAACACCGGGGTGTTGTTGCCGACGAGGTCGTAGTTGCCCTCCTCGGTGTAGAACTTCAGCGCGAAGCCGCGCGGGTCGCGCACGGCGTCGGCCGAGCCGAGGTTGCCGGCCACGGTGGAGAAGCGCAGGAACACCTCGGTCTCCTTGCCGACCTGCGACAGGAACGCGGCCCGGGTCCAGGCCGACACGTCGGCGGTCACCGTGAACGTCCCGTACGCCCCGGCGCCCCGGGCGTGGACGACGCGCTCCGGGATGCGCTCGCGGTTGAAGTGCGCGAGCTTCTCGAAGAGCAGCTGGTCCTGGATGAGGGCGGGGCCGCCGGGGCCCGCGGTCTCGGTGTTCTGGTTGTCGGCGACGGGGGCACCCGCCTCCGTGGTGAGGGTCGGGCGCAGCTCGTCCTGGGTGGTCATGGGGGTGCCTCCACGGTTTCCGGTCGTGACGACATCGAACCTAACTTTGGACTTTATCCAAGTCAATACTGGAACCAATCCCGGAGCCTGACCTACTCTGGACCCATGAGCGACCTGCTGGAACGACTTCGCACCCGCGGCTGGCGGCTGACCTCACAGCGCCGGGTCGTCGCCGAGGTCCTCGACGGCGACCACGTGCACCTCACCGCCGACGAGGTGCACGCCCGCGCCGCCGTCCGCCTGCCCGAGATCAGCCGCGCCACCGTCTACAACACCCTCGGCGAACTCGTCGCCCTCGGAGAGGTGCTGGAACTCGACGCCGTCGGCCGCGCCAAGCGCTACGACCCCAACGCCCACCGCGCCCACCAGCACCTGGTCTGCTCCGGCTGCGGGACCGTCCGCGACGTGCACCCGCTCGGCGACGCGCTCGCCGCCCTGCCCGCCGCCGAACGCCACGGCTTCACCCTCGCCGCGGCCGAGGTCACCTACCGGGGCCTGTGCCCCGACTGCCGTCCCTGACAGGCGACTTACGCGCTCAGCTCCGCGTTGAGCGCGCCCAGCAGCCGCCCGGCCCGCTCCGCCACCTCGGCCGGCCCGTAGTCCGCCGCCCGGCGGCACCAGTTCTCCGCCTGCACCGGCTCCCCCCGGCGCAGCGCCAGCAGCGCCAGGCGCAGCGCCGCCCGCCCGTGCCCGGCGTCGGCGGCCCGGGTGTACCAGAGCATCGCCTCCGCCTCGCTGTCCTGCCGGGCCAGCAGCAGCCCCAGGTTGAACGCCGCGCTGCGGCTGCCCGCCTCCGCCGCCCGCCGGTACCAGCTCTCGGCGATCTCCAGCGCCCCCCGCTCGGCCGCCCGCACGCCCATGCGCACCTGCGCCCGCCGGTGCCCGGCGTCGGCCGCCACCGCGTACCAGTGCTCCGCCTCGGCGTCCGCGTCCCCGCGCCGGTCCAGCAGCGAGGCCAGCCGGAAGCAGCCCTCCGCACTGCCGCCCGCCGCCGCCTGCCGGTAGCGCTCCAGGGCGCCCGCCAGGTTGCCGCGCTGCTCCTGGGCGACGGCCAGCTGCAGCGCCGCCTCCCCGTGCCCCTCGGCCGCGGCCCGGGCGTACCACTCCTGGGCCTGGCGCTGCTCGCCGCGCCCGGCGTGCAGCACGCCCAGGTTGAAGGCGCCGTCCACGCTGCCGGCCTCGGCGGCCCTGGAGAACCACGGCTCGGCGCCGGACTCGTCGCCGCGCTGCAGCAGCACCACGGCCAGCGCGTTGCACGCCTCCCGGTGCCCGGCGTACGCGGCGCGGCGGTACCACTGCTCGGCCTGCTGCTCGCGGCCCGTACCGGCGCACAGCAGGCCCAGGTTGAAGGCGCCGTTGTGGTCGCCGGCCTCCAGCGCGGTGCGGTACCAGCGCTCTGCCTCCTTGGCCGAGCCCCGCCCGGCGTACAGGGCGCCCAGGGCGTTGGCGGCGTTGCCGTCGCCCGCCTCGGCGGCCTCCTGCCACCACTCGGCGGCGGCGGTGAGCTCCCCGCGGTCGCGCAGCAGGAAGCCGAGCGCGCAGGCCGCGCGCGCCTCCCCGTTCTGCGCGGACTGCCGGTACCAGCGGGCGGCCTCGTCCAGCAGCGCCTGCTCGCCGCCGGCGCGCTCCTCGATCAGCACGCCCAGGCGCAGCGCGGCCCGGGCGTGGCTGCGGGCGGCGGCCGTGCGGTACCAGGTCTCGGCGGTGTCCTTGTCGCCGGCGGCCTCGCGCATCCGGGCCAGCCGGTAGGCGGCCTCGCGGTGCCCGGCGTCGGCGGACACCTTGAACCAGCGCTCGGCGCGCACGTCGCGCCGGTGCTCCATCAGGTCGCCCAGCGCGTAGGCGCCCAGCGGGTGGCCGTGGTCGGCGGCGAAGTGCAGCCAGTACTCGGCGGCCTCCTCCTCGCCCTGGTCGCGCAGCTGCAGCCCGAGCGCGTGCGCGGCCGGGGCGCTGCCCGCCACCGCCGCCTGGCGCCACCACTGGCCGGCCTCGGCCCGGTGGCCCTGCTGGTGCAGCAGCACGCCGAGGTTGTTGGCCGCGGCGCGCACCCCGGCGGCCGCGGCGGCGCGCAGGTACGCTTCGGCGTCCTCCAGGTCCCCGCGGCGCAGCAGCAGGGTGCCCAGACGGCTCGCGGCGTCCGCGTCCCCGTCCTCGGCGGCCTGCCGGTGCCGGGCCTCCAGGGCGGCGGACTCGCGGGCGGCGAGCGCCGTCTCGAAGCTCGTCGGGTCCAGGGCGGCGGCCTCCAGCGCGACGCCGTCCCCGCCCTGCGAGCCGTACGGGCCGACCTCGGCGGAGAACTGGCGCGTGGGCACGTGGACGAGGCTGTCGGGCCCCGACCCGGCGGCCTGGGGCCGTTCGGACAGGCCGCTGGTGCGCTGGGCGGGCAGGGCTCCGGGGCGGGCGTCCGGGCTCTCGGCGCTCTCCGCCCAGGCGTCGGTGTCCGCCTCGACGGCCGCCGGCCTGGCGCCCGCGCCGTTCTTGCCGATCAGCCTCATGCCGACTCCCGCTCCCCCAGAGTGACGCGGCACCGCGCCCCGGCCCCTCGCCGGGGGGACTCCCAGGGGAGACGCCGGACCGGACGGCCTGTCAGCAGCCGCGCCGCATCCCCCATGTGTCCCATCGTCGCACCACCCGCAACCCGCGTACACCTGCCCCGGCCGAATTCGGGCGGGGCGGACCCGAAGCCGACGAAATTGCTTCGGCGCTTTGTCGATTTCCCGACACCCGGATCCCACAAACCCCGCAGTCGACGGCTCTGGCGACGGTTGATGCTACCGGAGCGGTTCCCTCCCTCCGGGAAACGCGGAAGGCCCGGAGGACGAATCCTCCGGGCCTTCCTGCTACTGAGTAGCGGGGACAGGATTTGAACCTGCGACCTCTGGGTTATGAGCCCAGCGAGCTACCGAGCTGCTCCACCCCGCGTCGGTAAGAGAACCATAGCACGGGTCGGAGGCGGAACGGAAAACCGTCCCCGCAGCTCAGCGGGCCTACGCGTGAGGACTGGGCGATCCCCCCGGGGCCGGCGTCGCGGGCGGCGGGCCGCCCGGCGTCTGCGCCGAGCCGCCGCCGCGGGCCGCCTCGGCCGCCTTCAGGGCGTCCCCGAGCGCCTTCTGCGCGGTGCCGTACGCCACCCAGTCGCCGTTCTTGAACGCCGTCTGGCTGTCGTTGTACGCCTTCTCCGCGTCCGAGAGCGCCTTCGCCAGCTCCGGCGAGATCGTCCCGCCCGGGGTGGGCGTCGCCGGGGAGGTGGGCCCGGGCGTCGCCGGCGAGGTCGGGGTGGTGCCCGGAGCCGTCGGCGAGGTCGGCGCGCCCTGCGAGGAGGCGGCCGGGGCGACCGGCGTCACCGGCGGCGTCCCGTCGCCGAACAGCTTCTTCAGCGCGTCCTCCAGCGTGTTCTCGAAGGCGACGTTGTCGTCCCCGTACACGGCCAGCACCTTCTGCATCGTCGGGTACTTGGCGCCGCGCCCGCGCACGTACACCGGCTCCACGTTCAGCAGGCCCCCGCCGACCGGCAGGGTCAGCAGGTTGCCGTACTCCAGCACCGAGTCGCCGCTCTGCAGCAGCGTGATCTGCTGGGCGACCTCCTTGCGGGAGTTGAACTTCGACTGCACCAGGCCCGGGCCGGGGGCGCCGCTCTCACCCGTCATCTTCAGGAGGCGGATCCTGCCGTAGTCGTCCCCCGGATCCGAGTTCACGGCCATGAAGGCCGCCAGGTTCGGGCGGTCGGTGGGCACCAGCGTGCTCGTCAGCGAGAAGCCCGCCTTCGCCGCGTCCGGCATCCGCACCGTCACGTAGTACGGCGGCTGCACCTGCTTGGTGTTGCTGGTCGGGTCCACCGGGACCTGCCAGACGTCGGTGCCGTTGAAGAACGTGTTGGAGTCCGTCACGTGGTACTGGCCCAGCAGGTCGCGCTGCACCTTGAACATGTCCTGCGGGTAGCGCAGGTGCGGCACCAGCGAGGCCGGGATCGCGGCCTTCGGCTCGACCGTCCCCGGGAACGCCTTCATCCAGGTCTTCAGGACCGGGTCCTTCTCGTCCCACTGGTAGAGCGTCACCTCGCCGGTGTACGCGTCCACCGTGGCCTTGACCGAGTTGCGGATGTAGTTGACCTGCCCGGCGACGGCCAGCGGCTCACCGCGCTGGTTGGTCAGCGAGTCCTTGGTCGCGGTGCCCAGCGTCGTCTTCGAGGAGAACGGGAAGCCGTCCGAGGTGGTGTAGCCGTCCACGACCCACACCACGTGCTTGTCCATCACCACCGGGTACGGGTCGGCGTCGATCGACAGCCACGGCGCGACCTTCTCCACCCGCTCCTTGGGGGTGCGGTTGTAGATCACCTTCGCGCCGTCCGTGATCGCCCCCGAGTAGAGGATCTGCGGCTCGGTGAAGCGCACCGCGTACGCGGCCCGGGTCAGCGGGTTGTCCAGCGACACCCCGCTGCCGCCCTCGTACGTCGTCTCGACGTTCACGCCCTTCTTGACGTCCGGGTAGTCGATCTCCTTGTTCGAGCCGCCGACGATCGAGTACGTCGTCGTCTTCTCGCCGTAGTAGATCCGCTGCTCGTACGGGCCCAGGGTCCCCGAGGTCGGCAGGCCCGACTCGGTCAGCACCGGCTGGCCCGTGGTGTCGACCTGGTTGCCCTTGGCGACCACCGCGCCGTAGCCGTGGGTGTACTTGAAGTGGTCGTTGATCCAGTTGCGCTGCACCCCGTTCAGGTCCAGCTCGCGCAGACCGATCACGGTGTCCTGCTTGCCCGAGCCCGAGCCGTAGCGGTCCACGTCCAGCGTGTTCGGGAAGGCGTAGTAGTTGCGCTGCTGCTCCAGCGTCTGGAGCACCGGCGACACCACGTTCGGGTCCACCAGCCGCACGTCCGCGATCGTCTGCGCGTCCGGCTTCAGCGCCTCACCGTTGGTCGCCCCCTGCGGGGTGTACGGGGTCGTCTGCGAGTCCGCGATCCCGTACGCCTGCCGCGTCGCGTCGATGTTCTTCTGGATGTACGGCGTCTCCTTGGCCTGCTCGTTCGGCTTGACCTGGAACTGCTGCACGATCGCCGGGTACAGCCCGCCGATCAGCACCGCCGACAGCACCATCAGCCCCAGGCCGATCAGCGCCGGCGCCCAGGTGCGGCGCACCGGCGTCAGGAAGAACAGCACCGCGCAGATGATCGCCACGAAGAACAGGATCGTCTTCGCCGGCAGGAACGCGTTCGCGTCCACGTACCGCAGGCCCGTCCAGCCCGTGACGCCCTTGTACGTGCCGGTCTTGACCGCCAGCGCGTACCGGTCCAGCCAGTACGCCACCGCCTTCAGCAGCACGAACACGCCCAGCAGCACCGCCAGGTGCCCCTGCGCGCCCGCGCTCGCCCGGCGGCCGGGGCCCTGCAGGCGCAGCCCCCCGTACAGGTAGTGCACCAGGGCCGAGGTCAGCAGCGAGACGATCACCGCGCTGAACGCGAAGCCCAGCACGAACTCGTAGAACGGCAGGTCGAAGGCGTAGAAGGAGACGTCCATGCCGAACTGCGCGTCCTTCTCACCGAAGGAGGTCGCGTTCGTCCACATCAGCCAGGTCCGCCACTGGCCCGAGGCCGCGGCGCCCGCCACCAGGCCGATCACCAGCGAGATCCCGATCAGCGCCCAGCGCTTGAACGGCGCCAGGCCCGCCCGGTAGCGGTCCAGGCTCTGCTGCTCCACCGACATCGCCGACAGCGGCGGCCGCAGCCGGTGCGCCAGCCAGATGTTGAAGCCGACGATCGCCGTCATCAGCAGGCCGAACACCGCGAACAGGCCGGTCTTCGTCCACAGCTGCGTGGTGAACACCGAGGAGTAGTGGACCGACCTGAACCACAGCCAGTCCGTCCAGAACCCGGCGAACATGACGAACAGCAGGAACAGCACCGCGAGCACGCCCAGGGTCAGCAGGGCCACCCGCGCCCGCCGGGAGGGCGGGCCTACCCTGCGCCGGAAACCCGGCCCTGAGCGTTCCGGCATCTGGAATACCACGGTGGCACCTCAGCTGTGTCGTCTGGGAGTCGGTCTGTCTTCAGGGCAACTTAACCAGTCTTCGGCCGAGTTCCCACCGTTAGCAGACGGTTACGCCGCTCTCCCCCGCCACAGTCCCGCCGCCACTGCGCCACCGCCCCCGCGCCCGCCACCCGCCCGGCGTGTGAGGATTGGGGCATGTCCGACGCGCCTGATCCGAAAAACTCCCCCGACGACGTCTCCAAGCTCCCCGCCGCCACCCCGCTCACCCGGGCCGCGCTGGAGATCGACGAATACGTCGCCACCCTCGGCTGGGACCTGCCCGCCCGCCTCTTCGCCCTGGTCGACACCGCCGCCCTGCGCAAGGCCGACCCCCGCGTCGCCAAGCAGCTCGGCCTCGCCGAGGGCGACCAGCCCGGCCTCACCCCCGTCGAACAGGACGAGATCCCGGCCGGCACGGAACTCGACAAGTTCCTCGGCACCATCGCCTGGCCCGACGCGGTGGTCGGCTGCGCCCTCGTCGTCGAGCGGCTGATGCTCCCGCCGGGCGCCGAGCAGTCCCGCCCCCGCGGCGCCAGCGACGCCCAGCTCGCCGATTGGGTGGCCAACCACCCCAAGCGCGAGGAGGTGCGGATCACCGCCGCCGTGCTGCGCGACGGCAAGAAGGAGATCGCCCTGCGGCTGCGCTCCAAGGACGTCGCCCGCGAGGTGCTGACCGGCCCCGACCTGGTGCCCGGCCTGACCGACGCGCTGCTGGCGACCTTCTCCTGACGCCTGCTCCGCCGACTGCCCGCCGGGCTACCTCATGACGGGCGGCTCACGACGGGCCGGCTCACGACGGGTTACTTCACGCAGGACGGCAGCGCCGCGGTCTGCCCGGAGCGGATCTGCTCCAGCGACTTCAGCGCGCCGTCCAGCGTGTCCGTCCTGACCAGCGTCAGCCCCGACGGGACGTTCTTGGCCGCCTCGGAGCAGTTCGAGGACGGGGTGAGGAAGTACTCGGCGCCGGCGTCCCGGGCGGCGATGATCTTCATCGATATCCCGCCGATCGGGCCGACCTTGCCGTCGTCGTCGATCGTGCCGGTGCCCGCGACGAACTTCCCGCCGGTCAGGTCCCCGCCCGGGGTCAGCTTGTCGATGATGCCCAGCGAGAACATCAGCCCCGCGCTCGGGCCGCCCACGTCCTGCAGGCCGATGTCGATCTGGAACGGGTAGGTGTGCCGCACCCCGGTGCCGATGCCCACCACCGCGAGGTCCGCCCGCTCCGCCGGGGCCTTCGGGTCGAGGTCCCGGGCCCTGGTCGTCGGCACCGTCACGTCGGTCCGGGTGCCGGCCGCACCGCCCTGCGAGCGGGGCACCACCGTGAACACCACCGACTCGCCCGGCTTGTGCTTGGTCACCACACCCACGACCTGCTCCGCCGAGGCGACCGCCGTGCCGTCCACCGCCACGATCTGGTCACCGGCGTGCAGCTTGCCCTCCGCCGGGGCGCCGGCCGTGACCGACTTGACGATCAGGTCGTTGCCGACCGGGATGCCCAGCTGCTTGAGCGCCGCGGTGCGCGCGCTGTCCTCGGAGGAGGCGAACTCCTCGGCGTTCAGCTTCTTCGCGTCCGCGTCCGACTGCCCCTTCGGGTAGACGTTGTCGTGCGGCACGACCATCACGTCGTCGCGCAGCCAGCCGATCACCGCGTTCACCAGGCTGGGCTCGTACTTCGCCCCCGTCACCTGGACGGTCGTCATGTTGAGGTGCCCGCTCGTCGGGTACGAGTCGTGCCCGGTGACGGTGATCACCGGCTTGCCCCCCTGGTCGCCGAGCGTGTTGTACGTCGGCCCCGGGCTCATCTCCGTGTACGGCACCTTCATCAGCACCGAGACGCAGAGCAGCGCTATGAGCAGCAGGGTGGCAGCGAGCATCGTCGCGGAGCGGCGTGGCATGCCTCGACAGTACGGGACGCCGCCGACGCCGCGCCCGCCGGGTCAGTGCCCGGACCGCTCCCCGGACGCCCCCGCGCCCGCGGTGGTGCGTTCCATCGCGGCCATGAAGCGCCGGTGCTCGGCGAGGGAGGCCGGGTCCCCCGTGGCCCTGGGGGCCCGCTGCGCCCAGCCCGCCCACACGGCGGCGAGCAGGACGGCGACTACCGGAATGATCAACCAGGCGAGCGCGCTCATGTCGGTACTCCCAGCTCGTCGTGTCTATGAGCAGATTAACCACCCCGGCGGACAACGCCGACGGCGCCGTCCGGGTTACGGGGCCGCCGATCGGCTCACTTCCAGGGAGTATCCGGACCACCCCGCCGGACCCGTTCGAGTGAGGGACCGGCGCGCCTGACACGAGCGGCGCTTCGCGTGTGCCCCGCGGGGTCAGCAGCCCCCGGCGCCGACCCACTCCTCCTCGCCGTCGGCGAAGACCTGGTGCTTCCAGATCGGCACCTCGTGCTTGAGGTCGTCGATCAGCCGGCGGGCCGCCGCGAACGCCTCGCCGCGGTGGGCGCAGGAGACGGCGACGATCACGGCCTTGTCGGTGATCTCCAGCCGGCCGATCCGGTGCACCGCGGCGAGCGCCAGCACCGGGAAGTCCGCCACGACCTTCTCGGCGACCCGGCGCAGCTCCTCCCCGGCGCTCGGGTGGCAGCTGTACTCCAGCGCCGTCACCGACTTGCCGCCGTCGTGGTCACGGACCGTCCCGACGAAGACCGTCGTCCCGCCCGCCGCGTCGTCGCCGACCGCCTCGTAGACCTCGTCCAGGGACAGCGGGGTGTCCCGGATGGCGAGCAGGCGGATCGGGTCGTGGTTCTCGGACATGGCCCCATGATCCCCCATCGGGGGCACACCCGGGCAGGGTCTTCCGCATCACGATGCCGTGATTTCGCATCGTGAGAACGCGCGCCGATCCGTCGATGCCCCCGGCGTCAGAACCTGCGCCGCTTGCGGGCCCGGCGCACCAGCGCCGCCGTACCGACCAGCGCCACCGTCGCCCCGGCCGCGCCCAGGCTCGTCGCGGCCTCCTTGCCGCCCAGACGCCGCCCCGCCACCGCGTGCTTGCCCGCCACCTGCGCCAGCAGCTCCGCCAGCACCTGCTCGTTGGTGTGCGCCGGGCGCCAGCCCGCCTCGTGCAGCCGGCTGCCGGAGACCACCCACGGGTACATGGTGTACGCCAGGTCCCCCGCCGGGGCCGGCGTCAGGCCCAGCCGGTGCAGCCGGGCCGCCGTCCCCAGCGCCAGCGCCGCCGGCAGCTCCATGCGCCGGATGCCCGACAGGCGCTCCACGTCCTCCTGCTCCAGCCAGCCGTCGCAGCCGACCGTCACCTCGCCGTCCACCAGGCCCAGCGCCGCGTACTCCAGCGCCGCCGCCAGGTCGTCCACGTGGCAGAACTGCCAGCACGGGCGGGATCCGGCCACCACCAGCAGCCGGGGCGCCTCGAAGTGCCGGGTCAGCACGGTGTCCACCCCCGGGCCCACCACCACGGCCGGGCGCAGCACCGTCACCTGCAGCCCCGGGTGGGCGCGCGGCGCCCGCCGGGCCAGGCGCTCGATCTCCAGCAGGTCCCCGACGAGGGACGCCTCCTCCGTGGCCCGCAGCTCGGAGTCCTCCGCCAGCGGCACCTCGTTGTCGGGCAGCGCCCCGTAGACCATTGCCGAGGTGCACAGCACCACCCGGTGCACGCCCGCCGCGGCGGCCGCGGTCAGCACCGTCTGCGCGCCGCGCACGTTGTAGGCGCTGCGGGCCCTCGGGTCGGACTCCATCCCGAAGTCCATCGCCAGGTGCACCACCACGTCCACCCCGGCCAGCCGCTCCGCGACCGCGGGGTCCCGCACGTCCAGCACCCGCCACTGCACCCCCGGCACGTCGCCGCGCCGGTCGTCCACCGCGAGCACCCGGCGCACGTGCGGCGAGGCCACCATCCGGGCCGCCACCCGCTCGCCCAGCACGCCCGCGGCACCGGTCACCGCCACGGTCAGCGGCCGTCCGCCGTAGGCTGGAGGCGGCGACGCCGTGGCGTCCGGGTCGTCCTCTCCAGCGGTCAGCCCAGAGCGAACGTCCGAAGGCGGGGAACTCACCGGCCATCCTCCACGGTTAGCTTATGTGCGTACGGACGTGTGTCACGTACGTCCATCCTGCCCGAGGCGAAGGCCCCGCGGTGCACCCGGCGCGGGCCTGCCGTGCGGGAGCCGCGCACGAGTCCCCCACTGAGCCGGTGCCCCGGGCGGCAGCACTTCCCGCCACACCCGTATGACGGCCGACCGGATCGAGGACCCCGTGAGCGACCTTCCCTTCGGATTCGGCGTTCCGCCCGAGGAGCCCGAGGACGGCAAGGCCAAGCCCGACGACGCCCAGCAGAAGAAGGACGCGGGCGGCTCCGACGCCGCCTCCGGCGCCTCCCCGGCCGGCGCCTCCGCGTCCGGCGAGGGCGGCCAGCAGCCGTTCGGGTTCGGCGGCGCCAACCCCTTCGGCGCGCTCTTCGGCCTGCCCGGCGCCCCGGGGGCCGGAGGCGCGGGCGGGGACAACCCCTTCGCCGCGATGTTCGGCGGCCTGGGCCCCGGCGACCTCGGCGCCGCCTTCCAGCAGCTCGGCCAGATGCTCTCCTTCGAGGGCGGCCCCGTGAACTGGGACCTCGCCACCAACATCGCCCGGCAGACCGTCGTCGCCGAGCCCGCCGAGGGCAAGAGCAAGGACCGCTCCGTCAGCGCCGCCGAACGCTCCGCCGTCGCCGAGGCCGTCCGCCTCGCCGACCTGTGGCTCGACGGCTCCACCGAGTTCCCCTCCGGCGCCGGCACCGCCGTCGCCTGGAGCCGCGCCGAGTGGATCGAGGCCACCCTCCCCGTCTGGAAGGACCTCGTCGACCCCGTCGCCGAGCGCGTCGGCACCGCCATGGGCGGCGTCCTGCCCGAGGAGATGCAGGCCATGGCCGGCCCCCTGATGGGCATGATGCGCTCCATGGGCGGCGCCATGTTCGGCACCCAGATCGGCCAGGCCCTCGGGGCGCTGGCCGCCGAGGTCGTCGGCTCCAGCGACGTGGGCCTGCCCCTCGCCCCGGCCGGAAAGGCCGCGCTGCTGCCCCAGAACGTCGCCGAGTTCGGCGAGGGCCTCAACGTCCCCGTCGACGAGGTCCGCCTCTACCTCGCCCTGCGCGAGGCCGCCCACCAGCGGCTCTTCGCCCACGTGCCGTGGCTGCGGGCCCACCTGCTCGGCGCCGTCGAGGCGTACGCGCGCGGCATCAAGGTCGACACCTCCCGCATGGAGGAACTCGTCGGCCAGCTCGACCCGAGCAACCCCGAAGCCCTCCAGGACGCGCTCGCCGGGGGCCTCCTCCAGCCCGAGGACACCCCCGAGCAGAAGGCCGCGCTCGCCCGCCTCGAAACCGCGCTCGCCCTGGTCGAGGGCTGGGTCGACGCCGTCGTCCACGCCGCCGCCGAACCCCACCTGCCGCAGGCCGGCGCGCTGCGCGAGACCGTCCGCCGCCGCCGCGCCGCCGGCGGGCCCGCCGAGCAGACCTTCGCCACCCTCGTCGGCCTCGAACTGCGCCCGCGCCGGCTGCGCGACGCCGCCCGGCTGTGGGCGCTGCTCGCCGACGCCCGCGGCATCGAGGGCCGCGACGCCCTCTGGGAGCACCCCGACATGCTGCCCACCGCCGCCGACCTCGACGACCCCGACGCCTTCGTGCACCGGGGCAGCGGCGACCTGGAGGGCGGCATCGACTTCGACGCCCTCGACAAGCTGCTCGGCGAGGCCGCCGCGGGCGGCAGGACCGACCTCACCAAGGGCACCGACCCCGGCCCGGGTGCGGGCTCCGGCCCCGACGCCGAGCCCGGCTCCGACCCCGGCCCCGACTCCGAGCCCGGCTCCGACTCCTCCGGCGGAAAGGGCGAGCCCACCGCATGACGGCCACCCGGACCGACACGCCCACCCTCCACGAGGACGCCGTCCGCGCCCTCACCTCCTGGCGGCCCGCCGAGGAGGATCAGGCCCGGCTGCGCGAGGACTACCTGGCGCACCTGGCCGAGCAGCCCGAGGGCCTCTACCGCTCCTGCCTGCCCGCCCACATCACCGCCAGCGCCGCCGTCGTGGACCCGGCCGCCGGTCGGGTGCTGCTGACCCTGCACCCCAAGGTCGGCCGATGGCTGCAGATGGGCGGGCACTGCGAGCCCGGCGACGCCACCCTGGCCGCGGCCGCGCTGCGCGAGGCCGTCGAGGAGTCCGGCATCCCCGACCTGACCCTGCTGGAGGCGGACGGCGCCCCGGTGCCCGTCAAGCTCGACCGGCACCTGGTGCGCTGCACCGGCAAGGACCGGCCCGAGAACGTCCACCTGGACGTCCAGTACGTCGCCCTGGCCCCGGCCGGCGCGCAGGAACTGATCAGCGAGGAGTCGCTGGACCTGCGCTGGTTCGACTACGACCGCCTCCCGGACCTGGCCGACCGGTCCGTACGCGACCTCGTCGCCCGGGCCCGCCTCCTCACCAGCTGAGGTGCGGCACCCGAAGGGGGCGTGAGCCGATCCGGCTCACGCCCCCTTTCTTGTCGCTCCCCGTCACCTCAACCGCAGGAACCCGCCGGCTCGGCCCCCTGCGCCGCACCGTGCCGGGCCCCGGGAATGTGCGGCAGCCGCGCCGCCGACACCACACCCTCCAGATAGCCCCGCGCCCGCTCGGTCCGCGGGTACGCCTCCAGCAGCGCCCAGAACGCCGGGCCGTGGTCCGGCACCAGCAGATGGGCCAGCTCGTGCAGCAGCACGTAGTCGAGGACGTAGTCCGGCATGCCCTGCAGCCGGTGGGACAGGCGGATCGTCCCCTCGCTGGGCGTGCAGGAGCCCCAGCGCGAATTCTGATTGGTCACCCAGCGCACGTGGACCGGCAGCGCCCGGCCGTCCAGATACGCGTCCGACAGCTCACGGGCCCGCGCCATCAGCGCCTCGTCCCCGGGAACGCGCCGCTTCTCCTGCGCGGCGAGCTTCTCCAGCATCTGCGCCACCCAGCGCTGCTCCTCCGCGGGCGACATCCGGGCCGGGATCAGCACCACCGTCCGGTCACCCTCGCGGTAGGCGGACACCGTACGGCTGCGGCGGGCACTGCGGCGCACCTCGACCCGGCCACGGTCGTGCGGCTCCTGGGGCGCGGCCGGCACCGCCTGCTGTTCCTGATCCGCCCGTCCACGCGTGCTCGGCGCCGCCACTTGCGACCCGGACGCTGCACGGGCACGCCGACGCGACGCCGGTGGATGGGAGTCCCGCTCGGCTGCCATGGCACACGACGTTACCCGCTACCCCTGACAGAAGTCCGCTGCCATGGCCGAAATCTTTCGTGGAGTGATCGGGAACGAAAGGCCGACATGAAGTGTCCGGAACTCGACCCTCCGGGGAGGCCCCTCGTTATCCACAGGGTTCGCGAACCGATCATGTGATCACCATCCCGGGCCTGTGGATAACTTTCCGCACGAAGTCGGCGAGATGGTGCAAGCTGCGGTCAGCCGTCCGGAAACGATCGGAAGGGAGATCGCCGTGCGCCTTGCCCTGAAACCCGCGCTGTCCCGCAGCTGGCGGGACTCCGAGACCCTGCAGTTCGGAACCGTCACCCGCTTCGCCGGGGTGCTCGGCAACGCCGACAAGACCCTCTGCGCCTTCCTCGCCCTGCTCGACGGAACGCGCGAGCGACCGGCACTCCTCGACGAGGGCGAACGCCTCGGGCTCGGCCGCGAGCCGGCCGAGGCGCTGCTCACCGAACTGGAGGAGACCGGGCTGCTCGACGACACCGCCGCGGCCGCCACGGCCCTGGCGCGTTTCCCCGAACCGCACCGCAAACAGCTCGGGCCCGACCTCGCCTCACTCACCCTCGTCCACTCCGGCCCCGGCGCCGCACCGGCGATCCTCTCCCGCAGGGCGGACCTGCGGATCGAGGTCCGCGGCGCGGGCCGGGTCGGCGCGGCCGTCGCGGCGGTCCTCGCCGCCGGCGGCGCCGGCGAGGTGACCGTCGTGGACGGCGGCCGCGTCCTGCCCGGTGACTGCTCACCTGCGGGCGTACCGCCCCAGGACGTCGGCCGGCTGCGCTCCACCGCCGCCAAGGAAGCGGTGCAACGGGCCTCGGCCCGGCCACCGCGCCCCGCCCCACGCCGACCATCCGGCGCGCCGCCACCCGACTTCGTGGTGCTCGCACCACGGGACGGCAGCGCGGCCTTCGCCGGAGGGACGTACGAGGCCCGGCTACTGCTGCGCGCCGGCGTGCCACACCTGTACGTGGGCGTGGTCGAGGAGTTCGGCATCATCGGACCCCTCGTGATCCCCGCGATGTCGGCCTGCGGGCACTGCCTGGTACTGCGCCGCGAGGACGAGGACGCCGCCTGGCCGCGGGTCCTGGCCCAACTCGCCGGCAACGGCCCCGGCCGGGCCCGCACCCCGGCCTGCGACACGGCTCTGGCCACCACCGTCGCCGGCCTGGCGGCCCTGCACGTCCAGGTCTACCTGGACGGCGGCCGCCCGCCGAGCGTCGACGGCTGGTGCGAGGTGTCCGCCACAGACGGAATGCCACGACGCCTGCGCCTCCGCGGGCACCCGGACTGCGGCTGCCTGTGGCGGCCGCTGCCCCCGGGCTGAGAACCGATCCATCCGAGAGGAGAGCGAGACCGAAGAGAACCTCTGACCAGGGGCAGGCCCCGCGGCTGCACGGCTCGGCAGCCACCCGGCCTCCCCACGGAACCACGGGCGACCCACCGGCCTCACGAGCCGATGGCCAGGTGAAGCCCGCGGTCCCGAACACCCTCAAGGCCGGGCACGATCAACGCCCCCCTTTCGGCCAGGGTGCGCAACGCCTCTCAACGGCCCGCGCCCCTGCCGACACGGCAGGGGCGCGGGCCGGGCACACAACCGGGGAACCGCCGCCATTCGAGGTACGAGGTGGGTGGGCGCTGGGTGGGTGGGTGGGCAGGCGGCGGGTGGTGGGTGGGCGGGGGGGAGGGGGAGGGGCCCCGGGAAGGGTGAAATGTGATCTGAATCACCGGGGTGGGGTGATGATTCTCGCGCAGGTTGCCGGTCTCCCCTCACGAAGCCCCGAACCCCAGAGCCCCGAAGGATCACCCCATGCGCATCGTCACCAACCAGTTCATCAGCCTCGACGGCGTCGTCCAGGCCCCCGGCGGCCCGCAGGAGGACACCGACGGCGGCTTCGCCCACGGCGGCTGGTCCCACCCCTTCTTCGACGCCGACACCATCGGCCCCTTCCTCGCCGAGACGATGAGCACCACCGATGCCCTGCTCTTCGGCCGCCGCACCTGGCAGACGATGGCCGCGGCCTGGCCCGAGCGCGCCGGCGACCCGTTCGCCGACCAGATGAACTCGATCAAGAAGTACGTCGTCTCCGACACCCTCACCGAGGCCGACCTGACCTGGACGAACACCACCCTCGTCCCCGGCCCCGAGGCCGCCGCCTGGGCTCGCCGCCGACGCGAGGCGGACGGCGGTGACCTGCTGATCATGGGCAGCCCGACCCTCGTCCGCTCCCTCCTCACCGAGGACCTGGTGGACGAGCTGCGCCTCATCGTCATGCCGGTCGTGCTCGGCGGCGGCAAGACGATCTTCCCGACGGACGGTGTGCGGCGCGCCTTCGAGCTGGTCTCCACCACGACCGCCAAGACGGGCACCCACGTCACCACCTACCGCCGCGCCACCGCCTGACACCCCACACGCAGGAAGTCGACCCCGCCGACTTCCTGCGCACACCACCACCCTCCATCCCACCGACCGCGGCGCGAACTGCCTGCCCCGCCCGGCGAAATACCGCCGGGCCCGGGCCGGGGAGCGGGCACAATGGCCTAGTGATGGTGGGCCGTCCGGCGTCGGGGGGCCAGGGATTTGGAGGCCCGGGTGAGCGATCTTCCGCGCAAGGCAGTGACCCGCACGGCACGGCTCGCCGCCCTGCCCCTGGGGATAGCCGGCCGCGCCACTCTCGGCTTGGGCAAGCGGATCGGCGGCCGCTCCCCCGAGGTGGTCACGGCCGAGCTCCAGCAGGCCACCGCGGACCAGCTGTTCAAGGTCCTCGGTGAGCTCAAGGGCGGGGCGATGAAGTTCGGGCAGGTGCTGTCCGTCTTCGAGGCCGCGCTGCCCGAGGAGGTCGCCGGGCCGTACCGGGCCGCGCTGACCAAGCTGCAGGACGCCGCTCCCCCGATGCCCGCCGCCACGGTGCACACCGCGCTCGCCCAACGGCTCGGGGACGACTGGCGCGAGCTGTTCCTGGAGTTCGACGACCGCCCGGCGGCGGCCGCCTCGATCGGCCAGGTGCACCGGGCCGTCTGGCACGACGGGCGCCGCGTCGCCGTCAAGGTGCAGTACCCGGGCGCCGGGGACGCGCTGCTGGCGGACCTCGCCCAACTGGGCCGTGTGGCCTGGCTGCTGGGCCCGCTGATCCCCGGCCTGGACATCAAGCCGCTGATCGTCGAACTGCGCGAGCGGGTCTCCGAGGAGCTGGACTACGAGCTGGAGGCCCAGGCCCAGCGCCTCCACGCCGAGGAGTTCGCGGACGACGTGGACATCGCGGTGCCGGGCGTGGTGGCGCAGGGCGACCAGGTGCTGGTCACGGAGTGGATGGACGGCACCCCGCTGGCCGAGGTGATCGCCTCCGGCACCCAGGAGGAGCGCGACCGCGCCGGGCAGCTGCTGGCCCGGTTCCTGTTCGCCGGGCCGGCCCGCACGGGCCTGCTGCACGCGGACCCGCACCCGGGCAACTTCCGGCTGCTGAAGGACGACGGCCCGGTGTCGGGCTGGCGCCTGGGCGTGCTGGACTTCGGCACGGTGGACCGCCTTCCGGGGGGCCTGCCCGAGCCGATCGGGGCGTCCCTGCGGATGGCCCTGGACGGGGACGCGGCGGGCGTGCTGAAGATGCTGCGCGAGGAGGGCTTCGTGAAGCCCTCGATCCGCCTGGACCCGGACGCGGTGCTGGACTACCTGGTACCGATCATCGAGCCGGCCGCGGTGGACAGCTTCCACTTCACCCGGACGTGGATGCGCGCCCAGGCGGCCCGGATCGCCGATCCGCGCTCCCCCGCGCACAACCTGGGCAAGCAGCTGAACCTGCCCCCGGCCTACCTGCTGATCCACCGGGTGACCCTGAGCACCATCGGGGTGCTGTGCCAGCTGGGCGCCAAGGCCCCGTTCCGCGCGGAGATGCTGGAGTGGCTGCCCAGCTTCTCCGACGAGCCGACGAGCCCACCGGCCAAGCCGGCCAAACCGAACCCGCCGACCCCACCGGCCAAGCCCACGAAGGCCAGGCGCAAGAGCTGACCCAACGGCCGCAGGCCGCTTCCCGGCCCTCGGAGACGAGGATCGGGGAGCGGCCTGCGGCATGACAGGGGAGGAACCGAACGGCGGCGCCTACATCAGGGCGACGGCGAGCGCCTTGCGCGCCCGCAGGGAGGCCCGCTCGGCCCGCTGCCGGAGCTTGCGCGCCCGGACGACCCGGGCGACGAGCCGTTGGTTCTCGGCCTCGTGCAGCCTGTCTTGCATATGCGCACGCGCCAGGGATTCGTGGAGGAGTTGCATCTCGAGGGTCCTGTTCTGGATCTGAAGTTCGGTGGTCTGCTCTGCGCGGACGGTCGGATCGATGGCGGCGGGGGTCATGTGGTGGTCCTGCTCGTGGTGCGTGGTCGGGAACGGAACGGTGCGGGCCGCTGCTGCGTCGGCCTTCGCTGCGGCGATCCGTACGGATCGGCGGAGGGCACTGTCCGGTGGGGGCTGCTCTCCCCGGTGGACGGCCCTGGCGGAGTCGGCGGGATTCACGCCATGACCTCGGTCTTGCGCGGACGCCCACGGGGCCGCTTGCGGGCCACGACGACACCCTGAACGAACAGCTCGCCACCCCAGACGCCCCACGGCTCGCGACGCTCCAGAGCGCCGGCGAGGCAGGCTTCCTTCACCGGGCACGTGCCGCAGAGGGACTTCGCGTACTCGACGTCGGCGGGCGTCTCGGCGAAGAAGACCTCGGGGTCGAAGGCGCGGCAGGGGATGGGAAGGCCGAGGGCCTCGGCCTGCTCGATCGAGTTGAGCTGCATGAACGGAACCTCCGGAGGGTCGGCCTGGTCGGCCTTGGTGTTCTGGCTTGTCGTCGGTACGGACGGGGTGGGCGGTGTGATGACCGTGGACACTGTGGGCGTCTTCCTCGTCTTCTCAGTGGTTCCGGCTCGGTGGACTGGTGGTGCCGGGCCGGAGGCCCCGGAGGGCCTGGGTGGTCTTGCGTACCGGACAAAACAGAAGGGCCGCGAATCCCGGTGGTGACGGGTTCCGCGGCCCTGGAGGGTGCCGACCTGAGGCTGGCTCAGGTTCGTTCTCTCCAGGGTTCGGGGCCGCGGAAGGCCCGCATCCGGATGGCCTCGGCGCCGATGAAGGCGGCCTTGGCCTGTGCGATCTGCTGCTCGTTCTGCTTCACCTGGGTGTTTCCGGCACCGATGACCTGCGCATAGCCGCCATGCTTGGCGGCGGCTACGGCCGCCTTCGGTGCCTGCGTCGGTCGCTCATCGCGCATGGGCCGCGACGTGCCGAACGACGCCCAGGTACCGGACAGACCGGCCTCGACGGAGGTGCCTTCGACGTTCCTGCCGCCCGGGGCGCAGAGATCAGTGTGTCCAAGCGCACTGACAGCGGGGACGACGGAGACACCGGTGGTGTCGAGACCCAGACCGGTTCCACCGAGCTCGGCGAGCGCCCGCAGGCGGGCGGCACGCAGGGAGGCAGCAACAACGGTCTGGCCAGTCAGTTTGGTGATCATGATGTTTCCCATTGCCTTCGCCTCCTCTCGGCGTCTCGCGGAGCCTGGTCTCCCTGGCTCCGAATCTTCGGATGTCTGTCTCGGTGAAGCTGTGTGGCCGACCGGGCCGTGAGGCCCCGCGGCGCTGTGGTCTCGGGGATTCGGCACAGGTGTGACCTGTGCGATCTCGTCCCCTTGACCGCTCCGGCAGGCTATTGCGCTCCCGGTACGCCGCGCAAACTATTTTTCACGGCCGTGTTTCGCCGTGTGTAGGAAAGTCCCCCGAGCGGCCTCTCGACCGCGCCCGGACCGGCTCACGCCGGATCGCCCGGCTCGCCGTCCTCGACGTCGTCCGGTGCCTCCTCGGGCTCCTCCCCCGCACACAACGAGAGCACGGAGGCCCCGTACTTGTCCAGCTTCATGGCGCCCACCCCCGAGATCTGGGCCAGTTCGCGGGTGCTGGAGGGCACGTCCTCGGCGATCGCCATGAGCGTCGCGTCGGTGAACACCACGTAGGCGGGGACGCCCTGGCCCTTCGCCTGCCCGGCCCGCCATTCGCGCAGCCGCTCGTACAGCCCCTCGTCCATGGTGGACGGGCAGTCCTCACAGCGGCGCAGCTTGCGTTCGACCGCCTCGGTCAGGACGCGGTCGCAGACCCGGCACTTGACCGGCCCGCGGGCCCGTCGGGCGGCGGAGCGCTCGCCGGTCTCGGCGCTCCCCCTGCCCGCGCGCCCGCCGGTGCGCGCGCCGGGTGCGGAGGAGCCGGGGCGCAGACCGTCCATGAAGCGGCTGGGCTTGCGGGAGGCGCGCCCGCCCGGGGAGCGGGACAGGGCCCAGGACAGCGAGAGGTGCTTGCGGGCGCGGGTGACGCCGACGTAGAGGAGGCGGCGTTCCTCCTCGATCTGTTCGTCGGTCTTGGCGTAGATGATCGGCAGGGTGCCCTCGGTGAGGCCGACGAGGTAGACGGCGTCCCATTCGAGGCCCTTGGCGGCGTGCAGGGAGGCGAGGGTGACGCCTTCGACGGCGGGGGCGTGCTGGGCGGCGGCGCGGGCGTCGAGTTCGGCGACGTAGGCGGCGAGGTCGGCGCCCTGTCCGGAGGCGGCGCGGGTGCGCTGGAACTCCTCGGCGAGGCGGACGAGGGCGGCGAGGGATTCCCAGCGGTCGCGGACGGCTCCGGAGCCGGCGGGGGGTTCGGGGGTGAAGCCGCGGGTGGCGAGGACGGCGCGGACCTGTCCGGCGAGGTCGGGGGCGCCCTCGGTGAGCGGGTCCTCGGCGGCGCGGGCGGCGCCGCGCAGCAGGATGCCGGCGTCGCGGACCTCGGGGCGTTCGAAGAACCGTTCGGCGCCCTTGAGCTGGTAGGGGACGCCGAGGTCGGCGAGGGCCTGTTCGTAGACCTCGGACTGGCCGTTGGTGCGGAAGAGGACGGCGATCTCGCTGGCGCGCACGCCGGTGGCGAGGAGGTCCTTGATGCGGCGGGCGGTGCTCTCGGCCTCGGTGGGTTCGTCCTCGTACTCGGTGTAGACGGGTTCGGGGCCGGCTTCGCGCTGGGAGACGAGTTCGAGGCGGTGGCGGGCGGCCTCGCCGCGGGCCTGGGAGAGGAGTGCGTTGGCGAGGTGGACGACCTGGGGGGTGGAGCGGTAGTCGCGCACCAGTTTGACGACGGTGGCCTCGGGGTGGCGGGTGCGGAAGTTGAGGAGGTAGTCGGGGGTGGCGCCGGTGAAGGAGTAGATGGTCTGGCTGGCGTCGCCGACGACGCAGAGGCTGGCGCCGCCTCCGGGGCCGGTCCACTGGTCGAGGAGGCGCTGCTGGAGCGGGGAGACGTCCTGGTACTCGTCGACGGTGAAGTGCCGGTACTGGGAGCGGACCTGGTCGGCGATGTCGGGGCGGTCCTCGAGGATGGCGGCGGTGAGCAGCAGGACGTCCTCGAAGTCGATGGCGCCGCGGCGGCTCTTGGTCTCCTCGTAGACGCGGTAGACCTGGGCGGTCTCGGCGGGGTCGCGGGGGGTGTCGCGGCCGATCTTCGCGACGGCGCTCGGGTAGTCGTCGGGGCCGATCTGGGTGACCTTGGCCCATTCGATCTCGGCGGTGAGGTCGCGCAGTTCGGTGCGCTGGACGCGCAGGCCGCAGCGGCCGGCGGATTCGGCGACGAGCTGGACCTTGCGTTCGAGGAGCTGGGGGACGGGGCCGCCGACGGCACGGGGCCAGAAGTACTGGAGCTGGCGCAGGGCGGCGGCGTGGAAGGTGCGGGCCTGGACGCCTTCGGCGCCGAGCTGGCGCAGCCGGCCGCGCATCTCGCCGGCGGCGCGGGCGGTGAAGGTGACGGCGAGGACCTGGGCGGGCTGGTAGACGCCGCTGCGCACGCCATACGCGATGCGGTGGGTGATGGCGCGGGTCTTGCCGGTGCCGGCGCCCGCGAGGACGCAGACGGGGCCGTGCAGGGAGGTGGCGACGGCGCGCTGTTCGGGGTCGAGCCCGGCGAGGACGGCGTCGGGGCCGGTGGCGGCGCCGGGGTCGGCCCAGCCGTGGGGGGCGTCGTACGGGCTGCCGCTCAAGAGGTCTTCCTGCATGCGTTCCATCCTCTCAGTCCGGTGGGACAACGCGGGCGGGGTTGTCCACAGGCCCGGTGTGATCGGAGGATGATCGCTTCCGCTCGTCGGTCGGTGCGGCCGGAATGCCCGCCCTCCGGTGGGTGTTGCGGCTGTGAGACCGTACGACCCGATTCGAACGACAAGGAGTCCCTCGATGTCCGCCGCCGTGACGATGTACAGCACGACCTGGTGTGGGTACTGCAACCGTCTCAAGAGCCAGCTGGACCGTGAAGGCATCGCCTACACCGAGATCAACATCGAGCAGGACCCCGAGTCCGCGAATTTCGTGGAGTCGGTGAACGACGGCAACCAGACGGTCCCGACGGTGCTGGTGACGCCGCAGAGCGGTGGCGAGCGGGTCGTGATGACGAACCCGAGCCTGATCCAGGTGAAGAAGGCCCTGGCCGCCTGAGCGGCCGGACGCCGCGGGCCGGCGCGTGGTCAGGGCGCGTCGGCCCGCGCGGGGTCGACGGGCGCGGCGGGGGCGGGCAGGCTGGTGCGGGCGCCGAGGTCGCCGACGCCGTAGACGAGCCGGCAGCGGTCGGCGGAGTAGCGGGTCTCGATGACGCGCACGGGCCCGCGCCGGTCGTAGGTGACGCGGGTCTGGACGACGAGGGGGACGCCGGGGCCGCCCTGGAACCACTGGGCCTCCTCGGGGCCGGGCATCCGGGCGACGAGGTGGTCGACGGCGCCGATCTCGGTGCGGCCGAGGGCGGCGAGGACGGCCTCGTCGCCGCCGTCGACGGGGTCGGGTTCCATGAGCGGGGTGCCGGCGGCGAGCCCGGCGCGGTAGTGGCTCTCCTCGATGGAGTACGGCTCGCGGTCGAGCAGGCGCAGCTGGCGCCGCACGACGATGGCCTCGCCGGGGCGCAGCCCGAGGCGTTCGGCGATGTCGACGCGGGCGCGGACGATGGTCATCTCGAAGTCGGTGCCGAGGTCGCGTCCGGCGTCTGCGGCTTCGCCGAGGTAGACGGCGGAGGGCGCGGCGAGGGTGTCGCGCGGGGCCGGGGTGAGGGTGGGGCCGTAGGCGCGGTGGTCGAGGACGGGGTGTTCGCGCAGGTAGGTGCCCTTGCCCTGGAGGCGCACGAGGCGGCCTTCGTTGACGAGGACGTCGACGGCGAGGCGGACGGTGTTGCGGGCGACGCCGTACTGGCGCTCGAGTTCGCTCTCGACGGGCAGGGCTGCGTCGGTGGTGAATTCGCCTTCGGCGATCCGGCGGCGCAGGTCTGCGGCGAGGCGCTGGTATTTGGGGGATTGGGCGGTGCCCCTCGGAATCGTCACCCGAGTGAATGTAGCGATCGCGGTGAGGCGTTTTCAGCCGTTTCCGGCAATGTCGTCCGGGCGGGTTGACGGGCGGGGCCCAAGGGTGTCCTGGGGTAGCACAACTGGCCCGTCCGGCCACGAACCTCAGGGGGTGATGGTTTCGCGCAGGGGTGGGAATGAAAAAAGGGGGCGCGCGATATGAATCGCACGCCCCCTCTCCACGGGATCGGCGGAAACCGCCCGCGGAATTCGTACAGGATTACCAGCGGGCCGCCGCAGGAAGAGGTTCCCCGTACCAGAGCTCGACGAGGTGGCGGGCGATCGAGATGCCGGAGGGCGGCAGGATCTCCCCCGCCTCCATCCCCGCGCGCAGCTCCTCCCGGGAGAACCAGCGCGCCTCGGCCAGCTCCTCGCCGTCCACGGTGATCCCCGTGCCGTCCGGCAGGGCGCGCCCGCTGAAGCCGAGCATCAGGCTGGACGGGAACGGCCAGGGCTGGCTGGCCACGTAGCGCACCTCGCCCACGGCCACGCCCGCCTCCTCGTGCACCTCACGGCGCACGGCCTGCTCGATGGACTCCCCCGGCTCGACGAAGCCGGCGAGGGTGGACCAGCGGCCCTCCGGCCACAGGGCCTGGCGGCCGAGCAGGCAGCGGTCCTCCTCGTCGGTGATCACCATGATCACCGCCGGGTCGGTGCGCGGGTAGTGCTCGGCCGCGCAGGAGGTGCAGCGCCGCACGTGCCCGGCGCCGGCCTTCTCGGTGGGGTGGCCGCAGCGCGAGCAGAAGCTGTGCAGCCGGTGCCAGTGCTCCAGGGCGACGGCGTGGACCAGCAGCCCGGCGTCGCGGTCGGACAGCATCGCGCCGACCTCGCGCAGCCCGGCGGGGCGGGCGTCGCCGTCCAGGCGCCCGGGCAGGGTCTCCCCGGCGAGCGCGAAGTAGGAGACGCCGTCCTCGTCGGTGCCCAGGAAGTACCGGTCCCCGCCCTGCGGCGCCTCGAAGGAGGGCATCAGGACGAGTTCGGTGCCCTGCGCGGTGTCGACGACGAACGCCTCGCCGCCGGCGATCGGCAGCACCCGGGTCGTCGGGTGGCTCCAGGCGGCGGCCAGCCAGGGCTCGTCGAAGCGGTGCTCGGCCGCCCGGTCCACCCCGGCCCGGGCCAGGGCCAGGTGTGGGGTGCGATCGGTCTCAGGCACGGTGCTCACGTCGTTCCATCCCCATGTGATGAGTCATCCGGATGAGTGATCTGGCTGGCGGGGCGCGTCACGCGCCCGGCCGGAAGTTCTCGGCGAGGTCGCCCCACAGGTACGCGGCGGTCTCCACGCCCTTGGCGAGCAGGCCCAGGTCGATCTTCTCGTCCACCGAGTGCCAGCCGTCCGAGGGCACCGAGATGCCGAGGAAGAGCACGGGGGCGCCGAGCACGTCCTGCAGGTCGGCGGCGGGGCCGGAGCCGCCCTCGCGGGTGAACAGCACCCGCTGCTGGAAGGCCCGCTCCATCGAGCGGACGGTGGAGCGCAGCGCCGGGTGGTCGAGCGGGGTCAGGCAGGGCCGGGTGGCGCCGGGGAAGGTGATCTCGTGGCGGATGCCCTCGGGCACCCGCTCGGCGACCCAGGTGCGCACGGCCTCGCGGACCTTCTCGACCTCCTGTCCGGCGACGAGCCGGAAGGAGAGCTTGAGGTGGGCGGAGGACGGGACGATGGTCTTGCCGCCGGGCCCGGTGTAGCCGCCCCAGATGCCGTTGACCTCGGCGGTGGGCCGGGCCCAGATCCGCTCCAGAGTGGAGTAGCCCGCCTCGCCGCGCAGGCCGTACGACTTGGCGACGCGCAGCCACCGCTCCTCGTCGAAGGGCAGTTCGGCGAAGAGTTCGCGCTCGCGGTCGGTGAGTTCGACGACGCCGTCGTAGAAGCCGGGGACGGCGACCTTGCGGTCGGCGTCGTGCAGGCCCGCGGCGAGTTCGGCCGCGACGGCCGCAGGGTTGGGGACGGCGCCGCCGAAGGAGCCGGAGTGGATGTCGGTGTCCGGCCCGTACAGGTCGATCTGGGCGTCGGCGAGGCCGCGCATGCCGGTGCAGACGGTGGGGGTGTCCTCGGCCCACATGCCGGTGTCGGAGATGATCACGACGTCGGCGGCGAGCCGCCCGGCCTCGCGGCGCACCAGGTCGGCGAAGTGCGGGGAGCCGGACTCCTCCTCGCCCTCGACGAGCAGCTTGAGGTTGACGGCGGGCGCGGTGCGGCCGGTGGCGGCGAGGTGGGCGCGCACGCCGAGGGTGTGGAAGAACACCTGGCCCTTGTCGTCGGCGGCGCCGCGGGCGTGGAGGCGCTCCTCCACGAAGGTCGGGGTGAACGGCTCGGTGGCCCAGCCGTCCTCCTCGGCGGCGGGCTGCACGTCGTGGTGGCCGTAGACCAGGACGGTCGGCGCGGACGGGTCCCCGGAGGGCCACTCGGCGAACACGGCCGGCAGGCCGTCCGTCTCCCACACCTCGGCGACCGGGAAGCCGGTGTCGCGCAGCTTGGCGGCGAGCCACTCGGCGGAGCGGCGCACGTCGCCAGCGCGCTCGGGGTCGGCGGAGACGGAGGGGATGGCCAGCCACTCGCACAGGTCGGCGAGGAAGGCGGCCCGGTGCTCGGCGATGTGGGCGCGGACGGCGCTGTCCGGGGTTCTCGTCATGACGACGACTGTAGTTCGCCCGTGCGGGTGCCCGCCCCGGCCCTGCGCCCGGCGGGCCCGCTCCCGCCTGTAACGTCCGTCACCCCCGCCACGGCGGGAGGCCGTGACGGGGGTGACGCGGCGGCGCGCGGGCCTCAGCCGGAGCGGCGCAGCAGGGTGATCCGCGAGCGGGTGAGCAGCGCCGCGAGGCCGGCCGCGAGCAGCGGCAGCGCGAGGACGGTGACCAGGATGTTGGTCCAGGGGACGGCGATCAGGGTCTGGTTGGCGAGCTCCTGCGTGCTCATGCCGGGGTAGCCGCTCGAGTTGAGCTTGCGCAGGGCGACGGCGGGTACGACGCCGCAGACGACGCCGAGCGCGGTGCCCATGGCGGCGATGACCCCGCACTGGAAGCCGGACAGGGAGCGCCGGATGCGCGGTTCGGCGCCGATGGCGGCGAGGGTGGTGAGGTCGCGCTGGGAGTCGGCGGCGGCCAGTCCGGTGGCGATGCCGGCGGCGCCGAGGGCGACGAGGGCGGCGAAGGCGCTGAGGCCGATGCTGATGAGGTCGCCCTTGCTGCGGTAGCCGCGTTCGATGTCCAGCTGGTTGTAGTCGGTGTACCGGCCGAGCGCGCCGGCGGCCTTCTGTTCGGCGCCGTCGCTGGGGGCGGCGCCGGGCAGCCAGACGGAGCCGGCCTGGCTGGTGGTGAGGCCGAGCCTGGTGGCGGTCTCGGGGGTGATGACGGCCTGGCGGTGGGCGGGGACCACGGCCGGGGCGAGGACGGCGTCGACGAGCACGTCGGTGGGGGCGGGCCGCTTGGCGCCGCTGAGGCCGGCGGTCGGCTCCACGGGTTCGCCGAGGCGCAGGGTGACCTTGCCCTCCTTGTCGAGGTAGCCGGGGTCGAAGACGACGGCCTTGCCGGCGGCGAGGGCCTGCCCGGCGGCCGGGTCGGTGACGCCGTAGAGGTTGTGCAGGAGGGTGGCGTCGCCGGCGGTGAGGTCGCCGAAGCGGCTGCCTCGGCGTTCGTCCTCCCGGCAGCGCGGGTCGCTCTCCAGGACGCGGATGTACTCGCCGGGCTGGGCGGAGTCCGCCAGGTCCTGGGCGGGGCAGCGCTTGTCCTTGGGCTTGACGACCATGATGTAGCCGCAGGAACCGTTGCCGGAGCAGTCGCCCTTGTAGTTGACCCGCTGGACGTCGGCGCGCGGGCCCAGGTCGGGGATGTTCCGCTCGACGGCCTCGCGCAGCTGCGGGAGCATCTGGCGGTTGGTGTCGGGGGTCCAGGCGGCGCCGAGCATGACGGCGTTGGACGGGCCGGCGGCCGTGTAGTCGAGGCGGTACTGCTCCTCGAAGCTGGCGATGTAGATGCCGACGGCGACGGAGCCCGCGACGGCGGCCATGACGGCGGCGACGGCGGGCGCGGTGCGGCCGCGGTGGCGTACGGAGTCGCGCAGGGCGAGGCGGGGGCCCAGCGGCAGCCAGCGGCCGAGCCGGCCGAAGAGGCCGACGAGGAACGGCGTGAGGACGACCATGCCGAGTTCGGCGAGGGCCGAGCCGCCGATGACGGTGAGGCTGCGGTTGGCGGACTTGCTGGTCGCGCCGAGCAGGGCCGCGGCCGCGCCGCCGCCGAGCATGAGCAGGCCGAGGACGGCGAGGCGGCGGCTCGGCGGCTTGACGGAGTCCCGGCTGGTGAGCGCGGAGACGACCTCCTGGCGGGACGCCTGGACGGCGGGGACGACGGCGGCGAGCAGCCCGGTGACGAGGCCGACCGCCAGGATGCCGACCAGGTCGATCGGCTGGACGTTGAAGTGGCCGAAGCGGGATCCGGCGCGTTCCTCGGCGGCGGTCCGGAACGCGGCGGTCAGGCCGAGGGCGACGGCGATGCCGACGGCGGCGCCGGTGAGGCCGAGGACGATGCCGCCGCCGAGGACGACGGCCCGCACGTTGGCCCGTTCACCGCCGGCGGCGGCGAGCAGGCCGAGCTGCCGCCGGGACCTCCTGGCGCCGACGGCGAAGGCGGGGCCCGCGAGGAGGACGATCTCCAGCAGGGCCATGCCGACGACGGTGCCGAGGATGACGACGGAGGTGCGGTTGAAGAAGGAGGGCCGGTCGTCGCCGCCGCGCCGGTCGGCCTCGACGTAGAAGGGCACGTCGGCGCGGGCGGGCGGGTCGAGCAGGACGGCCCGGGAGGTGGCCGCGAACCCGTACGAGTTGAGCTCGAGGACCTTGTTCCAGTCGAGGGAGGCGCCGCCGGGGAGTTTGACGAGCCACTTGTCGACGGTGCCCGGGGCGGTGACCCCGTCCGCCTTGCGGCCCGTGCCGGAGGACGCCTGGGCGAGGGGGGTGAGCAGGGCGCCGGGGCGGGCGATGATCTCGGTGGCGCCGAGTTCGCCGGGGTACTCGACGACGGCGGTGATGGTGAAGGTCCTGGAGTCCAGGCCCTGCATGCCGGTGGTGCCGCCGAGCTTGAGGCCCGAGCGCTTGAGGAAGGCGCTGGTGACGGCGACCTGGTCGGGGGCGGCGGGGGCCCGGCCGTCGAGGAGGGAGACGACGCCCGTCCAGACGGGGTCGGTGAGGTCCTTCTCGGAGGTGCGGGTGGTGAGCAGCCCCTCGGCGCTCCGGGCGGCGCCGTAGCTTCCGGCCGGCTCGGGGACGAAAACGGTTCCGGCCGGGAGCAACTGGCGTACCAGGTCGGCGGGTTCGGTCTCCTGGCTGCGCTTCTGGGCGGGGGTCCGCTCGGCGTTCCCGCCCTGGGTGTCGCGGCCGGCGGCGGGCATCGTCATGCCGTTGTCCGGGTCGGGGGCCTGGAGGACGAGCTGTCCGCGCCCGGCCACGCGCAACTCGGCGTCGGCCTGCCCGATGACGCGCGCGACGTGTTCGGTGGGCGTGAGTTCGCCGCTGCGGTAGAAGACGTCGGCGCCGGTGACGCCGAGGACGGGCAGGGCGATCATGGCGATGACGAGGGCGCTGCGGCCCTTGGAGCGCAGGGCGTCCCGTCGGGCGATGCGCAGCGCGACCCGCCAGGCTCCGAGCTTCACTCGTCCACCTGCTTGCTGTTGGCGGCGGCCGTGACGAGGAGGCTGGCGGCGTCCTGGCTGACGGACTCGTCGACCATCCTGCCGTCGCGCAGGAAGACGACGCGGTCGGCCCAGGCGGCGTGCCGGGCCTCGTGGGTGACCATCATGGCGGCGGCGCCGGCGTCGCAGCGGGCGCGCAGCACGGCGAGGACGGACTCGCCGGTGGTGGAGTCCAGGGCGCCGGTGGGCTCGTCGGCCAGGACGAGGCGGCGGTCGCCGATGAGGGCGCGGGCGATGGCGACGCGCTGCTGCTGGCCGCCGGACATGTCGTCGGGGAAGCGGTCGGCCAGCTCGTGGATGCCGAGTTCGGTGAGCGCGGCGAGGGCCTCGCGGCGGGCGGCGCGGCTGGAGACGCCGTCGAGTTCGAGGGGCAGGGAGATGTTCTCGGCGGCGGTCAGCGCCGGGATGAGGTTGTAGTCCTGGAAGACGTAGCCGATGGAGCGGCGGCGGACCTGGGCGAGCCGCTTGCGGTTGAGGCCGCCGAGGGCGACGCCCTCGACGAGGACCTGCCCCTCGCTGGGGCTGTCGAGTCCTCCGGCGAGGGTGAGCAGGGTGGACTTGCCGGAGCCGGACGGGCCCATGACGGCGACGAACTCGCCGGGGTGGACCTTGAGGTCGACTCCGCGCAGGGCGTGGACCTGGGCGGCGCCCTGACCGTGGACGCGGGTGACGTTCTCCAGGTGCAGCACCGGCTCGGGCCGGCCGTGTGGATCGTGGGACACGATTCCCCCCTCGTTGCTGGGTGTGGGCTCGGGTCGGGCCGAGCCCGGTGGTTCCGGGGCGGGCCTCAAGGGCCCTGGGCCCTCTCTTTCGGCAAGAGCCGATGGAGAGGCCCTAGCGGCGGGTGCGGCGCAGGCCCTTGGCGGGCGGGGCGGCGGCGACTCCGTCGCGGGCGGCCTGGGCGGCGCGGGCCTGGCGCAGTTCCGCCTGCTTGGCGAGCCGGGTCTCGCAGTGGTCGAGCCAGCGGATCTCGGCCTCGGTCTGGAAGATCAGCTGGTCGAGGACGAGCAGCCAGGCGAGGTCGTTGCCGGCGGTGGGCCCGTCCGCGGGTTCGGTGGCCAGGGCCCGGCCCTTGAGCCGGGTGTAGTCCTGCAGGGCCTTGATGCTGTGGCGGCGCTGGCCCTGGACGACGGCGGAGACGTCGACGCCGGGGACGGTGACGGCCATGGCGAGCTTGATCGCCAGTTCGTCGCGCGGCGGGCTGGTGCGGGGCACCGGGGTGTCGAACCAGGCCCGCAGTTCGGCGCGGCCGGCGTCGGTGACGGCGTAGAACTGGTGCCCCTCCTCGTCCTCCCCCGCGGGTTCGACGAGGCCGTCGCGCTCCAGCCGGGCGAGGGTGGTGTAGACCTGCCCGACGTTGAGTGGCCAGGTGGCGCCGGTGCGCGCCTCGAATTCGACGCGCAGCTGGTAGCCGTAGCGGGGGCCCTGGTCGAGCAGGGCGAGCAGACCGTGGCGGATGGACATACTCAGTATGTATACCCGGTATGCCCTGCCGCCTCAAGCCGCGCCCCCCTCCCCCGGCGAGCGGGTACCGTCGTCCGGATGAGCCAGCTGCGCATCGCCACCTTCAACCTGCTGCACGGTCAGCCCCTCGCCCCGGACGGTGCCCCGCGGCCCTACCCGGCCGATCCGGGCGCCCCGCTGGCCGAGGCGGTCGCCGCGCTGGACGCCGACGTGCTGGCCCTGCAGGAGGTGGACCGCCACCAGGCGCGCTCGGGCGGCGCCGACCAGGCGGCCGTGGCCGCCGCGGCGATGGGCGCCGCCGACTGGCGGTTCGCCGCCGCCCTGCACGGGCGCCCCGCCCCGGTGGCCGGCTGGCTGCCCGAGCCCTCCGCGCCCGGTGGCCTGCGGGTCTACGGGCCGGGCGAGACCGGCGACGGCGCCCCGCCCTCGTACGGCACCGCGCTGCTGACCAGGCTCCCGGTGCACCACTGGCGGGCCCGGCGCTTCGCCCCCGCCCCCTTCGGGCTGCCGCTGCGGGTGGCCGGGCGGCGCGGACTGACCCCCGTGCCGGACGAGCCCCGGGCGGCCCTGGCGGCGGTGCTGGAGGGCGAGCGCGGCCCGTTCACCGTGGTCGCGGCGCACCTGTCCTTCGTCCCCGGCTGGAACATGGCGCAGCTGGCCGGCATCCGCCGCTGGATCGCCGACCTGCCGCAGCCGTACCTGGTGCTGGGGGACTTCAACCTGATCGGCGCCGTGCCCCGCACGGTGATGGGCGGGGCGACGGCGCTGGAGCGCTCCGCCCCCCGGGCGCAGGTGCGCCGGCTGCGCACGGCCCGGCGGGCCCGGGTGGCCGCCGGGCCGCGCCGGCGCCGGGTGCGCGAGCCGCGCGCCCGGCTGCAGGGCTGGTACGACCTGGCGCGCACGCCGACCTACCCCTCGCACCGGCCGGCGGTCCAGTTCGACCACGTGCTGGCCGTGGGCGTGCCGCGCACGGCGGTGGGCCCGGCGGCGGCGCCGCGCGCGGCGGTCTCGGACCACCGGCCGCTGCTGGTGGAGGTCAGCCTCTAGCCCCGGGCTTCTCGTTCCGGCTCTCGTTCCGGCTCTCGTTCCGGCTCTGGCTCTGGCTCTGGCTCTGGCTCTGGCTCTGGCTCTGGCTCTGGCTCTGGTTCCGGCTCTGGCTCTGGTGGGCCGACAGGCCGACCTGGTGGGGCAGGCCCGTGCCGCCCGGGGGCTCGTACTGCAGGAGCAGCATCGCCGCGTCGTCGCCGAGCTGGCGGCCGACGTGGCGCACCACGTCCTCGTGGAGGCGCTCCAGGACGTCCGCCGGGTGGCCGGCCGCGCAACGCGGGAGGCGTTCGGCGAGCGGGTAGAAGGTGCCGGCGCGGTCGCGGGCCTCGATCACGCCGTCGGTGAACAGCAGCACCCGGTCGCCGCCGCGCAGCGCCACCCGGTGCACCGGCGGGCGCACGTCGGCCGGGTCGAGGACGCCCAACGGCGGTACGGTCTCGTCGAGTTCGAGGGTCTGGACGTCGCCGCCGCGCAGCAGCAGCGGCGAGGGGTGGCCGCAGTTGACGAGCTCGGCGGTGCCGTCGGGGCCGACGCCGATCAGGACCAGGGTGACGAACTCCTCCTCCACGCCGGGGTGGTCGTTCTCGTGCAGGGCCCGGTCGAGGCTGACGGCCAGCCAGCCGGCGACGCGGTCCAGGGCCGCCTCCTGGTGGGCGGCCTCGCGGAAGGCGCCGAGGACGGCGGCGGCGGTCTCCACCGCGCCGAGTCCCTTGCCGCGCACGTCACCGACCACGGCCCGCACCCCGTGCCGGGTGTTGACGACCTCGTACAGGTCCCCGCCGATGCGGGCGTGCGCGGCGGCGGCCTCGTAGTGGACGGCGGCCCGCACGGTGCCGACCCGCTCGGGGACGGGCCGCAGCAGGACGCGGCGGGCGATGGAGGCGACGAGCTGGGCGTCGGCGAGCGCCCGTTCCTGGCGCAGCCTCAGGGTGGCGCTGACCCAGCCGATCGCGGCGACGAGCAGGACCGCGAAGACGCTGGCGGCGTGCACGGACTGGCCGAGCGCGTCGCTGCGGAAGGCCATCAGGAAGGCCACGGCCTCGGTGCACAGGCCGATGGCGAGCGGGTACCAGGTGCGGCGGCTGACCACGGCGGCCAGCGCGGGGACGGCGGTGAGGGCCGGTTCGACGGTCACCTCGGTGCCGCTGAGGTAGTCGAGGGCGACGATCAGCGCCATGCCGATGAAGGGCAGCGCGAGCGCCGTCCTCGGCCAGGTGCCGGTCGTTCCCGCGGCGGTGCCCGGGGTCGGTCCGGTGAACCGCTCTCTGATCCATCCGGTCGCGCTCAACTTCGGTCTCTCCAGCGGAAGTCGCGGATGCCCGTGGGCACCTGCGGTGATGACTGAGGGTTAGGAGGTGTGGTCCTCGCTGGTGGCCGGAGCACGGGGGTTGACCGGTTACCGACCCCACAATAGGCGCGAAACGTGCACGACGCACAGGTTTCGGACATCGGCGTGATGAGTTGGATGCTCTGTGTGACTCATTCTTCACTGTTCCCGATCAGGAGCCGTTCCAACTCTTTTCGGTCGGGAAGTCCTTCCGGGCGCACGATCCGTCCGCTGCGGACGTACAGGAACGAGGCCGTGACCTGCTCGGGATCGACCCCCGCCTGCTCGGCCCAGGCGAGCCGGTAGACCGCGAGCTGCAACGGGTCGGCGCTCTCCTCGCGGTGGGTCTTCCAGTCCACCACTTCATAGCGTGACGCACCACCGGATTCCGACACTGCGTCACCTTCCCGGTAGACCGCGTCGATCCGGCCGCGCACCACCCGCCCGGCCAGCACCAGCTGGAACGGCGCCTCCACCCGCAACGGCCTGCGCTGCGCGTACGGGGTGCGCAGGAAGGCCTCCTTGAGGCGCTCCAGGTCCTGCTCGTCCTCGATGCCGTCGTCGTCGGCGCCGGGCAGTGCGCCGGGCTCGATCAGCAGCAGCGGCTCGATCCGGGACTGCACCCAGGCGTGGAAGCGGGTGCCGCGCCGGGCGGCGGGCTGCGGCGGGCGGGGCATCGGGCGGGCCAGGTCGTGGGCGAAGCCGTCGGGGTCGGCGGCCAGGCGCAGCAACTGGGTGGCGGACAGCGCCCCGGGCAGCGGCACGTCGCGGGCGGTGCGCCGGGAGCGCTCCAGTTCGCCGAGCAGGGCGGTCAGGTCGCGGTCCCAGGAGGCGACCTGGCGCTGGTCCTCCACCGCCAGGGGTTCCGGTTCGGGCGCCGGCGCCCCGGCGAGGCGGGCGTGCACGACCTCGGCGACGCGGCGGCGGGCGTGCTGGGCGGCGGGGTCGAGCGGCAGCGGCCAGGGGCGTTCGACGGGGGCGGCCAGCGCCGGGTTCTCGGCGCCCTTGGCCGGCTGCTCGGCCCAGTGCTCGACCTCCCCGTTGCCGGGCTGCTCGCAGTGCTCGCGCAGTTGCTCCAGGAAGGGGGACGGGCCCCGGACGGTCTTCTGGCTGGGCCCCCACCAGTGCCCGGAGGCGAGCAGCAGCGAGCGGGGGCGGGTGAACGCCACGTAGCCCAGGCGCAGTTCCTCGGTGGCGGAGTGCTCGGCGAGCTGTTTGCGGAACGCCGTCATGGACTTGGAGGTCCAGCCGCCGTGCACGTCGGGCAGGGTGGCGCCGTCGCCGCGCAGGGCGTGCGGGAGCACGCGCTTGGTGCTGGTCCAGCGTTCGCGCGTGCCGGTGGAGGGGAACGCCCCCTTGACCAGGCCGGGGACGGCCACCACGTCCCACTCCAGGCCCTTGGACTTGTGGACGGTGAGCACCTTCACGGTGTCCTCGCCGCCGGGCAGGCTGGAGTCGAGGCCGCGCTCGTACTCCTGGGCGGCGCGCAGGAAGCCGAGGAAGGCGGGCAGCCCGGGGTCTCCGTCGAGGTCGGCGAAGGAGGCGGCGACGTCGAGGAAGGCGTGCAGGGTCTCGCGCCGGCGGGCGGCCAGGGCCTGCGGGGAGGCGGCGAGTTCGACCTCCAGGCCCGTGACGGTCAGCACCCGGTGGAGCACGTCCATCAGCGGGTCGGCCAGCGAGCGGCGCAGCTCCCGCAGTTCGCGGGCGAGGCGGGCGAAGCGCACCCGGGCCTCGGCGGAGAAGGGCAGCTCGTCCGGCTTCCCCTCTTGATCGAACGGGGCTTCCAGGAAGGTCTCGACGGCGTCGGCCAGCGAGACGACCTCGGTCGGGTCGGCCTCGGCGACGGCGGCGGCCAGCGCCTCCGTGCCGCCGGGGCGTTCGGTGTGCACCAGGTCGGCGGCGCGGCGCCCGAGCAGGGCGAGGTCGCGCGGGCCGATGCGCCAGCGCGGGCCGATCAGCAGGCGTACGAGGGCGGCGTTGGCGGTCGGGTCCTGGAGCACCTCGCAGACGGCCACCAGGTCGGCCACCTCGGGGAGTTGGAGCAGACCGCCCAGGCCCACGACCTCCACGGGCACCTCGCGGGCGACGAGGGCGGCGTGGATGTCGGGGAAGGCGGCGCCGCCCCGGCACAGCACGGCGATGCGCCCGGGCGCGGTGCCGGTGCGCACCAGGTGGGCGATGGAGTCGGCGAGCCAGTCGATCTCCTCGGCGTGGGTGTCGAGCAGCGCGGCGCGCACGTAGCCGTCCTGCTCGGCGCCGGGGGCGGGGCGCAGCGCCTCCACGCCCTCGTGCATCGCGCGCAGGGGGGCGGCCAGCTCGTTGGCGAAGGCGAGCAGCCGACCGCCGCTGCGGCGGTTCTCGCTGAGCGCGTAGCGCGCGGCGGGGCTGCCGTCGGCGTGGGGGAAGTGCCGGGGGAAGTCGTCGAGGTTGGCGACGGAGGCGCCGCGCCAGCCGTAGATGGCCTGGCAGGGGTCGCCGACGGCGGTGACGGGGTGCCCCGCCCCCGAGCCGAACAGGCCCGCGAGCATGAGACGTTGGGCGACGGAGGTGTCCTGGTACTCGTCGAGCAGGACGACCTTGGACTGGCCGCGCAGCAGTTCGCCGACCTCGGGGCGCTGCTGGGCGAGGCGGGCGGCGGCGGCTATCTGGTCGCCGAAGTCCATGAGGCCCGCGGTGTGCTTGCGGCGGCGGTAGTCCTCGACGAGGCGCAGCAGTTCGAGCCGGGCCCGGGCGGCGGCGGGCACGGCCCGCAGGTCGTCGTTGGTGAGCTTGACGGTGGCGAGGGTGTCGAGGAGTTCCTCGTCGAAGGCGCGCAGGGCGGCGGGTTCGACGAGGTGTTCGGCGAGTTCGCCGTCGAGGGCGGTGAGGTCGGCGACGAGGTTGGCGAAGGTGCCGGTGAGGGCGGGGAAGGGGCCCTTGGCGGTGCGCAGCACCTTGGCGGCGAGCTGGAAGCGGGTGGCGTCGGCGAGGAGGCGTACGTCGGGTTCGATGCCGATGCGCAGGCCGTGTTCCTTGAGGAGGCGCCCGGCGAAGGCGTGGTAGGTGGAGATCTCGGGTTCGCCGAGGGGCTCGGTGTCGTCGCGGTCGGTGACGCCGGCGCGCAGCAGGGCGGTGCGCACGCGTTCGGCGAGTTCGCCGGCGGCCTTGTTGGTGAAGGTGAGGCCGAGGACCTCGTCGGGGCGTACGGCACCGGAGCCGACGAGCCAGACGACGCGGGCGGCCATGACGGTGGTCTTGCCGGAGCCGGCTCCGGCGACGATCACGGCGGGTGCGAGGGGGGCGCCGATGGCGGCCATCTGCTCCCGGTTGAACGGGATGCCGAGCAGCTCCTTGAGCTGGTCGGGATGGCTGAGCACGGCGGTCACCCCGCAACCGTAACCGGAGCTTCGGACAGGCTTCACCCGGCGGGCGCCGCTCGACCGACGCCCGGCCGTCACTCCACCAGCTGGGCCCCGTCGCGCTGGGCGGAGCAGCTGCGGCGGAAGGAGCAGCGCTCGCAGCCTCCGCCGGTCTGGGGGACGAAGCGTTCGGCGAGGACCTTGCCGGCGGCCTCGGCGAGCAGGTTCTCGATCCAGGGTTCACCCTCGGGCGGTTCCTGGCGCTGGACCTTGGGGCTGTCCTGGTCGGCCTTGGCGGCGGCCTCGCGCAGGTGGACGAGTTCGGCGCCGCCGGCGGCCGGGGGCCGGGCGTCGAAGCCGGGCAGCTCGTTGAGGGCCCCGGCGCGGACGGCGAGCTGGTAGACGGCGAGCTGCTTGTGCTCGGGCAGGGACTTGTCGCTGGGGATCTGCTTGCCGGTCTTGAAGTCGACGACGTAGGCGCGCCCGGCCTCGTCCTTCTCGACGCGGTCCATGGAGCCGCGGATGCGCACGGCGACGCCGCCGACGTCGAGGGTGAGGTCGAAGCCGTGCTCGGTGGCGACGAGGTCGCGGCCGCGTTCGAGGACGTGCCAGTTGAGGAAGCGTTCCAGGGCGTCGCGGGCGGCGGTCTTCTCCTGGTGGGACTTCCAGGGGGCGTCGAAGGCGAGGGCGTCCCAGACGGTGTCGAGGCGTTCCATGAGGACGGCGAGGTCGGCGGGGGTGCGGCCGGAGCCGACCTCGTCGGCGAGGGCGTGGACGACGTTGCCGAAGCCCTGGGCGGCGGAGCCGGGGGCCCGGGCCTTGACCTCCTTGTCGAGGAACCACTGGAGTGAGCAGTTCTCGAGCTGTTCGAGGCCGCTGCCGGAGAGCCGTACGGGCAGGTCGGGGCTGCGCAGGGGTTCGGGGGCGGTGGTGGCGTCGTCCAGGCCCCACCAGCGGTCGGGGCGGGCGGCGGGCACGAGCGGCAGCCCGTCCTCGTCGGTGGCGGCGGCGAGGACGGCGAGGCGTTCGGCGGCGGCGCGGCGCAGTTCGGGGCTGCGGGAGGGGTCGACGGTGACGGCGCGCAGCTCGGCGACGAGGGCGGCGACGTTGAGCGGGCGGCGCGGGCGGTGGGTGACGTCCTCGACGGTGACGGGCGGGGTGCGGCGCACGACCTTGCCGGTTCGAGGGTCGACGTCCTCGCGGTAGAGCTCGCGCAGGAAGCGGGAGGGTTCGTCGCCGTCGTCGGCGGGGGCCTTGACGGCGGTGACGATCAGCCGCTCCTTGGCCCGGGTGGCGGCGACGTAGAAGAGGCGGCGCTCCTCGCCGAGGAGGGCGGCCGGGGAGAGCGGTTCGGCGAGGCCGTCGCGGCCGATGCGGTCGGCTTCGAGGAGGGAACCGCGGCGGCGCAGGTCGGGCCAGAGGCCGTCCTGGACTCCGGCGACGACGACGAGGCGCCATTCGAGGCCCTTGGAGCGGTGGGCGGTCATCAGGCGGACGGCCTCGGGGCGGACGGCGCGCACGGTGAGGGTGTCGGCGGCGATGTCCTGGGCGTCGAGTTCGGCGAGCAGGTCGAGGGCGCTGCGGTGGCCGGTGACCTGCTCCTCGGCGCGGGCGGCGGTCTCGAACAGGGCGCACAGGGCGTCGAGGTCGCGGTCGGCGTTGCGGCCGGCGGCGCCGCCGCGCAGAGCGGCGCGCTCCAGGCGTTCGCGCCAGCGGCGGCTGCCGTCCCACAGCTCCCACAGGGCCTCCTCGGCGGTGCAGCCGCCGGCGAGGCGTTCGCGGACCTTGCGCAGCAGGGTGCCGAGGTCGCGGGCGCGCCGGGCGACGGCGGGGTCGAGGGCGACGAGGCGCTCGGGTTCGGCGAGGGCCTCACGGATCAGCTCCCCGGCGGGGCGGGGCACGCCGACGACGCCCTCGGTACGCAGGGCCGCGCGTTCCTCCTCGCGCAGGGCGCGGCCGAGCCGGCGCAGGTCGGCGCCGTCGAGGCCGCCGAGGGGGCCGGTGAGCAGGCCGTGGGCCAGGTCCTCGGTCAGCGGGTCGGGGGCGTCCGGGTCGCCGGCCTTGTCGCGGGCGGCCTGCTGTGACGCCTGCTGGGCGCACACGCGCAGGGCGAGCAGCAGCTGGGCGACGGCGGGCTCCTCGCGCAGCGGCAGGTCGTCGCCGTCGATCTCCAGGGGGACGCCGGCGGCGCCGAGGGCCCGCCGCACGCCCGGTATGGAGCGGGCGCCGGCGCGTACCAGGACGGCCATCTCGCCCCAGGGCACCCCGTCCTCGAGGTGGGCGCGGCGCAGCAGGTCGGCGACGGAGTCGAGCTCGGCGCCGGGGGTCGGGTAGGTGTACACCTCGACGCGCCCGCCCTCGCGGGAGGGCAGCAGGCCCCGGTGCTGGGCGAGCTTGTCGGCGGGCAGGCGGCCCATGGGCATGCGGCGGGCGATCTCGCGGGAGGCGGCGAGCAGCACGGCGCCGGAGCGGCGGGAGACGCGCAGCACCTTGACGTCGGCGGGGGCGCCGTCGGCGCGGCGGAAGGTGTGGGGGAAGTCGAGGATGCCGTTGATGTCGGCGCCGCGGAAGGCGTAGATCGACTGGTCGGGGTCGCCGACGGCGACGAGGTCGCGGCCCTGCCCGGCGAGGCGGCGCAGCAGCCGGACCTGGCTGGGGTCGGTGTCCTGGTACTCGTCGACGAAGACGACCTCGTAGCGCCGGCGCAGGTCCTCCTCGACGTCCGCGCGCTCGGCGAGCAGGACGGCGCGGTGGACGAGTTCGGCGTAGTCGAGGACGCCGCGCAGGTCGAGGACGTCGAGGTAGTCGGCGAGGAAGTGCGCGGCGGCGGCCCAGTCGGGGCGCTGGACGCCCTGGGCGAAGCGTTCCAGTTCCCCTTCGCCCAGGCCCAGCTCCCGGCTGCGGGCGAGGACGGCGCGGACCTCGTCGGCGAAGCCGCGGGTGGTGAGGCAGGCGCGCAGGTCCAGCGGCCAGGCGATGCGGCCGCGGCCCGCCTTGGCGTCCTCGGCGCCGCCGGCGAGCAGTTCGCGGACCATGACGTCCTGCTCGGGGCCGGAGAGCAGCCGCAGCGGCTCGGCGTAGTCCCCGGGGGCCTGGTGGGCGCGCAGGAGGGCGTAACAGAAGGAGTGGAAGGTGGTGGCCTGGGGGGCGGCGGCGCTGGCGCCCAGGCGTCCGGACATCCGGTCGCGCAGTTCCATGGCGGCCTTGCGGCTGAAGGTGAGGACCAGGATGCGCTCGGGGTCGGTGCCCTCCTCGATGCGGCGGGCGACGGCCTCGACGAGGGTGGTGGTCTTGCCGGTGCCCGGCCCGGCGAGGACGAGCAGCGGGCCGCCGCGGTGCTCGACGACGGCGCGCTGGTACTCGTCCAGGGCGGGCGGGTCGGGCTGGGCGAGCGGGCTGCGCACGAGCCGGTAGGGGGAGGTCACAACGAGTCCTGGGGCGTTTCGGGCATCGGGTGGGGCGGGCCCGCGTGGGGCCCGCCCGCATCGAGCCTACGATCCTGCCCCGTCAATCCCGTCCGCGCGGCGCTTTCGCCGTTTCCGGTGACGGTTCGAGCGACGGTTCGAGCGACGGTTCGAGCGACGGTTCGAGGCCGTCCCAGCGGGCGCGGCGCAGGTCGACGCGGGGCGGGTCGGAGAGTTCGCGCAGCGGGGTGCCCTCGTCGCCGTAGTGGGCGAGGGCGCGGTGCTCGTGGCCTGGCAGGAGGCGGCCGTCGGCGCGGATGACCCGCCACCAGGGCACGGAGGCGCCGTAGAGTGCCATGACGCGGCCGACCTGCCGCGGGCCGCCCTGTCCGAGGTATTCGGCGACGTCCCCGTAGGTCATCACCCGGCCGGGTGGAATCCGCTCGGCCAGGTCGAGCACCAGTTCGGCGAAGGCGGGGAGGGCGCCCGGCGGGCCTTCCCGTGTCACGTCCGTCACCTGCGGCATTCTTCCTCACCGGGGTGCGCGGCGGGGCCGGTCCGTACGATCCGCCGCGCCCGATCCGGCCCCTGTCCAGCACGGGGGCGCGGGGCATGCCACCATCTTCCGGGGCGGTGAGTGGTGATACGAGGACAAGACCAGATGACCGGGACGGTTTACGTGGGCGTGGAGAAGGACTCCGACGAGTCCTCCGCCGCCGTACCCGCGGAGCCCCCGGGGACGCCGGTGGGCGTGCCCGGGAGCCCCTCCGCGGAGGAGCCCGCGCCGCCGGTTTCCCTGGTCAAGCGGCCGGGGCGCAGGGCCCCCGAGGTCCCCGCCCAGGGCGAGGTGCCCACCGCCCGCCCGCCGCGCGCGCCCGCCCCCGAGCACGACCCGCTGGACGACGCCCCGCCGCTGGACGTCGACGAGCCGCTGCTCGCCGCCCGCGCGCACCGCCCCTCCGACCTGATCCGCTTCCTGGCCGGTGTCTTCGGCATCGTCGCCGTCTTCGTGCTGGCGGGCATCGCCACCTCGACCACCAGCGGCATCGAGCAGGACATCGCCACCAACGCGCCGCACTTCTCCGCGGTGCTGTCCACCATCACGGGCCTGCTGTCCAGCGTCGCCGTGCTGGCCGTGCCGCTGTCCTTCGCGGTGGAGCGGCTGATCAAACGCGACGGCCTGCGGGTCGCCGACGGCGTGCTCGCCTCGGTGCTGGCGTACGGCGTCTCGCTGGGCATCGACTGGTGGGTGGCGGAGGGCGCCTCCGACCACATCAGGGACGCCCTGACGCGGATGCCCACCAACAACAGCGGCACCCTGACCGACCCGGTCCACGGGTACCTCGCGCCGGTGATCGCCTACATGACGGCCGTCGGCATGTCGAGCAGACCGCGCTGGCGGGTCGCCCTGTGGGCGGTGGTGCTGTTCAGCGGCGTCACCGAGCTGCTCGGCGGCTACACCACCCCGCTGTCGCTGATGCTGACCGTGCTGATCGGATGGTCCGTCGCCTACGGCACCCTGTACTCGATCGGCTCGCCGAACATCCGCCCCACCGGCCAGCACCTGATGATCGGCCTGCGCAAGGTCGGCTTCACCCCGGACTCGGCGCTGCGCGCCCCCGACGCGCCCGGCGGCACCCGCCGCTACCACGTCACCCAGCAGGACGGCCCGCCGCTGGACGTCCACATCATCGACCGCGAGCAACAGGCCTCCGGCTTCTTCTACCGCGCCTGGCGCCGGCTGCGGCTGCGCTCGGTGGCGGTGCGCCGCAGCCCCCAGTCGCTGCGGCAGGCGCTGGAGCAGGAGGCGCTGATCGCGTACGCGGCGGCCGCCTCCGGGGCCCGGGCGCCGCAGCTGGTCGCCACCTCCGAGCTGGGCCCGGACGCCGCGATCCTGGTCTACGAGTACGTGGAGGGCCGCACCCTCGACGAGCTGGCCGACGAGGACGTCAGCGACCGGACGATGGCCTCGCTGTGGCAGTCGGTGGCCGCCCTCCACGAGCGCCGCATCGCCCACCGCCGCCTCACCGGCGAGTCCCTCCTGGTCGTGGACGAGGAGGCCGCCTGCCTGGTCAACCTCTCCGGCGGGGACATCGCCGCCACCGACCTGACGCTGCGCATCGACGTCGCCCAGTTGCTGACCACCTTCGCGCTGCGGATCGGCCCCGAACGGGCCGTGGCCGTGGCCAACGCGGTGCTCGGCGCCGAGCGGGTCGCGCAGGCGCTGCCGCTGCTCCAGCCGGTGGGGATGAGCCGCTCCACCAGGGTCGACCTGGCCAGGCTGACCAAGGAGCGCAAGACCGCCGCCCGGGCCAGGGCCCTGGAGCAGGTCGCCTCCGGCGAGCGCACCCAGCAGCAGGCGGAGGAGGACATCGCGGTGGCCGGCGAGGACCTGCTGAGCCGGCTGCGCGGCCAGATCCTCCAGATCGCCCCGGAGGCGCCGATGGCGCCGGCGAAGCTGGAGCGGCTCAAGCCCAAGAGCCTGATCATGGTGATCGCGCTCACCTTCGCCGCGTACCTGGCGCTGACCACCATCAAGCCGGCGCAGCTCAAGCTCTCCCAGATGAACTGGGCCTGGGCGGCGGCGGCCCTGCTCGCGGCGGCGTTCAGCTACGTGGCCGCCGCGATGAGCCTGACCGGTTTCGTCCCGGAGAAGCTGCCGTTCCGGCGCACCGTCGCCGCCCAGGTGGCCGGGTCCTTCGTCAAGCTGGTCGCCCCGGCGGCGATCGGCGGCATGGCGCTCAACACCCGCTACCTGCAGAAGGCCGGCATCCGCTCCGGGCAGGCGGTCGCCTCGGTGGGCGCCTCCCAGCTGGCGGGCCTGGCCGGGCACCTGCTGCTGCTGTTCAGCTTCGGCCTGATCACCGGGAGCCAGACCAACGGGGACCTCTCCGCCTCCCGGGCGGTGATCATCGGCGTGCTCTCGGCGGCGGTGCTCGCCCTGGTGGTGGCGGCCGTGGCGCCGCTGCGCCGGTTCGTGCTGGGGCGGCTGCGCTCGCTGTTCTTCGGCGTGGTGCCGCGCATGCTCGACCTGATGCAGACGCCCAGCAAGCTGGTCACCGGCTTCGGCGGCATCCTGCTGCTGACGCTCTCCTTCACCGCCTGCCTGGACTTCTCGGTGCAGGCGTTCGGCGGCAGCGTCAGCTTCTCCGCCGTCGCGGTGGTGTTCCTGACGGCCAACGCGGCCGGCTCGGCGATCCCCACCCCGGGTGGCATCGGCCCCGTCGAGGTCGCCCTGATCGGCGCCCTGACCGTCGCGGACGTCTCCCCCGCCGTCGCCACCCCGGCGGTCTTCCTCTACCGGGCGCTGACCTTCTGGCTGCCGGTGCTGCCGGGCTGGATCGCCTACAACGTGCTGCAGCGCCGGAGCGCGCTCTGACGGTACACGCAGGGGCCCGCCGCGAGCGTTCGCGGCGGGCCCCTGCGCGTTCGGCCGTGCGTACGGCTGTGCGTTCGGCGTCCTAGTAGACCGGCTTGTGCGGCTCGATCTGGTTCACCCAGCCGAGCACGCCGCCGCCCAGGTGGACGGCGTTGGCGAAGCCGGCGGACTTGACCACGGCCAGCACCTCGGCCGAGCGCACGCCCGACTTGCAGTGCAGCACGATCTTGCGGTCCTGCGGCAGCTTCTCCAGGGCGTCGCCCATGAGGAACTCGTTCTTGGGGATCAGCACCGCGCCGGGGATGTTGACGATCTCGTACTCGCCCGGCTCGCGGACGTCGATGAGGTAGATGTCCTCCTCGTCGTCCTGCCACTGCTTGAGCTGCTTGGAGGTGATCGTCGACCCGGCGGCCGCCGCCTGGGCCTCCTCCGACACGACGCCGCAGAACGCCTCGTAGTCGATCAGCTCGGTGACGGTCGGGTTCTCGCCGCAGACCGCGCAGTCCGGGTCCTTGCGGACCTTCACCTGGCGGTAGTTCATCTCCAGGGCGTCGTAGATCATCAGACGGCCGACCAGCGGGTCGCCGATGCCGGCGAGCAGCTTGATCGCCTCGTTGACCTGGATCGAGCCGATGGACGCGCACAGCACGCCCAGCACGCCGCCCTCGGCGCAGGAGGGGACCATGCCCGGCGGCGGGGCCTCCGGGTAGAGGCAGCGGTAGCAGGGGCCGTGCTCGGCCCAGAAGACGCTGGCCTGGCCGTCGAAGCGGTAGATCGAGCCCCAGACGTACGGCTTGCCGAGCAGCACCGCGGCGTCGTTCACCAGGTAGCGGGTGGCGAAGTTGTCGGTGCCGTCCACGATCAGGTCGTAGCCGGAGAAGATCTCCATCACGTTGGAGTTGTCGAGGCGCTCCTCGTGGAGGATCACGTCGACGTAGGGGTTGATCTCCTTGACCGAGTCCCGGGCCGACTCCGCCTTGGAACGGCCCACGTCCGACTGGCCGTGGATGATCTGGCGCTGGAGGTTCGACTCGTCGACCACGTCGAACTCGACGATGCCCAGCGTGCCGACACCGGCGGCGGCCAGGTACAGCAGCGCCGGCGAGCCGAGGCCGCCGGCGCCGACGCACAGCACCTTGGCGTTCTTCAGCCGCTTCTGCCCGGCCATCCCGACGTCCGGGATGATCAGGTGGCGGGAGTACCGGCGGACCTCGTCGACGGTGAGCTCGTCGGCCGGCTCGACCAGGGGTGGCAACGACACGGGGACTCCGATGGGTCTCGTTCAGGTGGCCGGGGCCAGCCTCGTACGGGTGGTTGCTCCGCCACGCGGGTGGCTGTCTAGGCCAACAGTGTCACGCGCCTCCGGTATTCCGAGACAGCTCGTCCGATGGGCGAGACGGGCCGCGCCGGAATCCGAGACCGGCCGGATACGGCGCGAAGGCGCCCCGGGCCTGCGGTTTCGGGCCCGGGGCGCCTTCGCGACGCCTTCATGCGGTGCTCACACCCGGCAGGCCGTCTCCAGCCAGACGTCCCCGAGCGACTCCTCCAGCGGCACCTGTGTCCGCCAGCCGAGACGGTCCCTGGCGGTGCGCACGTCGGCCTGGCGCCAGGGCACCGGCTCCCCCGGGGCGGGCCGCCCCTCCGGGCGGTGGCCCGGCAGGTGGGCCTCCGAGCGGTGGCCGTCCGCCCGATGGCCTGGAGCGTGGTGGCCGGGGAGGTGGTCGCCGTGCGCCCCGGCGGCCTGCGCGGGCAGCAGGACCTGCCGGTTCTCCTCGACGACGGCGCCCTCGAAGCCCGAGGCCCGCACCAGCAGCTGGGCCGCGTCCCGGGCCCGGACGGCGTGCCCGCTGCCGATGTTGATCACCCCGGTGGCGGCCGAGACCGCCGCCGCCTGGATGGCCCGGGCGACGTCCCGCACGTCGACGAAATCCCGGTATCCGGACAGGTCCGGCATCCGCACCTGGCTCTCGTCCCGCTCCAGCGCCCGGCGCAGCCCCTCCGCGAGCCGCCCGAACAGCGAGGCCGTCGGAGCCCCCGGCCCGACCACGTCGAAGACCCGCAGCACCGCCGCGTCCAGCCCGGAGGCGAGCACCAGCTCCGTCCCGGCGAGCTTGGACACCCCGTACGGGCCCACCGGGCGCGGCTCCGCCTGCTCGGAGACCGGCACCCCGCCGGGCACCGGCCCGTACTCGGCGGCCGAGCCGACGTGCACCAGCCGGGCCGGCTCCCGGCTGCGGCGGATCGCCTCGCAGACCGTCGCGACGGCCAGCGTGTTCGAGCGGATCAGGGTGCGCGAGCTGCCGTAGGTGGCGCCCGCGCAGTTGATCACCACCTGCGGCGCGACCGCGTCCAGGAAGCGGGCGAGCGCGCCCGGGCTCCCGGTGGTCAGGTCGAAGCGGATGTCGGCCGAGTCGCGTCGGCCGAGCACCGTCACCTGCAACTCCTGGTCCAACAGCAGACGGTCGGTGACCCGGCGGCCGATGAAGCCGTCGGCACCGAGCAGCAGCACCCTCATCGGGGGTGTCCTTCCACGAAGCGAGGTCGGGATCGACCAGGCGGACTGACAAGCGAACGAACGTGAATGTCAAGGGAGTCGGCGCCGAAGGGGGTCGGTGCAGTACCGGTGGGCCCCGGCCCGGCCGAGCACGGCCCAGGCGTAGGCGAGCAGCGCCGCCGCGACGGCTCCGCCGCCCAGCAGCAGGGCCGTCGGCGCGTCCCGGCCGGTGGCGAGCAGCGCCCCGGTGGCGGCGGCCGCGGCCAGCGCGCCGAGCGCCGCCGCCGGGGCCCGGCCGCAGCGGGCCAGCAGGGCGGTCAGCACCAGCAGCAGGCCGAGCACGCCCTGTGCCGCCCACGGCCCGGGGCCGGCCCGCTCGGCGGCCAGGTGCAGCAGGCCCCCGCCGTGGCCGGGCCCGGGGCGCGGCGCGAGGGCGGTGAGCACGGCCAGCGCGGCGAAGGTCAGCACCGTGAGCACCGCCAGGTGCAGGGCCACGGCGACGGGCAGCACCGGGCGCATCCTGGCCCGGAACTCCGCCAGGGTGGCGGCCGAGCCGAGGTGCCCGCGCCCGACCTGCCGGTACCAGCGGGCGGCCCGCTCGGCGGCGCCCACCGACACGGCGGCGGCCAGCACCAGCGCGGCGCTCAGCGGCCGGTCGGCGCCGGGCGCGCACAGCGGGAGCAGCAGCAGGGCGGCCAGCCCCAGCCCGTAGCCGAGCAGGGCCGGGCTCCACCGGGAGGCGGGCTCGGGGCGCGGGGGTGCGTACGGGCCGATCCCGGCATCGGGCGCGTCGGGCCCGTACCAGGGCGGGCCGGGGGCGGCGGGCGGGTCGGCGGTGAGGGCGGGCAGCAGGGCGAGGGGGACGGCGGCGGGCAGCAGCGCCGCCGGGCCGGTGCCGAGGGCGGCGACCGCCGCGCAGGGCAGGGCGGCGAGGGCGGCGGCGAGCAGCGTGGCCCGGCTCGTGGCCGCGCAGGGCCGGGGCGGGGCCGCCTCGGGCGGGGGCGGGCGGCGCGGGACGCGGGCGTACAGCTCCTCGGCGAGGGCGAACAGGTCGCCGTGGCGGCAGCGGGCGGCGGTGTCGGGGCCGAGCCCGGCCTCCTCCAGCCCGGCGGCGATCTCCAGCGGATCGACGGCGCGCTCGCACAACTCCCGGTGCTCGGCCATGAGTTCACGCACCGGGTCGGCGCTGGCACCCGCCGCCGCGCCGCCGGGCATCAGACGGCCTCCGCGAGCGCGGGGCTGCGCGGGGCCTCGTCGGAGCCCTCGCCGTCCGCCGCGTGCGCCGCGTCCGCCGCGTACCCGGTCTCCTCGGCGCCGGGGGTGCGCGGCCCGTCGGCGAGCCAGAACTCGGCGGGCCGGGCGAAGGGGCGCGGGGCGCGGCCGCTCCCGTCGGCCGCGCCGCCGGGGAAGGCCGGGTACTGGGAGACGAGTTCCAGGTAGATCTCCCGGAAGGCGCCGATGACGGGCTCGACGGCGAAGCGTTCCTGCGCCCGCAGCCGACCGGCCAGGCCCAGCCGGTCGCGGCGCTCCTCGTCGCGCAGCAGGGCCAGGCAGGCCCCGGCCAGGGCGCGGGGGTCTCGGGCGGGCACCAGCAGACCGGTCGGGCCGACCACCTCCCGGGCGACGCCGACGTCGGTGGAGACGACGGCGCGGCCGCTCAGCATGGCGTCGGCGAGGAGTCCGGGGCGGCGCTGGGAGAGCGCGGAGAACACGGCGACGGTCCCGCCCGCCCAGGCGTCGGCGAGCGAGCCGGGCCGGCCGGCGAACTCCACCGCCCGCGCGACCCCGAGCCGCTCGGCGAGGGCCTCGCAGTGCGCCCGGTAGCCGGGGCTCGCCTCCTCGCCGTGCACCACCAGCCGGGCCCCGGGCAGGCCGTCGCGGACCTGCGCGAAGGCGTGCAGCATCAGTTCCAGGTCCCGGCCGGGCTCCAGGGCGCCGGCCCACACCAGCGTCGGCGCCTGCGGCCCGGCCCCGGCGGCCGGGCGCTCGACGGCCTCCGTGCCCTCGTACACCACCCGGGTGCGGGCCGGGTCGGCGCCGCAGCGGCGCTGCCACTGCTGGTCGTGGGCGCTGCCGGGGGTCAGTATCGCCGCCTGCCGGTAGGTCTCCTCGGTGAGCGCCCGGAAGAAGGCGAGCAGCAGGGCGCGGACGGGCCAGCGGTAGGGGGCCTCGCGGTAGCCGAGGTACTGCTCGCGCAGGTGCAGGCCGTGCTCGGTGACGACGAAGGGCACGCCGTGCAGGTGCCGGGCGACGAGCGCGGGCAGGGCGGCCGGGCCCGCGCCGACCACGTGGCACAGGTCGGCGGAGCCGAGGCCCCCGGGGCCGGTGCCGTACCAGGGCGCGGACAGCGGGCGCAGGCACTGTTCGAGGAGGTCGGCGGCGACGAGCACGTCGCACACCAGCGGGTGGCCGGCCGAGGTGTCCGCCCCGGGCAGGCGCCAGACCCGTTCCAGGACGCGGCGGGCGTGGGCGGAGGCGAGGAAGACGGGCAGGGTGGCGTCCTCGCGGGCGAGTTCGGCCAGCCGGTAGAGCCCGGCGGCGAATCCGGCCCGCTCGCGGGGCAGCACCAGGGCGCGCACCAGCTCCTCGTACGCCCGGGCGTACTGGCGTCTGCGCAGGGCGCCCGGGGCGCGGCCGCGCGGGCGGCGGCCCCACAGCGCCAGGTCGCGCGCCCCCCGCCAGGCGGGCGAGAGCCGCTCCACGGCCTCGATCCCCTGCGGGCCGGTGAGCAGGTACAGCTCGAACTCGTGCTCCGGCAGGCCCTCGGCGAGCCGGTCGCACCAGGCGCCGGCGCCACGCCTCGGATGCGGGCGGGCACCCTCGGTGAGCAGGGCAACGCGCACGGGAGACCTCCTAGTCAGCCGCCCCGGATCGGGGCCACGGGAGCCGCGGGGCCGTACGCCGGAAGCCTTCCTCGCGCCGCCGCCTGCCGATTCCTCCGGCGTCCGCGGCCCTCCCCCACACCTGTTCGGTCCGGCAGCAGAAAGGTAGGACCGGCCCGCGGCCCACCATCGCTCACCTGCCTGGTTGCCACCTGAACGAGTGAACCGGCGTGACTTCCCGCCCCACGGCGCCGTTACCGCGCGGTACGGGCGGGAGCGGCGTGCGGGTCAGCGCGCGGTGTGCGCGATCAGCTCCCGCACGGCGCGGGCCACCGCGTCCGGGTGCTCCATCATCGCGACGTGCCCGGACTCGGGCAGCACCAGCAGCCGGGCGTCGGCGAAGGCCGCGCAGGCCCGGCGGGCCGAGCGGTAGGCGACGAGCTTGTCGCGCAGCCCGTACACCAGCAGCACCGGCGCCTCGACCCGCTCGGCCTGGCGCCACAGCGCCTGCTCGCCGCGCTCGGTGTACGCGGAGACGATGCCCCGGGCCGAGCCGATCAGCGCCGCCATGGCGTGCGGCACCTCCAGCCGGCGCCGGTAGTCGGCCACCGCCTGGGCCCGGGCGGCCGGGCTCAGGGCCGCCGGGTCGCCGTAGACCAGGCGCAGCAGGTCCTCGGTGGCCGCCTCGGCGTCGCGCCGCCCGGCCGCCAGCCGTCCGGCCAGCGCGGGCAGCCCCGGCAGGGCGAGCAGCCCGGTCGGCCAGGCGGAGCGCTGCGGGGGCAGCTCCGGCAGGGCGGGCGAGACGAGGGTGAGGCTGCGCACCAGGTCGGGGCGCAGCGCGGCGAGGCGGACGGAGACGGCGCCGCCGAGCGAGTTGCCGAAGAGGTGGACGGGCCCGCGCCCGGCCGCCTCGAGCAGGCCGATGACGGCGCGCACGTGGCCGGAGAGGCTGAGGTCGCCGTCGCTGGGCGGGCCGGAGCGGCCGAAGCCGGGCAGGTCGACGGCCTCGCCGTCGAGCCGGTCGCCGAGGCGGTCCATGAGGGCCGTCCAGTTGGCGGCCGAGCCCCCGAGGCCGTGCACGAAGAGGGCGGGCTCGCGCCCGTCCGGGCCGTCACCGTCCGTGCCCCGGTGGACCGCCAGTACCGCTCCGGGGACCTCGACGGTACGGACCTGCTGCTCAGGGCTGCTCATGGTGGACGATGGTAGTGAGCGGGGTTCGGGGGCGCCCGGGGTGGCCCTGATCGTCTTCCCCCTCGTCACAGCACTGCTTCTGCCTCGTCACAGCACTGCCGGGGCCGAGGTCAGCGCCGTATTGTGGGCTCCTGACAAGCCTGCCGATCGGATTTCTCGCCCTCGCCCGAACGCGGGCGCGGTTACCGAAAAGTAGAATCGGCCGTCTCGTCGACCCCGAAGAACCCCGAAGTGAGGAGCGCCGTGACGGCCATCCAGGAGGCGCAGGAGCGCCCGCGCGGTGCCCGCCTGCCGCGAAGCGCCCGCCGTGAACAACTGCTCGGTGCCGCCCAGGAGGTGTTCGTCGCGCAGGGTTACCACTCGGCCGCCATGGACGACATCGCCGACCGCGCCGGGGTCAGCAAGCCGGTGCTGTACCAGCACTTCCCCGGGAAGCTGGAGCTGTACCTGGCCCTGCTGGACAAGCACTGCGACGCCCTGGTCGAGTCGACGCGCGAGGCGCTGTCGGCGACGACGGACAACAAGCAGCGGGTCGCGAACACGATGGAGGCGTACTTCAACTACGTCTCCAGCGAGTCGGGCGCGTTCCGGCTGGTCTTCGAGTCGGACCTGACGAACGAGCCGGCCGTGCGCGAGCGGGTGGAGCGGGCCTCCGAGGCGAGCGCGACGCTGGTCAGCAAGGTGATCCAGGAGGACACCGACCTGCCCGAGGCCGAGTCCAAGCTGCTGGCCGCCGGCGTCTGCGGCCTGGCCCAGATCACCGCCCGGTACTGGCTCTCGCAGGGTCTGGAGATCCCGCGCGACGAGGCGGTGCGCCTGGTCGCCAGCCTGTCCTGGCGCGGCCTGAAGGGCTTCCCCATGCACCCCACCGAAGGTGCCCCCCAGCAGGGCTGATCCGGCAGACCTTCGCCTACCCGGTGATCTCGTGCTCTATGGTGAAGCCCGTACGGCGCGGTCGCCGCGAACGCTTGTCCCAGGCGCTCCGGTGCCCGTGCGTGGAGGCCGCAACCCCGGAGGGAAGCCGTGGAGGTCAAGATCGGCGTGCAGAACGCGCCGCGCGAGATCGTGATCGAGAGCTCGCAGAGTGCCGATGAGGTCGAGAGCGCCGTCGCCGACGCCCTGGGGGGCAAGGCTCAGCTCCTCTCGCTGACCGACGAGCAGGGCCGTCGGGTCCTCGTCCCCGCCGACCGCCTGGCGTACGTGGAGATCGGCGAGCCGTCCGTCCGCAAGGTCGGTTTCGGCGCCCTCTGAGAGGCCGCACGAGCATCGCGTCACGGTGCCCCGCTCCCACCCGGGAGCGGGGCACCGTCGCGTGTACGGGCCGCTCGGGCGGGGTACGGCGGTGGTGCGGCGCCGCACGCCGCACGCCCGTCCCCCGGGGAGGCCGCCTTGCTGGTCGAATCGATCGCCTTCGCCCTCGTCGGCCTGGCCACCGGCGCCCTCGCGCTGCTGGGCCTGCCCGCCCACTTCCGCGCGCCCAGGGCGCTGACGGTGGGGACGGCCCTGGCCTCGGCCCTGCTGGGCGGGACGGTGGCGCACTTCTGCCTGGACGGGCGCTACCCGGTCGGCTCGGTGGTCGCCGCGGCCCTGACCTCGGGGGTGCTCACCTCGCTGCTGGCCCGGCCCGACCTCGCGGCCGGGCGCGCCCCGGCGCACCGCCACCGCCCGGGCGCCCACCGCGCGCAGCGGCGGCACCGGGCGGCCTGAGCGGCACGGGTCAGGAGGCGAGGCCCAGGGCGGCCATGCGCCTGGTGTGCGCCTCGGTGATCCGGTTGAACATCTTGCCGACCTCGACGAGGTCGAAGCCCTGCACCTGCACGCCGCCGACCAGCAGGTTCGACAGCGCGTCGCGCTCGGCGACCACCCGCTGGGCCTGGCTGAGCGCCTCGCCCATCAGCCGCCGGCCCCACAGGGCGAGCCGGCCGCCGGCGCGCGGGTCGGCCTCGATGGCCTGGCGGACCTTGTCGACGGCGAACTGGCCGTGGCCGGTGTCGGACATGACGCCGAGCACCAGGTCCCGGGTGTCGTCGTCGAGGCGGACGGCCACCTCGCGGTAGAAGTCGGTGGCGATGGCGTCGCCCACGTACGCCTTGACCAGGCCCTCCAGCCAGTCCGAGGGCGCCGTCATCCGGTGGAACAGCTCCAGCGGCTCGACGAAGGGGCGCATGGCCTCCTGCGGGTCGGCGCCGACCTCGGCGAGGCGGTCGTGCAACCGCTGGTAGTGCTGGAACTCGGAGGAGGCCATCCGGGCCAGGGCCGCCTTGTCGGCGAGGTCGGGGGCCAGCTTGGCGTCCTCGGCGAGCCGCTCGAAGGCGCTCAGCTCGCCGTACGCGAGCGCGCCGAGCAGATCCAGCACCGCGGCGCGGTAGCCGGGGTCGGCCGAGCACGTCGCCCAGTCGCCGATCGAGCCGGCCGCGCCGTCGTCCTGCGTCTCACCATGGGTCTCCATGACCCTGAACCTTAGTCCGGCCCGGGCCCCCTCCCCACCGCGGCCGCACCCGGGTGACCGGCGGGATCACACCGTTCCCGGCCGGTCGCGGGGGTCCATGTCAGACGCGTCACGTGTTCGAGTCGTCGCCTGACTGTATGGTGGTACGGAGCCCCGTCGTGCTCGCACGGAGTCACCGCCGTCTCGGTGCCCCCGCGCAGGCCCTCCGGTGGCGGCACCGTCTCCTCGGACGCGTCCGCACCGAAGGCACGGGTACTCACGTACGCGGATGCCCGGTCGGAGAGCCGATCGGCTCCGACCAGGGCTTGGACCTCAAGCCTTGGCACCGCATCAGTGGCCGAGCGAGGGCCGCCGAGACCCCGCCCCACGCGGAGGTCCCGCGCAGGTCCCTCACGGGATTCCTCCCCGACGCCGCCGGCGACGCGCCCCGCACTCCGGGCCGCGCGCACCGGCCGGCCGCAGGGACCGGCGCGGTTGTGCGTCCGCGCAGCTGTACTGCAGGCCGACCAGGCCCGTACACAGCCGCGCGCGCCCGCCCGCCGCTCGCTCTCGGCCCCTCCCACACGGAAGAGGCAGCACCCTGTCCACCACCACTGAACCCAACAAGACGACGTTCCGAGATCTCGGCATCCTCGCCGAGACCGCGGAGGCCCTCGAGTCCGTCGGCATCGTCCACCCCTTCCCGATCCAGGAGATGACCCTCCCCGTGGCCCTGACCGGCCACGACGTCATCGGCCAGGCCAAGACCGGCACCGGCAAGACCCTCGGTTTCGGCCTCCCCCTGATCGAGCGGTCCATCGTGCGCGCCGACGTCGACGCCGGCCGGGCCACGGAGGAGCAGCTCTCCGACTTCCCGCAGGCGCTGATCGTCGTCCCGACGCGCGAGCTGTGCACCCAGGTCACCAACGACCTGCAGACCGCCGGCAAGGTCCGCAACGTCCGCGTGCTCGCCGTCTACGGCGGCCGGGCGTACGAGCCGCAGGTCGAGGCGCTCAACAAGGGCGTCGACATCGTCGTCGGCACCCCGGGGCGTCTGCTCGACCTCGCCGGGCAGAAGAAGCTGAACCTGTCCAAAGTCCGCGCGCTGGTCCTCGACGAGGCCGACGAGATGCTCGACCTCGGCTTCCTGCCGGACGTCGAGAAGATCATCACCATGCTGCCGGCCAAGCGGCAGACCCTGCTGTTCTCCGCCACCATGCCGGGCCAGGTCATCAACCTCGCCCGCCGGTACATGAGCCAGCCGACCCACATCCGGGCCGCCGCCCCGGACGACACCGGCGCGACCGTCGCCAACATCGAGCAGCACATCTTCCGTGCGCACTCGCTGGACAAGGTCGAGATGGTCTCGCGCATCCTGCAGGCCGACGGCCGCGGGCTGGCGATGATCTTCTGCCGCACCAAGCGCACCGCCGCCGACGTCTCCGACCAGCTCACCCAGCGCGGCTTCGCCGCCGGCGCCGTTCACGGCGACCTCGGCCAGGGCGCCCGCGAGCAGGCCCTGCGGGCCTTCCGCAACGGCAAGGTCGACGTTCTCGTCTGCACCGACGTCGCCGCCCGCGGCATCGACGTCGAGGGCGTGACGCACGTCGTCAACTACCAGTGCCCCGAGGACGAGAAGACCTACCTGCACCGGATCGGCCGCACCGGCCGCGCCGGCGCCTCGGGCACGGCCGTCACCCTGGTCGACTGGGACGACATCCCGCGCTGGCAGCTGATCAACAAGGCGCTGGACCTGCCGTTCAACGAGCCGGAGGAGACCTACTCCACCTCGCCGCACCTGTACGAGCTGCTCAAGATCGCGCCGGGCATCAAGGGCGTGCTGCCCCGCTCGGAGCGCACCCGGGCCGGGCTCGGCGCCGAGGTCATCGAGGACCTCGGTGAGACCGGCGGTCGCGGTGCCCGCACCGGCGGCGGCCGCGGTCGCGGCGGCCGGGACAGCTCGGGCGGCCCCGCCGTCGAGACCCCGGCGGCGGAGGAGAAGCCGCGCCGCACCCGTGAGCGCCGTCGCACCCGCCGCGGTTCGACGGTCGGCGAGGAGGGCGCGGCCGAGGTCGCGGTCGCCGCGGAGACGGCTCCGGCCGTCGAGGGCGCCGGCACCGAGGAGGCCGCGGCCCCGCGCCGCCGCCGTCGCCGCTCGCGCGCCGGTTCGGCCGCGGCGGAGGCCGTCGAGGCCGCCGCCGTGACGGTCGAGGCCCCGGAGGCCGCGGTCGCGGTCGTCGAGCCGGTCGTCGAGGCCGTCGAGGCTCCGGTCGCGAAGAAGGCCACCCGGACGCGTACGCGCAAGGCCGTGGTCGAGGCCGTCGAGGCCGTCGAGGCCCCGGTCGTCGAGGCCGTCGCCGAGGCCGCCGAGGCCGCCGAGGCCCCGGTGGCCAAGAAGGCGACCCGGACCCGCAAGCCGAAGGCCGAGACCGTCGAGGCCCCGGCCACCGAGGCCGTCGCCGAGGCCGCCGAGCCGAAGCCCGCCACCCGGACGCGTACGCGCAAGCCCAAGGCCACGGCCGAGACCGCCCCCGAGGCGGCCCCGGCCACCGAGACCCCCACCGAGGTCCCGGCCCCCCGCAAGCGCACCCGCACCCGCAAGGCCACCCCGGCCACCGAGAGCTGAGCACCCCCTCGGCCCCACCCCCGCGCCGCCCGACACCCCAGGTGTCGGGCGGCGCGGGCGTTTCCGGACGGCGGCGCCGGGTGGTGTGCGACCAGGCGAGCCAAGCGCGCGAGCGGCACGACCGCTCGCGGGCGGCGCAGCCGCGTGGCCCTAGGCTCGGGCGCGGTGGGTCGTCGAGGTGGTGGGAGGTGCGGGGGATGAGTACGCCGCCGTTTCTGGTGTTGCCCGGGTGTGCGCGGGTGGAGCGGGTGGGGACGGGGCGGGGGGAGTTCGCGGCGTTGCGGGCGGAGCCGGTGGGGGCGGTGCGGGGGTCGGCGTTGCTGGTGCCGGGGTTCACGGGCAGCAAGGAGGACTTCATCGCGCTGCTGGAGCCGCTGGCGGCCGCCGGGTACCGGGTGACGGCCGTGGACCAGCGGGGCCAGTACGAGACGGGCGGGCCGGACGATCCCGCCGCGTACACCGTCGCCGCGCTGGGCGAGGACGTGCGGGCGCTGGCCGACGCGCTGGCGGCCGAGGGCGGCGGCCCGGTGCACCTGCTGGGGCACTCCTTCGGCGGGCAGGTCGTGCGCGAGGCGGTGCTCGCCGCCGGGCCGGGCCCGGTGCCGTGGCGTTCGCTGACCCTGATGTCCACCGGTCCGGGCGCCATCGAGCCGTCCGAGGCGGCCCGCACCAGGCTGCTGCTGGACGTGCTGCCGGTGATGAGCCTGGAGGAGATCTGGCGGGTGATCCAGCAGCTGGACGCGCAGAGCCCGCAGCCGAAGCCGGTCCTCGCCCCGGAGATCGCGGAGTTCATGCACCGCCGCTGGGTGGCGAACGTGCCGGCCTCGCTGAGCGTCACCGGCGGCCATCTGGTGGCCGCGCCGGACCGGGTGGCGGAGCTGGCCGGGGCCGTCCGGGCCCGGGTGCTGCCGGTGCTGGTGATGTCGGGGGTGCGGGACTACGCGTGGCCGGTGCCGCAGCAGAGCGGGATGGCCGTGCGGCTGGGCGCGCGCCGGGTGGTGGTGGAGGAGTCGGGGCACTCCCCCGCCGCGGAGCGGCCGGTGGAGACGGCGCGGGCGTTGGCCGGATTCTGGGGCTGAGCGCCACCGTCGCCCAAGTGGTCTGAACCACTTTCGTGATCCGATCGTTCTTTTTCGCGCGACAAAAGTCGTTAGTTACGGTAATCTTTGATTCTGTCCGGGAATCATCGCCGTCCGCACCAGGCCGCCCGTCGGTCGAAACCTGGACGTAACGGACGGGCAACGGCCCGGCAGCACCGCCACGTCATCGTGGCTCACGAGGCAGAAGACGCACGAGGCAAGCCCAGGGGGAGCCCTTGCCGCAGCAGACCGCCGCACGTACCAGCCGTCCGGTCCGGCCGTTTCGCCGGACCCGCAGGACCCCGAAAGGGCTGATCCCGACTCAGCCCGCATCTCCCCGCCCGACGGGGACAGGAAAGGAGACACCCATGACCAAGCCCATGCGCTTCGAGATCGTCCGCCTCGACGAGGCCGACGGCTCCGCCACCGGCCGCCAGATCGCCGACGCCGAGACCGTCCGCGAGGTCGTCCAGGCCGCCGCCCGCACCGGCGAACGCCTGCTCATCCGCCCGTGCCCGACCGTCTGACCCTGCGCGGCGCCTGCGACCGGGAGGTCACACCCGCCGCCGACGAGCAGGGACCGTCCGACCCGGACGTGCCGATACCCGACTGACGCCCCGTCACCGCGATCGCCGATGACGGGGCGTCAGTGCGTTCAGGGCTCGTTCGAAGCCCGATCGGACCCCGGCCGTCCCCACCACCCCCGACGTTTGCCGCCCTCCGCGACGGGACATCCCCCAACGGGAACCGCCCGGACCCTCGCCCACCCCGCGCCGACCGGGCTTGTGCCACCGACAGGTGCGGCCGAGCCCTCCGTACGGGTGATCGTCCTTGACGCGGCGGTCCGGAGGGAGGAGCGTTGTCGGCTATGAGGGGCGAGCCAAGCTGCCCGAGGTGCGCCGGTCGGGTCCGCGCCCCCGGTCTGTTTTCGGACACCTGGCAGTGCGACCGGCACGGAGCCGTGCACCCGATGCAACCCGTGCTGCCTCCGAGCGTGGAGGCCCTCGGCGTCGCCGTGGCCCGCTCCCAGGTCCCCGTCTGGCTGCCCTGGCCGCTCCCGGTCGGCTGGCTCTACACCGGCATCGCGCACGTGGGCGACGACGTCTCGGGCGCCCGGGCCACCGCCGTCGCCTGCGCCGGGCCCGCGCCGCTGGGCGGGTTCGGGGAGCTGGTGCTCGTCGCCGAGGAGCTCGGGGTCGGGCTCGGCGCCCGCTACGCCGGGCTCCCGGGGCCGGACCCGGGCGATTCCGTCGGCCTGTACAAGCCCGCCGACGCCAAGCTGATGGCCGCCGGGCGGCCCACCCCGATGTTCCACGTCCCGGACGCGCCCGCCGACCGCGCGGTGTTCGCCGGCGAGGCCCGCGGGCTCTGGCTCTGGGCGATCGCCTGGCCCGAGCAGTCGGCGCTGGTGATGTACGACGAACTGGTGCTCACCGACCTGCGCGAGGCCGGGGCCGAACTGGGCCTGCTGCCCTGCGGCGCCCTCTCCCCCCGGCTGCTCGGGTAGGCCGGAGAACGACGGCCCGGCTCCCCTATCCTGGGCGGCATTCCACGAGCCCCAGGAGACGCCCCGTGCGCATCGACCTGCACGCCCACAGCAACGCCTCCGACGGCACCGACAGCCCGGCCGAGCTGGTCGCGGCGGCGGCCGCCGCCGGACTCGACGTCGTCGCGCTGACCGACCACGACACGGTGGCCGGCCACGCCGAGGCCGCCGAGGCGGTGCACGCGCTGCCGGCCGGCACCCGGCTGACCGTGGTGCCGGGCGCCGAGCTGTCCTGCGTGGTGGACGGCATCAGCATGCACCTGCTGGCGTACCTGTTCGACCCCGAGGAGCCGGAGTTCGCGCGCGAGCGGGAGCTGGTGCGCACCGACCGGTTCCGGCGCGGGCGGGCGATCGTCGAGCGCTGCCGCGAACTGGGCGCCGGGATCACCTGGGAGCAGGTGCGGCGCATCGCCGGGGCCGGCTCGGTCGGGCGGCCGCACATCGCCAGCGCCCTGATGGAGGCGGGCGTGGTGGCCACCGTCTCGGACGCCTTCACCCCCGAGTGGCTGGCCAACGGCGGCCGGGCGGACGTGCGCAAGCACGAGACCGATCCGCTGGTGGCCGTACGGCTGGTCCGGGCGGCCGGCGGGGTGCCGGTCTTCGCCCACCCCGGCGCGGTCAAGCGCGGCCGTACGGTGCCGGAGCACGTGATCGCCGACCTCGCGGCGGCCGGGCTCGGCGGCCTGGAGGTGGACCACACCGACCACGACGAGGAGACCAGGGCGCACCTGCGCGGCCTGGCCGGGGAGCTGGGGCTGCTGGTGACGGGCTCCAGCGACTACCACGGCGAGCGCAAGACCGTCCGCCTGGGCGAGCACACCACCGACCCGGCGGTGTACGAGGCGCTGCTGGCGCAGGCGAGCGGCGCGAAGCCGATCGAGCGGTAGAGGACCCGCTCAGTCGAGGGGTACGCCGCGGCGCCGGGGGTCGCGCAGGTCGGTGCCGTGGTTCAGCCAGCGCTCCTGGAGGGCGGCGGCGCCGTGCACCCGCTTCCAGCCGGCCTCGTTGGGCGTCATCGGCAGCAGGGGCAGGAACCGTACGGGCTCGGCGGGTTCGGCCAGGTCGAGGTCCTCGACCAGGCCGCCGGGCTCGGCGGCGAGCACCGAGGTGAAGGGGGCGCCCTCCCAGAGGGGGGCGCCGAGGTCCAGCGAGCCGCCGGGGGCCACGACCAGGCCCTCGACCTGCGGGGTCGCGGCGAAGGTGGCGAGGGGGCGCAGCACGTCGTCGCGGCCGCCGCGCACGGTCAGCAGCAGTTCGACGCGCGGGCCGCGCACCTGGTCGGCGACGGGCGAGGTCGGGTCGGCCATCGGCGCGGCGGCCATGCCGAGGGTCGAGTACCGGACGAGGCCCTCGGCGTCCGGGCCGAAGCGCAGCACCTCGACGCGGTCGGCGCCGAGGAAGGTGACGGCGGCCCGGCCGCTCGGTTCGCCGAAGGTGGCGATCAGCCGGGCTTCGACGGCGGCCAGCACCGCCTCCCTGGTCAGGTCCGGGGAGTCGCCGTGGAAGTCGCCGAAGAGCGGGAAGTCGTGCGCCATGCCGGTGAGCGTAACCCGCGGCTCCGGGAAGGGGGCGGGCCCGGGCTTCCCGCGTCAAGCCTGGGTAAACCCCGGAGCGGGGAGGTGCCTTCGGGTGTTAGGGTGAGCGACTGGCCACCGGGACGTCTCTGCCCCGGGGCGGCGGCGCGAAGGAGGTGGTTGCGGTGGATACCGGCCGACCATGCAGTACCGGCAGCTCTGCCCGGCCCCGTCTTCCCCGCACCCCCCGCTTCGCAGGCTGATCCTGCGGTAGGCCCGGGTGGCTGATCGGCGAACGACCCGGTCGGGAGAGCACCTTCGTCCCTTCACCCGGTGTTCCTCGCCGTCGTCCTGTGGCCGTCCGATCCTCGTTCCGTGCCGCCGTGCGACGGCTCCTGCCCAGGGAGCCTGCCTTGTCGATGATCAACAACCTGCGCGCCGCCGTCCGCCCCAACCGCCGCCGTTCGGTGGCCGGTTCGTACGACGCCCTCCCCGAGGGCGCCGGCTCGGCCGTCGTGGACTGCGCGGTGTACCAGCACGGCCGGCGGGCCGGCGACAGCTGCAGCCCCCGTGAGGCCGCCCGCCGGGTCAAGGCGGCGCACCAGTTCCCGGAAGCGGCCGGCTCGTTCAGCTGGATCGGCCTGCACGAGCCGACGGAGGCCGAGTTCGAGGGGATCGCCCAGCGCTTCGGCCTGCACCCGCTCGCGGTGGAGGACGCGGTGCACGCCCACCAGCGCCCCAAGGTCGAGCGCTACGACGACGTCCTCTTCGCCGTCTTCAAGACCGTCCGCTACGTCGAGCACGACCAACTCACGCCCACCAGCGAGGTGGTGGAGACGGGCGAGCTGATGGCCTTCGTCGGGCGCGACTTCGTGATCACCGTCCGGCACGGCGGTCACGGCTCGCTCCAGGAGCTGCGCCACCGGCTGGAGGCGGACGACTCGGGGCTGCTCGCCAGAGGCCCGTCCGCGGTGCTGCACGCGATCGCCGACCACGTGGTGGACAACTACCTGCTCGTCGCCGAGCGGCTCCAGACGGACGTGGACGACATCGAGTACGGCGTCTTCTCGGCCAAGGGCGGCCGCAGCGCGGACGTCGGCCGGGTGTACCAACTCAAGCGCGAGGTCCTGGAGTTCAAGCGCGCGGTGGTGCCGCTGCTGCGCCCGATGCAGCAGCTGTCCGAGCCGCAGCAGAGCCTGGTGAACCCGGAGGTGCAGAAGTACTTCCGCGACGTCGCCGACCACCTGGCCCGGGTGACGGAGCAGGTGCAGGGCTTCGACGAGCTGCTGAACTCGCTGCTCCAGGCGAACCTGGCGCAGGTCTCGGTGGCGCAGAACGAGGACATGCGCAAGATCACCGCCTGGGCGGCGATCTTCGCGGTGCCGACCATGATCACCGGCGTGTACGGCATGAACTTCGAGTACATGCCCGAGCTGAAGAGCCCGTACGGCTATCCGACGGTGCTGGGCGGGATCGTCCTGATCTGCATCGGGATGTACCGGGGCTTCCGCCGCAACGGCTGGCTCTGAGCCGCCGGCGCGTCCCGCCCCCGTCCTGCCGCCGTCCTGCCGCCGTCCTACCGCCGCCCGCCACGGGCGACGAGGACCAGGCCGAGCAGGATCAGCACCACCGCCGGGTAGGCGGCCGCCGGGGGCCACTGGCCGAGCCAGACGGCGGCGATCGCGGCCGCGCCCGGGGTCTCCAGCAGGATCGCGGTGGAGGTGATCGACGGGCCGAGGGTGCGCACCACGCGGTTGCTCAGCGAGTGGCCGAGCAGCTGGGCGGTGACCATCAGCAGCACGATCTGCCACCAGACGCCGGCCGGCCAGCCCGACAGGCGGGTGCCGGTGACCAGGCAGATGACCAGCAGGCCCGCCGCCGTGGTGGCGTAGCAGACCAGGGTGTACGCGGTGGTGCTGACGCTCTTGCGGACCTCGGCGCCCAGCAGCATGTACCCGGCGGCGGCCAGGCCCGCGGCGAGGGCGAGGGCGTCGCCGAGCAGGGCGCGCGGCGAGAGCGAGAGGTCGACGCCGGTGAGCACCAGCACCCCGGCGAAGGCCACGCTCGTACCGAGCCAGACCATCCGCGGCGCCCGGTGGCCCATCAGCCGCATCAGCAGGATCGTCCACAGCGGTGTGGTGGTGACCAGCGCGGTGGCGGAGGCGACCGAGGTCATCCTCAGGCTGGGCATCCACAGCGCGAAGTGCACGGCCAGCAGCGCCCCGGCGGCGACGGCCAGCAGCAGCGCCCGCCGGGAGATGCCGCGCAGTTCGGCGCGGTGGCGCAGCAGCGCGTACGGGCCGAGCACGCCGACCGACATGACGTTGCGCCACAGGGCGATGGCCAGGGCGGGCGCGGCGGTGGCGCTGATGAGCGGGCCGGACATGGAGATGCCGGCGATGGAGACGGCGAGCAGCAGCAGGTCGGCGGTGGGCAGCGGGTGCGCCGGGGGCCGGTGGGCGGCGGGCGCGGCGCTCTCGGTTGCGGGGGCGGTTGCGGGGGCGGTGGCGGGCCGGGCGGCGGGCACGGCGCTCCTTCGCTGGTCACGTGGATCGGGCGCTCATACCGTAAGGCCCGTGACGGTCCGATGGAACTGTCTCTCAGGGGTTGAGACCTTCCGTCCCGTCCGACCCCGGCATCCAAAGCACCCCAGTACGCTGTGCGCCATGGACCGTACGCCCGCCGCCACCGCCGACGCCTTCCTCGACCGGGCCCTCCTGGAGGAGGCCGCGAAGAAGTCCGGCCTGCTGTGGGTGCGGGCCGACGGCCAGGAGCAGCCCCGCCCGCTCTGGCACGCCTGGCACGACGGCGCCGTGGTGGTCGTCGGCGACGGCGCCGAGCAGCCGCTGCACGGCCTGACGGCGGGCGCCGGGGCGCAGGTCACCGTGCGCAGCAAGGACAAGGGCGGACGGCTGACGGGCTGGCGCGCCTGGGTGTCGGAGCTGGCGCCGGGCGGCGAGGCCTGGTCGGGGGCCGTCGAGGAGCTCAAGGGCAAGCGGCTCAACGCCCCGGACACCGACGCGATCACGCAGCGCTGGGCCCGCGAGTGCCGGGTGCTGCGCCTGGAGCCGGCCGGGGAGCTCGACGAGCGCCCGGGCGCGATGCCGGACGACTCACAGGCGGCCTCGCCGATGCCGACCCCGGCCACGACCCGCCGCCCGATCCCCGCGGGCCTGCCCAAACTGCTGTTCAAGCGACGTTAAGACCGACCGGCGAATGAGGGGCGGGTGAAGGAGCGGCGTCCGGGCCGAGTCCGGGCGGTGCCGACGAGGGAGGCGCAGCGGAGCTGCGGCGACTGAGGAGAAGCCGTCCGGGCGAGAGTCCGGGGGCCGCGACGCCGCCCCTCATTCGCCGGTCGGTCCAGGTTCACGCCGAGGACTCCTGCGCCCGATAACGTCCCTCGCCGGGCCGGGCTCCTGACACACGGGTAGCCTGGGCGGCGGTGCGCTGCTGCGCCTGCACGTACGGCGTCGAGCGAGTCGAGGGAGTTCATGGCGGGTCCGGGCACCAGGGTCTTCATCTCCCACCTCTCCGCGATCGCCGTGTTCGACCCCAACGGCGACCAGGTCGGCCGGGTCCGGGACGTGGTCGTCTCGCTGCGCCTGGGCGGCCGCCCGCCGCGCGTGCTGGGCCTGGTGGTCGAGGTGGTCGGCCGGCGCCGCATCTTCCTGCCGATGACCCGGGTCACCAGCCTGGAGTCCGGCCAGGTGCTCACCACCGGCGTCATCAACCTGCGGCGCTTCGAGCAGCGCCCGTCCGAGACCCTCGTCCTCGGCGAGCTGCTGGACCGCACCGTTACCTGGTCGAAGACCGGTGAGGAAGTCACCGTGCTGGACGTCGGCATGGTGCAGAGCCGGCTGCGCGAGTGGGAGATCAGCAAGGTCTTCGTCCAGGTCGGCCGGGCCGGCCGGCTGCGCAAGGCCAAGGGCGAGCGGCTCACTCTGGACTGGCAGGACGTCACCGGCTTCGCGCTGCCCGAGCAGGACCAGGGCGCCGCCAACCTGCTCGCCACCTTCGAGCAGCTGCGCCCGGCGGACCTCGCGAGCGTGATGCACCACCTCTCCGCCAAGCGCCGCGGCGAGGTCGCCGCCGCGCTGGACGACGAGCGGCTCGCGGACGTCCTGGAGGAGCTGCCCGAGGACGACCAGGTCGAGATCATCGGCAAGCTCCAGGAGGAGCGCGCGGCCGACGTCCTGGAGGCGATGGACCCGGACGACGCCGCCGACCTGCTCTCCGAGCTGCCGGGCGAGGAGGCCGAGCGGCTGCTCCAGCTGATGGAGCCCGACGAGGCCGCGCCGGTGCGCCGCCTGCTCAGCTACGAGGAGGACACCGCCGGCGGTCTGATGACCACCGAGCCGATCGTGCTGGAGCCGGACTCGACGGTGGCCGAGGCGCTCGCCCGGGTGCGGGTGCGCGACCACAAGCCGGCGCTGGCCGCCCAGGTGTTCGTGTGCCGCCCGCCGAACGAGACCCCGACCGGCCGGTACCTGGGCACCGTGCACTTCCAGCGGCTGCTGCGCGAGCCCCCGTACGTCCTGGTCGGCTCGCTGGTCGACGACGACCTGGACCCGCTGCCGCCGGACACCCCGCTGACGCTGGTCACCCGCTACCTGGCGACCTACAACCTGGTCGCCGCCCCCGTCGTGGACGAGGCGGACCACCTGCTCGGCGCGGTCACCGTCGACGACGTGCTCGACCACCTGCTGCCGGAGGACTGGCGCGACGCCGCGCACCACGCCCACGACGAGACGGTCGGGCACGACGAGAGGGAGGACGAGGTGGCCGGTGGACACTGACCGCAACGGACGGCCGGACGACTCCGTACGCCGCCGCCTGCAGGGCGAACTGCGCCAGCTGCGGGACCTGCGCGGACGCGACGGCCGTGACGGCCGCGGCCGGGACAGGGACCGCCTGGAGACCTCCCCCATCACCGGCTCCAACCGCACCCGGCTCGACCAGCCGCGCACCGCCCGCCCGGGCCTGCTCAGCCTGCCCTCCTACGACCCGGAGGCCTTCGGCGCCCTCTCCGAGCGGATCGCCCGCTTCCTGGGCACCGGCCGGTTCATCGTCTGGATGACGGTGGTGATCATCATCTGGGTCTTCTGGAACACGATGCTCCCGGCGGAGGCGCGCTTCGACGAGTACCCGTTCATCTTCCTGACCCTGGTGCTCTCGCTCCAGGCCTCGTACGCGGCCCCGCTGATCCTGCTGGCGCAGAACCGCCAGGACAACCGCGACCGCGTCAACATGGAGCACGACCGGGCCCGCGGCGACCGCAGCATCGCCGACACCGAGTACCTGACCCGCGAGGTCGCCGCCCTGCGGCAGGGCCTGGGCGAGGTCGCCACCCGGGACTTCGTCCGCTCGGAACTCCAGGCCCTGCTCAAGGAGATGGACGAGCGCCGGGACACCTCCGGGGCGCTGTGACCCCGCGGTGAGCACGCTGTGACCGGCGGCACGCTACCGGCGGGTTAAGGGGATCCGTCCGCGCCGTACCATCAAGGCATGGCCAACGAGACAGAGGTCGCGGCCGGCGTCACGGAGGAGTCCGTACGCCAGGCGCTGGCGACCGTCAACGACCCGGAGATCAACCGCCCGATCACCGAGATCGGCATGGTGAAATCGGTCGGGATCGCCGAGGACGGCGCGGTGCGGGTCGCGGTCTACCTGACCGTCTCCGGCTGTCCGATGCGCGAGACCATCGTCACCCGGGTCCGCGAGGCGGTCGGCAGGGTCGCCGGCGTGACCGGTGTCGAGGTCGAGCTCGACGTGATGAGCGACGAGCAGCGCAAGGAGCTCTCCCAGCTGCTGCGCGGCGGCGCCCCGGAGCGGGAGATCCCGTTCGCCAAGCCCGGCACGCTGACCCGCGTCTACGCGGTCGCCTCCGGCAAGGGCGGCGTCGGCAAGTCCTCGGTGACGGTCAACCTGGCCGCCGCGATGGCCGCCGACGGCCTGAAGGTCGCCGTGGTGGACGCCGACATCTACGGCCACAGCGTGCCCCGCATGCTGGGCGTCGAGGGCCGGCCGACCCAGGTCCAGGACATGATCATGCCGCCGCAGGCGAACGGCGTGAAGGTCATCTCGATCGGCATGTTCACCCCGGGCAACGCCCCGGTGGTCTGGCGCGGCCCGATGCTGCACCGCGCGCTGCAGCAGTTCCTCGCCGACGTGTACTGGGGCGACCTGGACGTGCTGCTGCTGGACCTGCCGCCCGGCACCGGCGACATCGCGATCTCGGTGGCGCAGCTCGTCCCCAACGCGGAGATCCTGATCGTCACCACCCCGCAGATGGCCGCCGCCGAGGTGGCCGAGCGGGCGGGCACCATCGCGGTGCAGACCCACCAGAAGATCGTCGGCGTGATCGAGAACATGTCCGGCATGCCGTGCCCGCACTGCGACGAGATGATCGACGTCTTCGGCACCGGCGGCGGCCAGACCGTCGCGGACGCGCTGACCCGCACCGTCGGCGCGACCGTCCCGGTGCTCGGCTCGATCCCGATCGACGTCCGGCTGCGCGAGGGCGGCGACGACGGCCGCCCGGTCGTGCTCGCCGCGCCCGACTCCCCCGCCGGCGCCGCGCTGCGCGCCGTGGCCGGCAAGCTCGGCGGCCGCCAGCGCGGGCTCTCGGGGCTGTCGCTGGGGCTGACCCCGAAGAACAAGTTCTGACGCCACGCAGACGTACGCAGACGTACGCAGACGTGACGACGGGCCGGGTGCACCTGCACCCGGCCCGTCGGCCGTCCCAGGGCCGTTCCTGGCGGCCGTACTAGGCCCGGGTGTAGGCGCCCAGGTCGGGCACCGTCGCGAAGCCCGCGCCGTAGGCGCTGACGCCGCGCCCGAACGCGCCGAGCAGCACGCCGGGGGCCTCTCCGGCCAGCACCCAGCCGTACTCGGACTCGCGGTAGCGGAACGGCTGCGGCAGGCCGTTGACGGGCAGGCTCAGCGTGGACCAGCCGGGGCCGTCCAGGTCGTCGGCGAGGTCCCAGGCGAGGGCGCTCTGCTGGTCCAGCCAGTCCTGGCGCAGCGCGCGGTCCAGCTGGCCGGGCCAGGTGGCGGCGAGCAGGCCGGAGCCGGCCAGCCAGGCCGCGGAGGAGGCCGAGGTGGCCTCCAGGGTGCCGGTGTTGTCGGCGCTGCGGCGGCTGTCGCGGCGGGCCACGGTGACGACGACCGCGAAGCGGCGCATGTCGCGCGGCTCGTACTGCCGGGCCGGCTCCTCGCCGTGGCCGAGCGTGCCGTAGTCGACGCCGCCGGGGGCCGTACCGGGGCGGGGGCCGCCGGCTCCGGCCTGCATCAGGTAGCGGCGGCCGGTCCAGCCCTCGTCCAGGCCGTACCAGGGGAAGTCGGCGGACAGGTAGGGCACCAGCGGGTCCGCCGGACCGGCCTGCCCGCCGACCACCGGGCCCCCGGCCGTGGCCGTCGCCCCTCCCGCCTGACTCGTCGCGTCCATCCCCGGGCCTCCTCAACGCCTGTGTGCCTGCGCGGTGCGCAATCAGCACAATAGCGGCGCACACGCCGCCGCCCCGCTCAGCCGTGCGGGGCGGTTCGCGGGGCGAGGGGGTGACCGGGGGGTCTCAGGTGGCGTCGGGGTCGAACGGGGGGCGCTCTCCGGACTGCAGCGGCGCCCCGGTGGAGGGGGCGGCGGCCGGGGCGGGCTTCTCGAAGCTGACGGTGCCGGCGTTCACCACGGACGCGGGCCTGTCGTCCAGCACCGAGCGGATGTCGAGGCTGTCCTTCATCCCCTTGAGGCCCAGCGGGTCCTCCTCGCCGCCCATGAGCTGCTTGCGGACGAAGGTCTTGGGGTTGAGGTCCTCGAACTCGAAGTCCTTGAACTCCGGGCCCAGCTCGCTGCGGATGTCCTCCTTCGCGGTGTCGGCGAAGGAACGGATCTTCCGGATGAAGCCCATGGTGTCCTGGATGAGCTTGGGCAGCTTGTCCGGACCGAAGACGATGATCGCCAACACGGCGAGGGTCAGGAGCTTCAGCCCGCCTACATCGGTGAACACCTGGGCTCCCTCGCGAAATCGGACGGCGTCCCTGCAGGGAGACGTCCCTACAGGGTAATGGCCACCGGTCGGTCGAGAGCCCACGGTGTGATGAAGCCGTGGTGAAGAACCGCCGGTGGCCGGGCGGCCGGTGGCCCTGTCAGCGGGTCTGCTGGCGCAGTGCGGCGAGGCCGCCGGCGTACCGGTCCGGGGTCGGTGCGGGGGTGGCGGCGCGGGTGGCGGCGACCGGGCGGCCGGGGAAGTCCACGGGGACCTGGGCGTTCATCGGGACGAACCCGCTGCGGCCGTTCTCGCCGGCCGGGCTGACGGAGGTGCCGGGCGCCTCCTCGCCCTGGGCGCCGAGGCCCCCGACGCCGCCGAGGGTGACCGCGGCGACGGAGAAGGCGCCCGCGGCGGCGAACACCAGCCTGCGGCCCCGGGCGGCCGGGTTGCGGACCGCGGCGGCGGCCGCGCGCGGCTGCACGGCGGAGTCCTCGTGCCCGGTCCCGGGGCGCGGGGAGCGCCGGCCGATCAGCGGGCCCAGGACCGAGCCGCCGCGGCCGAAGGCGCGGGGGTCGACGCCGGGGAGCGGGGTGTCGGCGCCGAGCGCGCCGCCGCCGAAGGAGGCGCCCGCACCGCGGCCGAAGGAGCCGCCGGTGAGGCGGCTGCCGCCGAGGGTGCCGGCGGCGGCGACCCCGCCGCCGGGCAGGTCGTCGTCATCGTCGCGGCGGCCCCGGCCGGTGTGCCGCTCGCGGCCCGCGGGGCCGTCCGCGGGGCCGTCCTCGGGGAGGCTGCCGACGGCCATCAGCCGGGCCATCAGCGCGGAGGAGGGGCCGGGGTTGCTGGTACGGGTCAGCAGGTGCTTGACGGCGCGGGCCTCGTCGGCCTCGGCCAGGCACTGGGGACAGGTCGCCAGGTGGGCCTGGATGCGCTCGCGGGAGTCGTGGCCGAGCTCGCCGTCCAGGAAGGCGGAGAGCCGCTCGCCCAGGTGGTGCTCCTCGGCGCCGGGCTCGACCGGGCGGACGGGCACCGGTCGCAGCGAGGTCTCCGCGGGCAGCGGGAGGGCGGGTTCGCCGTCACCGTCGCCCCGGCGCCCCGACAGGGCCCAGCCCCGTCGGGCGGCGGACCGGCCGGACGCCTCCGGCTGGCCCGGCCCGGACCGGCCGGTACCGCTCACGATCGCCTCCGTCCGCGCCCGCCCGGCGCGGCGGCCGGTTCGGGGGCGGCACCGACCGCCACCGGCTCCGGCTCGGCCGAGCCGCCGCGGCGCTCACGGCCGGGGGCCTGGCCGGGGGCGCGGTGCTTGAGGGCGGCACGCAGGTGGGAGCGGCCGCGGTGGATGCGGCTGCGGACGGTGCCGAGCTTGACGCCCAGCGTCGCGGCGATCTCCTCGTAGGAGAGGCCCTCGATGTCGCAGAGCACCACGGCGGCGCGGAACTCGGGGGCGAGGGTGTCCAGGGCCTGCTGCACGTCGGCGTCGAAGTGGGTGTCGCTGAAGTGCTGGGCCGGGCTGGGCTCGCGGGAGGCGAGCCGCTCGGCCGCGTCCTCGCCGAGCGCGTCGAAGCGGATGCGCTGGCGGCGGCGGACCATGTCCAGGAACAGGTTGGTGGTGATCCGGTGCAGCCACCCCTCGAACGTGCCGGGGGTGTAGGTGGACAGCGAACGGAAGACCCGGACGAAGACCTCCTGGGTGAGGTCCTCGGCGTCGTGCTGGTTGCCCGTCAGGCGGTACGCGAGGCGGTAGACGCGGGCGCTGTGAGCCTCGACGATCTCCTCCCACGTGGGAGGAGTCCAGCTCTGCGCGTCGGGGCCCTCGGCGAAGGTCGCGAGGGCGGGGGCCTCGGTGGTACCGGCGGCCGGCGTCTCGGCGGCGGCGGGCTGGTCCATGTCGGTGTGCGCAGGCTGGTTCATCACGGGCTTCGGCGTACGGGCCGACGTGGTGCAGCGGTGGTGCCGCCGCACAGGGACGTCGCCCTCGGCCACACCTCCTCGGTCGGCTCTTCTGCCCAGCAGGGCCACCACCATATCCACCTCACCCGTCAAGCCCGGATAAAAGTGCCCGGGACCTCTTGCGTACCCGGTCCTCCCTGACAACGGCCCGCCGCGGTACGCGGTTCCCGCCCGGCCAGTAACCTGTGGCAGGAAATATCGACATCCTCCGCACCGGGCCGCCACCCGGGGCTCCGAAAGAGGCAGCCATCAGCGAGTTCGGGCCCGCACGCGCGGCCCTCGCCGACACCTACGTGGGCGAGGACGCGGTGCTTACCTACGCCCGGGCGCAGTCCGCGCGCACCGGCATACGGGCGATCGGGCCGAGCGGCGGGGCCTGCCTGCGGCTGCTGGCGGCCGCGCTGGACGCCAAGGCCGTCGCCGAGATCGGCACCGGGACGGGTGTCTCGGGGGTCTACCTGCTGCGCGGCATGCGGCCGGACGGCGTGCTGACCACCGTGGACTCCGAGCCCGTGCGCCAGCAGCTGGCCCGGGAGGCGTACCACGCGGCCGGGTTCGCGGCGAACCGTTCCCGGTTCATACCGGGCCTGGCCCTGGAGGTCCTGCCGCGCCTCGCGGACGGCCAGTACGACCTGGTGTTCTGCGACGGCGATCCGGCCGAGTCCCGGGAGTACCTGCTGGAGGCGCTGCGGCTGCTGCGGCCGGGCGGGATGGTCTGCTTCGAGGGGGTCTTCCAGGAGGGCAGGCTCGCCGAGCCCGAGCTCCAGGACCCGCAGACGGGCGCGGTGCGCGACCTCGTGCAGGCCGTGCGGGAGAGCGACGCGCTGCTGCCGGCGCTGCTGCCCGTCTCGGACGGGCTGCTCTGCGCCGTCAAGCGCTGAGCGCCCCGTGGAACGCCGAGCGACCCGGGCCCCGGAACACCGGACGGGCCCGGGTCGACATGACGTCGTACCCGGGCCCGCCGGTGCACATCGGGGGCTGGGAGCGCCCGCTGACTCAGCCCGTGACCAACAGCAGGGCGTCGCCCAGGGCTGCGGCCTCGTCAGGCGTGAGCTCCACCACCAGGCGCCCGCCGCCCTCGAGCGGAACGCGCATGATGATGCCCCGCCCCTCTTTGGTGACTTCGAGCGGGCCGTCACCCGTCCGCGGCTTCATGGCCGCCATGCTCGTTCCCCTTCCTGCAACCGCTCAGCTACGCACCGGCAGTCCGTCCACCGCCGGTATCGAACGCATTGATCGGAGGCCATTATCCCGCATGCCACGGCCTGATGACCAACATCACGCTCGGTGCATCCACGGCCGGAACGTCCCCAACCGCCGCATTTGCCGTCATAAGCCCCGGCGCGGCGGCGGTTCGGACACCGCCGGAAGGTGCGATAGCTCACACTCCCCAGCCACCCGGACGCTGCGGCATCCTGACTGCTACCGAATGACCGGTGACCGAGCCGTCACACGCCAAGGGAGACCCTCGCCCATGTCCGATTCCGTGCTGTACGAGCTGGACGGCGGCCTCGCCGTCGTCACCATCAACCGCCCGGAGGCGATGAACGCCCTGGACGTCGCGACCAAGGTCGCCCTGCGCGACGCGATGGTGCGCGCCGCCGAGGACACCGCGGTGCGGGCGGTGCTGCTGACCGGTTCGGGCGAGCGCGCCTTCTGCGTCGGGCAGGACCTCAACGAGCACCTGGGCCAGCTCAAGATCGCCGAGGAGACGGGCGAGGGCGCGCTGCGCACCGTCGCCGAGCACTACAACCCGCTGGTGCGGGCGCTGGCCGGGATGCGCAAGCCGACCGTGGCGGCGGTCGGCGGGGTGGCGGCCGGGGCGGGCGCCTCGCTGGCCTTCGCCTGCGACTTCCGCGTCCTCTCCGAGAAGGCCGGCTTCAACACCGCCTTCGCCGGGATCGCCCTGACGGCCGACTCGGGCGCCTCCTGGACGCTGCCCCGGCTGGTCGGGCACGCCCGGGCGACCGAGCTGCTGATGCTGCCCCGGACGGTCAAGGCCCCCGAGGCGCTGGAGCTGGGCCTGGCCACCAGGGTGGTGCCGGCCGAGGAACTCGCCGCCACCGCCCGCGCCTTCGCCCGGGAGCTGGCCGCGGGCCCGACCGTCGCCTACGGCGCCATCAAGGAGTCCCTGGCCTACGGCGCCTCGCACTCGCTGGACGAACTCCTCGACAAGGAGGACGAGTTGCAGACCCTGGCCGGGGAGAGCGAGGACCACCGGATCGCGGTGCGGGCCTTCATCGCCAAGGAGAAGCCGGAGTACCTGGGCCGCTAACTCCTTCGGCCGGTGCGGACGTGACAGTCCGCCAGGTGGTCGTCGACCAGGCCGCACGCCTGCATCAGCGCGTAGGCGGTGGTCGGGCCGACGAAGCGGAAGCCGGCCTTCTTGAGCGCCTTGGACAGCGCCGTCGACTCGGGGGTGACGGCCGGGACCTCGCCCAGCGTGCGGGGGGCCGGCCGGCCCGGGTCGGCGGCGAAGCCCCAGATCAGCGCGTCCAGGCCGCCGTCCAGGCCGCGGGCGACGGCCGCGTTGGCGATCGTCGCGTCGATCTTGGCGCGGTTGCGGATGATGCCCGGGTCGGCGAGCAGCCGCTCCCGGTCCGCGTCGCCGAACTCGGCGACCTTCGCGATCTCGAAGCCCGCGAACGCCGCGCGGAAGCCCTCGCGGCGGCGCAGGATCGTCAGCCAGGAGAGCCCGGACTGGAACGCCTCCAGGCTGATCCGCTCGAACAGGGCGTCGTCGCCGTGCACCGGCCGGCCCCACTCGGTGTCGTGGTAGACCCGGTAGTCGTCCGTCGAGTCGCCCCAGCCGCAGCGGCGCAGCCCGTCCTCGCCGAGGACGGCGCCGTCCGTCACTTCTCGCCCGCCGGCCTGGCGTCCTCGACCGGCGGCGCGGCCTCGGCCGGGGCCCCGGCGGGCTCGACGACCTTGGCGAAGGCTTCCAGGCCGGGCAGCGGCTCGGCGTCGGTGTCCGGGTGGCCGGTGGCCTCGACGGAGCCGCGCAGGTGGGCGGCGGCCTCCAGTTCGGCGATCCGCGAGTCGCGGTAGGCGAGTTCGGCGCCGAGGCGGTCGAGGACGTCGTCCACCTCGTCCATCCGGTAGCCGCGCACGGCCATCGGAATGCGCAGCTCGTCCACGTCCGCCTTGCTCAGCGGACGGTCCTGCGGCAGCCGGGCGGCGATGCGGTCCGGCACCGCCTCCGGCATCGAGCCGCCTCCGCCGAGCGCCACCAGAGCGGCGCCGCCGACCACCACGGCCATGGCGACCACGATCACCCAGAACACGAGCTCTCCTCCCGAACTCCCGGACGGCCCTCCGCTGCGGTGCCCGGGATCAAACTGATCATGACAGCATGGTTCCCGGTGAGGCCGGGGGCCATCATCGCACCCGCAGCAGCTGTGGAGGAGACATCGGTGGCACTGCGCCTGGGACCACGTGAATTCGGCGACGACGACCTGGTGATCATGGCGATCGTCAACCGGACGCCCGACTCGTTCTTCGACCGGGGCGCGACCTTCGCCGACGAGGCCGCGTTCGCCGCCGCGGACCGGGCCGTGGCCGAGGGCGCGGCGATCCTGGACATCGGCGGGGTCAAGGCCGGACCGGGCGACGAGGTCACCGTCGAGGAGGAGCTGCGGCGCACCGTGCCCTTCGTCGCGGAGCTGCGCAAGCGCCACCCCGAGGCCGTGATCAGCGTGGACACCTGGCGGCACGAGGTGGGCGAGGCGGTCTGCGAGGTGGGCGCGGACCTGCTGAACGACGCCTGGGGCGGCGTGGACCCGCGGCTGGCCGAGGTGGCCGCCCGGTACGGCGCCGGGCTGGTGTGCACCCACGCGGGCGGCGCCGAGCCGCGCACCCGGCCGCACCGGGCCGGGTACGAGGACGTGATGGCGGACATCCTGCGGGTCACGGTGGGCCTGGCCGAGCGGGCCGTGGAGCTGGGCGTGCCGAGGGAGTCGGTGATCATCGACCCCGGGCACGACTTCGGCAAGAACACCCGGCACTCCCTGGAGGCCACCCGGCGGCTGCCGGAGATGACGGCGACCGGCTTCCCCGTGCTGGTCTCGCTCTCCAACAAGGACTTCGTCGGCGAGACCCTGGACAAGCCGGTGGACGAGCGCCTGCTGGGCACCCTGGCGACCACCGCGGTCTCCGCCTGGCTGGGCGCGCAGGTGTACCGGGTGCACCAGGTCGCCGAGACCCGGCAGGTGCTGGACATGGTCGCCTCGATCCGCGGAACCCGCCCCCCGGCGGTCGCCCGCCGGGGGCTGGCCTGAGGGCCCCTCTTTAGGCGCTCGGCTCGCCTCCGGGGCGCTCGGACCCGGTGCCGACGGTCGGCGCTCCAATGCCCCTCGTTCCTCGGGGCCCCCTCGCTTCTCCCTTTCGGCACCGGCGCGCCCCTTCGGCTCGCTCGCGCTAGATCCCGCCCGCCGACGGCCGACGGGTCTCGGCGAGGATCTTCATGACCTCGTCGATCTCGTCGGTGATGTGGAACAGCTCCAGGTCGTGCGGGGCCGCCTTGCCCTGCGCGACCAGGGTGTCCTTCAGCCACTCGTAGAGGCCGCCCCAGTAGGCGCTGCCGTAGAGGATCACCGGGAAGCGGGTGACCTTCTTCGTCTGCACCAGGGTGAGCGCCTCGAACAGCTCGTCCAGGGTGCCGAGGCCGCCGGGCAGGACGACGAAACCCTGCGCGTACTTGACGAACATCGTCTTGCGGACGAAGAAGTAGCGGAAGTTCAGCCCGAGGTCGACGAACTCGTTGAGGCCCTGCTCGAAGGGCAGCTCGATGCCGAGGCCCACGCTCAGGCCCCCGGCCTCGGAGGCGCCGCGGTTGGCGGCCTCCATGGCGCCGGGGCCGCCGCCGGTGATCACCGCGTAGCCGGCCTCGGCGAGGGCCCGGCCGATGGCCACGCCGGCCTCGTACTCGGGCGAGTCGACCGGCGTCCGGGCGGAGCCGAACACGCTGATCGCGGGCGGGAGTTCGGCGAGGGCGCCGAAGCCCTCGACGAACTCGGAGGTGATCCGCAGCACCCGCCACGGATCAGTGTGCAGCCAGTCGGTGGGGCCGGTGGTGTCCAGCAGGCGCTGGTCCGTCGTGCTGGTGCCGACCTGGTCCCGGCGCACGAGCACCGGGCCCTTCTGCTTCTCGGGCCAGGCTTTCGTGGTTCGGGGCACGCCGACCTGCTCGGGGCCGTGTCCGTAGTGCTTTTCGTCTCCTGTGCCTGTCATGACGAAACCCTACGCCCGCCCTCCCCCGTTTTCAGCCAACGGGGGAAGGTCGGTTGGGCGTCCGGAGGGTTTCGTCTCGCTTGTGTCCCGCCCGTGTACGGCCCGTTCGAATCAGCTGGTCAGCCAGGCGCGCAGCCGGTCCTCGGTCTCGGCGATGGAGCTCAGCGAGCAGTGCTCGTTGCGCTTGTGGGCGAGGTCCGGGTCGCCGGGGCCGTAGTTGACGGCCGGGACTCCGAGGGCGCTGAACCGGGCGACGTCCGTCCAGCCGAACTTGGCGCGGGCGCGGCCGCCGGTGGCCTCCAGGAAGGCCCGGGCGGCGGGCTGGGCGAGGCCCGGCAGGGCGCCGGGGGCGTAGTCGGTGACGGTGAGCTCGAAGCCGTCGAAGACCTCGCGCACGTGCTTCTCGGCCTCGCCCTCGCTGCGGTCGGGCGCGTAGCGGAAGTTGACCGTGACGACGCACTCGTCGGGGATCACGTTGCCGGCCACGCCGCCGTCGATCCGTACGGCGTTGAGGCCCTCGTGGTACTCGAGGCCGTCGATCTCCACCTTGCGCGCCTCGTAGCGCGCGAGCCGGGTGAGCACCTCGGCGGCGTGGTGGATGGCGTTGTCGCCGAGCCAGCTGCGGGCGGCGTGGGCGCGCACGCCGGTGAGGCGGATCTGCGCCCGCAGGGTGCCCTGGCAGCCGCCCTCGACCATGGCGCCGCTGGGCTCCATCAGGACCGCGAAGTCGGCGGCCAGCCAGTCGGGGTGGTCCTTGACGAGGTGGCCGAGGCCGTTGCGGTGGGCCTCCACCTCCTCGCAGTCGTAGAAGACGTAGGTCAGGTCGCGGTTGGGCTCGGTCAGGGTGGCGGCCAGGCGCAGCTGGACGGCGACGCCGGACTTCATGTCGGAGGTGCCGCAGCCGTAGAGGAGGTCGCCGTCGACGTAGGAGGGCAGGTTGTCGGCGATCGGGACGGTGTCCAGGTGGCCGGCGAGCACGACGCGCTCCTTGCGGCCCAGGTTCGTGCGGGCGACCACGTTGTTGCCGTGGCGGTCCACGGTGAGGTGCGGGTAGGCGCGCAGGGCGGCTTCGACGGCGTCGGCGAGGGCCTGCTCGTCACCGCTCACCGAGGGGAAGTCGACGAGGCGGGCGGTCAGCGTGCCGCCGTCGAGAGTCAGGTCCAGGGGCGTCGGGTTCGGGCTGCTCATGCGCGCCAGCCTAGCTCTCGTGCTGCGGCGCCCTAGCGGGCTCCGGGAACGGGCCGCAGGGACACGGGTCGGGAACGGAACGGCAACCGGCGGCGCCGCACATCCGTCCGAGTGGGTACGGTGTCGGATCAAGGAAGCAGGCGCGAGAGGGGCGACGGTGGCCAGGAAAAGGCGCGACGAGGATCTGGGCGACGAGGAGTCGGCGCCCGCCCGTCGCGGTCCGCTGCGCGCGCTGTTGTCGGTGCTGATCGGGCTGCTGGGTCTGGCCCTGGTCGCGGGGCTGGCGGTGGCCACGGTGTGGTGGTTCGGGTTCCGCCAGGGCGAGTCCGAGGGCTGCTCGGTGAAGACGGCCAACGGCAACGGGACGCTGGAGCTGCCGCAGGCGGCCAACGCGGCGACGATCGCCGCCGTGGCGCGCTCGCGGGGCCTGCCGGACCGGGCGACGACGATCTCGCTGGCGACGGCGATGCAGGAGTCCAAGCTGCGCAACCTCGCGGGCGGCGACCGGGACTCGATCGGCCTGTTCCAGCAGCGCCCGTCGATGGGCTGGGGCACCCCGGCGCAGATCGCCGACCCGGTGTACGCGACCAACAAGTTCCTCGACGGCCTGGTGAAGGTGAACGGCTACACCCTGCTGCCGCTGACCGACGCGGCGCAGGCCGTGCAGAAGAGCGGCTACCCGCAGGCGTACGCCAAGCACGAGACCAAGGCGACGCTGCTGACCTCGGCGCTGGCCGGCCGGGCGCCCGGCTCGTTCTCCTGCGTGGTGCACGACTACGCCAAGCCGGACGCGGCGGACACCCCCTCCCCCACGGCGGGCGCCACCGGCGCCACCGCGAGCCCGGCCGCGGCCGCGCAGCCGGACCGCGCGCAGGCGCTCTCCGACCGGGTGCGCCGGGAGTTCGGCCGCTCGGTCACCCCGGCCACCGGCTACACCTCGACGATCAAGGGCGCGGAGAACGCCGTCTCCCTCACCCCCGACCCGGCCAACGCCGCGCTGACCTCCTCCTCGGACGGCACGGCCGGCGCCGGGGTGGACGCGGAGCGGGCGAGCGGCTGGGCGGTGGCGCACTGGGCGGTGGCCCAGGCGCAGCAGCTGGGCATCGCGACGGTGGCCTACGACGGGAAGATCTGGAGCAAGGACGAGTCGGAGGACGGCTGGCGCACCCAGTCCTCGGGGACGTCCACCAAGCTCGTTCAGGTCACCCTGGCCCCGTACGGGAAGAGTTGACGCACTCCCGTTCGGGTTGCGGCCGGTCGGGTGATTCCGGTCAACCCCGGTGGACCCGGCACCCGTTCCGGCGGACCCGGGTGGAGAACCGTCACTTCCCTGACCCAGGCCCGTTCCGTGGCGCCCCCGCGGCCCCTCGGGAGGGTCGGGGCGCGGTCGTACGATCCGACGATCGGTCAGACACTTTCCTTGCTCCGGCCGAAACCTTCTGGCTTCTCAAGCGGTAACAACGTCGTCCGCCCGGTCGTCCATTCGGCCGCCTCCGGCGGACGGGACGGACCCAGACCCCCTTCGAGGAGCCCCATGTCTCACCCCCTCACGCGCCGGATCGCCCAGGCCGCGCTCATCGTGGCGGCCGGAGCGACCCCGCTGGTCGCGGCCGGCTCCGCGTCCGCCGTGGGCGGAGACGCCCTGCTGCCCAAGAGCGACCTCGCGGCGCCTCTCGGCCAGCTGACCAACACCGACACCGGTTCCACCCTGCAGCACACCACCCACCAGCTCGGCCAGGCCGCGGGCAACACCGGCGCGGCCACCGTCGCCGCGGGCGTACCGGCCTCGGCCGACGCCGCCGGCAACATCGTCGCCCACCAGCTCCCCGAGGCGAACGAGAAGGCCGGCTCCGTCACCGCGCCGGTCGACCAGACCGCCGCCACCACCGGCCAGCTCGCGGGCGTGACCCCGAAGGTCGCCTCCGCACTGGCCGGCAAGCTCGGCGAGGCCGTCACCGGCAAGGGCATGGGCACCCGCAGCGCCAACGCCGGCTCCAGCCCGGTCGGCGGGCTCGCCCAGGCGGGCTCCGTCGCCCAGGGCCTGCCCGGGGCCGACAAGCTCTCCGGCGCCGTCCCGAGCACCAGCGCCGTCACCGACGCGCTGCCGCTCGGCTCGGTGGAGCGCGCCCTGCCCGCGGGCCTGCCCGGCACCGACGTGCTGGGCCTGGCCCAGCACGGCTCGGCCAACCGCCTCGGCGGCGCCGACCTCGGCCCGAACAACCCGCTGTCCGGCCTCACCGGCGCGCTCGGCCCCGTCGGGGGCCTGCTGCACGGTGTGAACGGCGGCAGCATCAGCGGCCTGCCCCTCTAGGACGGCCGCTCCAGGACGGCCGTCGGTCCTGCCGGCGGCCGGGCGCCCGGTTATCGTTCGCAAACAAATCGGCGCTCACGACGGTGGGGCCGGTGTCCTCGGACACCGGCCCCACTCGTCCGCCTCCACACCGTCGCTAGCGCGCGGCGTTCAGCCGTTCCACGGCCGAGGCCACCCGCTCGTCGGTCGCGGTGAACGCGACCCGCACGAACCGGTCCCCCGCGGGCCCGTAGAAGTCCCCGGGCGCCACCAGGATGCCCAGCTCGGCCAGTTCGGCCACGGTCTCCCAGCAGGGCCGGTCCTGGGTCGCCCACAGGTACAGGCTCGCCTCGGAGTGCTCGACCCGGAAGCCGTACGCCTCCAGCGCGGTGCGCAGCGCCGCCCGCCGGGCCGCGTAGCGCTCGCGCTGCTCGGCCACGTGCGCGTCGTCCGCGAGGGCGGCGATCGTCGCCGCCTGGACGGGCGCCGGCACGATCATGCCGCCGTGCTTGCGCACCTCCAGCAGCTCCTTGACGACCACCTCGTCGCCCGCCACGAAGGAGGCGCGGTAGCCGGCCAGGTTGGAGCGCTTGGAGAGCGAGTGGACGGTCAGCAGGCCCTCGTGGCCGCCGCCGCACACCTCGGGGTGCAGGACGGAGACCGGCTCGGCCTCCCAGCCCAGCTCCAGGTAGCACTCGTCGCTGACCAGCAGCGCGCGGTGCTCCCGGGCCCAGGCCACGAGGCGGCGCAGCTCGTCCGCGTCGAGCACCCGGCCGGTCGGGTTGGACGGCGAGTTGACCCAGATCAGGCGCACCCGGGAGCCGTCCAGTTCGTCCACCGAGTCGTACGCGACGGGCTCGGCGCCGCACAGCAGCGCGCCCACCTCGTAGGTGGGGTACGCCAGGCGCGGGTAGGCCACCTGGTCGCCGGGGCCGAGGCCCAGCTGCGCGGGCAGCCAGGCCACCAGCTCCTTGGAGCCGACCGTCGGCAGGACGGCCTGCGGGCCGATCTCGGCCCCGACCCGGCGGTGCAGCCAGCCGGCGATGGCCTGGCGCAGCTCCAGCGGGCCCCAGACGGTGGGGTAGCCGGGGGTGTCGGTGTTGGCGGCCAGCGCCTTCTGGATCACCTCGGGGACCGGGTCCACCGGGGTGCCGACGGAGAAGTCGCACAGGCCGCGCGGGTGGGCGAGCGCGGTGGCCTTGTACGGCTCCAGCTTGTCCCAGGGAAAGACCGGGAGCGCATCGGAAACGCGGCGCGCCGCCCCCGGGTGGCCCGGGAACGGCGCATGCGTGCTGTCGGTAGTCACAGCTGGAAATCCACCGATCGTCAGTGGTCGGCGTTCTGCGGCGGCAGGGCGGCGATGAACGGGTGGTCCCGCTCGATCAGGCCCAGCTTGGAGGCGCCACCGGGCGAACCCAGGTCGTCGAAGAACTCGACGTTCGCCTTGTAGTAGTCCTTCCACTCCTCCGGAGTGTCGTCCTCGTAGAAGATCGCCTCGACCGGGCAGACCGGCTCGCACGCGCCACAGTCGACACACTCATCCGGGTGGATGTAGAGCGATCGCTCGCCCTCGTAGATGCAGTCAACCGGGCACTCTTCGATGCACGCCTTGTCCTTGACGTCGACACAAGGCTGCGCGATGACGTAGGTCACGCTGTCGTTCCTCCTCGGAAGGGCCGTGTGTGGCGGCCCGTTCTGTTCTACTCGCGTGCGCGGTGAGCGCGGCGTCGTCGATGCCCGCCCCTAGTATCGCGGGTCGGGGACCGCAAATGCACAGGAGGTGGCCAGATGATCGCCGAAGGCCCGGTGGAGAGCCGTCCGGAGGTCCGGATAGATCGCTCTGACGTGGGACGACGGGTGTCCGTCCGACGGGTCTCGGAGTTCGTGGGCGACCGGCCGGTGTTCCGTGATTCGATCGGCGTGCTCACATCGTGGGACGACGCCGGGCTGACCGTCACCCCCCGGGCCGGGGAGCCCGTCTCCTTCCCCGAGCGGCTGCTGGTCGCGGGCAAGACCGTACCGGTGTTCCCCGCGCGGCGCGCCCCCCTGCCCGCCACCACGCCCGTCGAACTGCAGCGCGTCGCCGGGCGCGGGTGGCCCGCCGTCGAGCAGGAGCGGCTCGGCGAGTGGACGCTGCGGGCCTCCGCCGGGTTCACCCGGCGGGCCAACTCCGTCCAGGCGCTCGGCGACCCGGGCCTGCCGCTGCCTCAGGCGCTGGACGCCGTCCGGCGGTGGTACGCGGCGCGCGGGCTGCCCGCGTACGCCGAGGTGATCGAGCCCGGCTCGCCCGGGGACCTGCGGGCGGAACTCGACCGGCTCGGAGCGGCGCTGGCGCCCACGCTGGTGCGGGTCGCACCGCTCGCCGGGCTCACCCGGATCGGGGCGGGGCACGACCGCGTACGGCTGTCGCGGACGGCGGGGACGGCGTGGATGTCCGTCTACCACCGGGTCAGCGACGACGAGGCCGTGGAGGCGGCCGCGCGGCGGGTGCTGCACGGCGGGCCCTCGGTGTGGTTCGCGAGCGTCCCCGGCGCCGCCGGGCAGCCGCCGCTGGCCATCGGGCGCTGCGTGGTCGACGGGCCCTGGGCGTGCTTCGGCGCCATCGAGGTCCAGCCGTACGCGCGGCGGGCGGGGCTCGCGACGGCGGTCATGGCGGTGCTCGCGGGGCGGGCCGCCGAGGAGGGGGCGACCGGGGCGTACCTCCAGGTCGAGGCGGAGAACGCGGGGGCGATCGCCCTGTACGACGGGCTGGGGTTCACGACCAGTCACACTTACCACTACGCGCTTCTTCCGCAGCAGTAGCTCTTCCCGCCGTTCCCGCCGTTCCCGCCGTACGAAAGCCGTCGCCGTCACCGTGACCGAGCAGAGCAGAGACCGCTTCCGGACCGCCGCCCGTGCCGAGCAGCCCGACCCGGTGCTGCTCTGCCTGCTCGCCGCCACCGAGCACGGACCGACGCCCGGCGAGTCCGTCGGCACGGACGAATTGCTCGCCGCCTGCGAGGCCGCGCTCGACCGGCACGCGGGCGCCGTCCGCCGGGCCGTCGCCGAACGGCTGCCGACCGGGCCCGAGGAGACCGCCGCCCTGCTCGCGGCCGTCCTCGGCGGGCGGGAACGCTTCCACGGGCGGCAGAGCGACTACCGGCGCCTGGAGTCCTCGCTGCTGCCCGAGGTGCTGCGGCGGCGGCGCGGGCTGCCGATCATGCTGTCCCTGGTCTGGATGGAGGTCGGGCGCCGCGCCGGACTGTCCGTCCACGGCATCGCGCTGCCCGGGCACTTCATCGTCGCCGTCGGCGGCCCGGGCGGCGGCGGGGAGTTCGTCCTCGCCGACCCCTTCCACGGCGGCCGGCTCCTCGACCCGGCCGACGTCGAACACCTGGTGGCCGCCGCCGGACACGCGTACGGCCCCGAACTCCTCACCCCCGCCCAGCCGTTGGACATCGTGCTCCGGGTCCTCGGCAATATCCGCGCCTGGGCCGCCGACCGCCCCGAACACGCCCGCACCCAGCTCTGGGCCACCGAACTCGCCCTGCTCCTGCCGCGCCACCCCGCCCAGTTGCGGCTGGAACGGGCCGAACTCCTCGTGAGGATGGGCGACTTCCTCGGCGGCTCGGCCGAGATGGACGACTACGCGCAGATCCTGGACACCTTCGACCCCGATACGGCCGCCAAGGTCCGCCAGGAGGCCCGGGCCGCCCGCCACCGGCTCAACTGAGGCTCCTCACAAGGCCCTACAACCAACCCTTTTCGCGGGCGATCCGCACGGCCTCGGTCCGGTTGCGGGCCTCGGTCTTCTGGATCGCCATCGACAGGTAGTTGCGGACCGTCCCCTCCGACAGGTGCAGCCGCCCGGCGATGTCCGCGTTCACCGCGCCGTCCGCCGCCGCGCCCAGCACGTCCCGCTCGCGCGGGGTCAGCGGGTTCGCCCCCTCCGCCAGCGCGGCCGCCGCCAGCGCCGGGTCGATCACCCGCTCACCGCGCAGCACCCGACGGATCGCCTCCGCCAACTCGGAGGCCGGGGCGTCCTTCACCAGGAACGCGTCCGCGCCCGACTCCATCGCCCGGCGCAGATACCCCGGCCGCCCGAAGGTCGTCGCGATCACCACCTTCGTCCCCGGCGCCCGGCGGCGCAGCTCGGCCGCCGCCTCGATGCCCGTCATCCCCGGCATCTCGATGTCCAGCACGGCCACCTGCACCCCGTGCGCCAGCACCGCCTCCACCACCTCGTCCCCGCGCCCGACCTGGGCCACCACATCGAGGTCCCCCTCCAGCCCGAGCAGCGCCGCCAGCGCCTCCCGGACCATCCCCTGGTCCTCGGCGAGCAGCACGCGGATCGAGGGGCCGTTCTCGTTCTCACTCATGGCCACGACCATAGAGGCTTGCGTCTCCCGTAGGGGGAGACGCCAAGGTGGAGCCCATGGACGACCACCTGTACTCCATCGGCGACCTCGCCCGGCGCACCGGGCTCACGGTCAAGACCATCCGGTTCTACGCCGACACGGGGCTCGTCCCGCCCACCGACCGCACCCCGGCCGGGTACCGCCTGTACGACGTCCACGCCCTCGCCCGCCTCGACCTCGTCCGCACCCTGCGCGACCTCGGCCTCGACCTGCCCGCCGTCCGGCGGGTCCTGGACCGCGAGACACCGCTCGCCGAGGTCGCGGCGGCCCACGCCGAGGCGCTCGACGTGCAGATCCGCACCCTGCGGCTGCGCCGGGCCGTCCTGTTGGCCGTAGCCCAACGTTCGTCCACCCCAGAGGAGATGACACTCATGCACAAGCTTGCCAAGCTCTCCGACGCCGAACGCCGGCGCCTGATCGAGGACTTCATCGACGACACCTTCGGCGGCCTCGACGCCAACCCCGAGTTCGTCGCCATGATGCGCGGCGCCATGCCCGAACTGCCGGACGAGCCACGGCCGGAACAGGTCGAGGCCTGGGTCGAACTCGGCGAACTCGTCCAGGACGCCGACTTCCGGGCCGCCATCCGCAGGATGGCCGAACACCAGGCCGCGGAACGCGCCGACGGCGACCAGGGCGGCCTCCACCACGAGCTCACCACCACCGTCCGCACGGTCGTCGGCGACGCCCTGGCCGCCGGCGTCTCCCCCACCTCCCCCGCCGCCGCCACCGTCGTCGACACCCTCACCGCCGCCTACGCCGAAACCTTCCACCGCCCCGACGACACGGCGCTGCGAACCTGGCTCCTCGGCCGCCTCGAAACCGCCGACGACCCCCGCGCCGAGCGCTACTGGCAGCTGCTCGCCACCATCAACGGCTGGCCCGTCCCCGAGTCCCTCGCCGACGTATTCCAGTGGTTCACGGCCGCACTGCGGGCCACAATCCCCCCGTGCTGACCATCGAACGCCTCCGCCCCGACCACGCCGAAGCCCTCTACGCCTTCGAACTCACCAACCGCGCCTGGTTCGCCCGCTCCATCCCCGACCGGGGCGACGCCTACTTCGCCGAATTCCCGGCCCGCCACGCCGCCCTGCTCGCCGACGACTCCTGCCACTTCCACATCATCCGAGACACCGACGGCACCCTCATCGGCCGCATCAACCTCATCGACGCCATCGACGGAACCGCCGAACTCGGCTACCGCATCGCCGAATCCGCCACCGGCCGAGGCGTGGCGAAGGCCGCCGTAACCCAGATCTGCCACCTCGCCGCCACCACCTACACCCTGACCACCCTCACCGCCATGACGACGGTGGACAACCCCGCCTCCCAAGCGGTCCTCACCCACAACGCCTTCGCAGTGGTCGAGCACTTCACCCTCAACGACCGCCCCGCCCTCCGCTATCGCCGCGACCTGGGTGTTTCCGGCTGAACGCCCACGTCACACCGACCGTGACCGCACTCAGAACAACGGCGATGTGCCGGGAATCGACGGTCCACTCGATGCCGCCGCCGGGCGGCCGGAGGTACAGCCTGCCGCCGATGATGTCCATGAGGACGCCGGTCCGATTGGTACACCTTCACCGGGCTGCACCACGTCCTGCTCACGCAGCACGGGAACCGCATCATCGCGTGGTCACTCCCGGGCGCCTCGTCCAACCCTGATTCGCCGCTCTCCCTCGACCTCACGGTCGACCGCAACGTCGTCACCGGCACCTGGACCGAGCAGTCCGCACCGGACGGCTACTACCAGGGCGCCCTACAACTCCTGGTCGACCCGACCGGCCGCCGCATGAGCGGCAAGTGGGTCGGCTTCGGCAAGGAGTTCGAGGTGAACACCGGCCCCTGGGAGCTCCGCCTCCTCGACAAGTCCACGAACGCCGCATCCGCTACCCGCTACAGCACGCCCCCGGAGCCTACGGAGTAGGAAGTCGGCCGGGCCGACTTCCCACTCCGGCCCACTACCGCTCGGCGCTGCGGGGCAGGACGGGCTTCACGTCCAGGATCGGGGTGCCGTCGATGGCTTCCAGGTCGCTGACGCGAATCCGTAGGCCGTCCGCCTCCAGGATGGTGACCCGGTGCAGGCCGATGGGGTTGGGGCGGTCCGGGGATCGGGTGGCGAAGACGCCGGTCTCGGGCCGGGAGAGGTCCCCCCGCGGGTGGACGGCGAGCACCTCCCGGTCGGCCCGGTCGAGCCAGGTCAGCAGCAGCACCTCCTGCCCGACGGCCAGATCGCGCAGCCCCCGCCCGACCGAGGGCTCGAACGCCAGCCACGCCTCCGGGCCACCCTCATCGCCCTGCTTGGGCGCACTCGCCCGGTCCGCCAATGGCGACTCCACCCACCCGATCGCCCGCACCTGGAACTGCTGGTTCGCCGTCATCCGCTCTCCTCGCTTCGCCGCGCCGAACAGTTGGCCTCAGGCGATGGGCGTCGGCCCTGAGCGCAGGGCCGACGCCGACTCGATCAGGCCCGAGCGTTCGAGCATGGTGAGCACGTCATCGAAGCTCGTCGGAGGATTACGCCGAGCTGCCGCAATCTCCTGGACGCATGAGTAGACGACTCGGTCATCCAGCCCGATCAGGTCCAGCACGAAGTCGTCCGGGGACTTCGCCTCGATGTTCCACTCCTCGAGGTAGCTCTCGGGGAAGTCCCTCAGGTTCAACGTCACGATCACTTGTGCGCCTGCTTTGATCGCTGCGGCCAGGACGTGCCGGTCTCCAGGATCGGGAAGTTTCACCGCCTCGACGAGCGGCTCGTGGCCTCGGACCAGGCAGTCCCGTACCGCCTGATTCATCAGCTCTCGCAACCGCGCTCGTTTGAGCTGGTCCGGGACCTTGGTGACGAGCGCACGATCCATCTCGTCCAGGATCTGTTCGCTCCACTTCGCCTGCACCATTCCGGCCCGTGCCACGCGAATGAGGAGGTCGCGCAGCGTGTTGGGGTACAACACGCACGCGTCGTAGACGACAACGAACGCCATGGGTCAGTCCAGCCCCAACTCCTGGTCGAGGCGAGTGAGCTCATCGGCGGCGTCCTTGCGCCGTCGGTCGTCCTCCCGCTGGTAGGCGATGAGGTCGTCGAACCGGATCCGTCGATGCCTGCCGACCAGCCGGAACGGGATCTGCCCCCGCTCCAGGAGTCCGATCAGATACGGCCGCGAGACGTTCAGTGTCTCGGCCGCCACCTGTGTCGACACCTCAGCGTTCACGGGGACCAGCTGCACTCCCTGGCCTCCGGCCACCGCCGCGAGGATCGCCGCGAACATCTCGACCGTCTGCCGCGGGAGAACCAGCACCTCATCGCTGGTCTCGGTATGGATCCGCACGTCCTCGTCAGGCCGCGCGGTGTGGGCCAGGTAGTCCTTGACTCTGCGCAGTGCTCTCGCCGCGGATTCCGCATCGACAGTGCCGGGAGCAATCTTCCGGCCCTCAGTGACAGACGACATGGCAACCTCCCTCGTTGAGTGAATTATTCGCAGCATTCGAAGCAAACGCAACGACTATCACCCGAACGAGTCGCCTTGACGGGCATCCGACGCCGGGGTAGCCGAGGGGCGCAGCGGTACTGCGGCGCGGAGGCGGAAGCCGCGACCCTGGTCGCCGGGGCCGGTGGTGAGGTGGCCGTTGACGAGGGTGAGGCGTTCCTGGAGGCCGGAGAGGCCGTTGCCGGGGTGGGACTTGCCGGGGCCGGGGCCGTTGTCGGTGATCTCGAGGACGGCGTAGCGGCGGCCGTCGGCTTCCCAGGTCTCGTCGGCGCGGACGGTGCAGACGGTGGCGCCCTCGCCGTGGCGGACGATGTTGGTGACGGATTCGCGCAGGGCCCAGGCGAGGGCGCCGGCCTCCTCGGTGGCGAGGGTGGGCCAGGCGTCGACCAGTTCGGGTGCGGCGTCGAGGCGGATCTGGGCGGCGGCCAGGGCCGTACGGGCGGCGGCGAGCTCGACGGGCAGGGTGGGGCGGCGGAAGCCGGTGACGGCTTCGCGGACGTCGATCAGGGACTGCCGGGCGACCTGTTCGATGTCGGCGACCTGTGCCCGCGCCGCCTCGTCCTTGCCCGCGTCCATGAACCGCCCGGCCAGTTCGCTCTTCAGCGTGATCAGGGAGAGCGAGTGCCCGAGCAGGTCGTGCAGGTCGCGGGCGAGGCGCAGCCGTTCCTCGGAGGCGGCGAGGTGGGCGACGGCGGCGCGGGCCTCGCGCAGTTCCTTCATGGTGGAGACGAGCCGCTGCAGGCCCGCCATGGCGATGCCGGAGAGGAAGGCGCTGAGGGCGAAGGTGGCGATGTTGTCCGGGCCGGCGTGGATCGCCAGACCCGTCGCGGCGGTGAGGGCGGCCATGGCGCCGAGCGCCCGCACCGTGTACCGCGTCGGCGTGATGATCGCGGCGCACACCGAGGCGTAGATGAACAGGGTCAGGAAGGCGCCGCCGAGGGCGAAGGAGGCGATGACGGCGAGCGCGATCATCGTCGCGACGACCACCCGGCAGGCCCGTGGCCTCATCCCCGCCTGCGAGCGGAAGATCACCAGCAGGATGTAGGCGGCGACGAACCCCGCCAGGCAGCACCAGCCGAGCACCCGGCCGACCTGGCTGTGCCGCCCATTCATCAGGTCGCTCGCCGGGTAGGCCAGGTAGAGCATCCACAGCAGCATCCAGGCGATCTTGACCAGCAGCTGCCGCCTGGTCTCCGTCGGGCCGCCGGGCACGTTCATGAACGAGGCGCGCGCCGCACCCGCCTCCGGCCGCTCGTCGGGGAGGTCGGTGCGGCGCGTGTCACTCATGTCGATCATCATGCCTGCCGGGTGTCGCGCCGGTACAGGGTCGCCGCGGCGGCGACGAACACGGCGAGGAAGGCGGCCAGCCCGGCGACCGCGACCAGGTCGAGGGAGTGCCCGGGCCGGGTGAAGGTGGCGAGCTTGTTGTAGAGGAACACCGGGTTGAACTGCGCGAACCCCTCCAGCGAGCCGCTCACCGGGAACCAGGTGCCGCCGAGCAGCGCCATCGCCATGTAGGTGATCATCACGATCGGCTGTACCGCGTCCGGCGCCGCCGCGTACCCGAGGGCCACGCCGAGCGCCGCGAAGACGAAGCTGCCCAGCCACAGCGCGGCCGCGAGCCCGATCCACTGCGCCACGCCCAGCGAGACGCCCTGGCTGGCGCCGACCGCGAAGACCACCAGGATCGACGGCAGCGTGGTGACCGAGCTCGCCGCGATCTTGCTGACGGTGTACGACCGACCGGGCAGCGCGGTCAGCCGCAGCTGGCGCACCCAGCCGCTCTTGCGTTCCAGCGAGATCCGCTGCGCGTTGCCGGTGAGCACCGCGCCGACGGCCCCGAAGGTGGCCATCGAGACCATGAAGTACGTCTTCACCGGCAGCCCGCCGGCCTGGTCGGTGGAGCCGTACGCGTGGATGAAGAACACGTACATCAGCGCCGGGTAGGCGATGGTGAAGAACAGATAGCGCCGGTTGCGCAGCGTCCGCAGGATCTCCAGCTTGATCAGGGTGGTCATCGCACGGCCTCCTTCTCGGCCTCGTCCAGTTCGCCGGTGATGGTGAGGAACGCCTGTTCCAGGCCCAGCCCGGCGACCTCCAGGCCGCGCGGGTAGAGCCCGGCCCGGTACAGCGCGGCGACACCGGCGTCGGCGTCGGCCGTACGGATGCGGACGGTGCGCACGCCGGCGACCCGGGCGGTGACGTCCAGGGACTGCACCCCGGGGAGGGTGCGCAGCACCGATTCGTCGAACGGCTGCCCGTCCCCGTCGTGGAGTTCGAAGGTGATCCGGCGGGCGCCGGCCCGGGCCTTGATCTCGGCGGAGGTGCCGTCGGCGATCAGCCGGCCGCGGTGCAGCACGAGCACCCGGTCGGCGATGGAGTCGGCCTCCTCCAGGTAGTGGGTGGCGAACAGCACCGTGCGACCGGCGTCGGCCTGGGCCCGCATGCTCGCCCAGAACGCCTGCCGGACGCTGACGTCCATGCCGGTGGTGGGCTCGTCCAGCACGATCAGGTCGCTGTCGCCCGCGATGGCCAGGGCGAAGCGCACGCGCTGCTCCTGGCCGCCGGAGAGCTTGTCGACCCTGCGCTCCGCGAGCTCCGTGATCCCGGCGTCGGTCAGCACCCCCGTGACCGACCGACCGCGCGGGTGCACGTCGCAGGCGAACCGCACGATCTCGCGGACCTTGACGTCGGCCATCAGCCCGCCGCTCTGCAGCATCGCGCCGACCCGGCCGGCCTCGATCGCGGCCCGCGGCGATCCGCCGAACAGGGTGACGGCACCCTGGTCGGGCTCGCGCAGGCCGAGCAGCAGATCCAGGCTGGTGGACTTGCCGGCGCCGTTCGGCCCGAGCAGGGCGACGGTCTCGCCCGGCCTCAGCACGAGGTCCAGCCCGTCCACGGCCCGCACCCGCCCGTAGCTCTTGCCCACACCCCGGAAGGCGGCCACTTCGGCAACCATCGGAACCGCTCCTCTCCCCTGTCGCTGTCGCATCGGTGCTGTTCGCACCACCTCAGAGTCCCGCGCGGGCGGGTACGGGCGGCAGTGTCGGCCGTCGTGGCTTCGGTATGACGGATGTCATGCCGGAGGCCGGTACCCCGGTCACGGGGTACCGGCCTCCGAACGCGCTGGTCAGATGCCCAGCGCGCGCTTCACGAAGTCGACCTGGAGCAGCAGCAGGTTCTCCGCGACCTCCTCCTGCGGCGTCATGTGCGTGACGCCGGACAGCGGCAGCACGGTGTGCGGGCGGCCCGCCGCGAGCAGCGCGGAGGACAGGCGCAGCGTGTGGGCGGCCACCACGTTGTCGTCGGCGAGGCCGTGGATGATCATCAGCGGGCGCTCCAGCCCGGCCGCGTAGCCGCTCAGCGAGTTGGCGGCGTAGACGTCCGGCCGCTCGTTCGGGTCGCCGAGGTAGCGCTCGGTGTAGTGGGTGTCGTACAGCTCCCAGTCCGTGACGGGCGCCCCGGCGACGGCCGCGTGGAAGACGTCGGGGCGGCGCAGCACGGCGAGCGCGGAGAGGTAGCCGCCGTAGGACCAGCCGCGGATGGCGACCCGGCCGAGGTCGAGCGGGAACTCCTCGGCGAGCGCCTTCAGCGCGTCGGCCTGGTCGTCCAGCGTGGCGCCGGCGAAGTCGAAGGCGATGGCCTTCTCCCAGGCCGGCCCGCGCCCGGGCGTGCCGCGCCCGTCCGCGACGACGACGGCGAAGCCCTGGTCGGCGAACCACTGCGAGTTGAGGTGCGGGTTGTGCGCCTGGACGACGCGCTGGCCGTGCGGGCCGCCGTACGGGTCCATGAGGACGGGCAGCAGCCCGTCGCGCTCGCGGTCGTAGCCGGTGGGCAGGAAGACGGCGCTGGGGATGCGGCGCTCCCCGGCGAAGCGGAAGACGGGGCGCGCGGTGAGGACCGGCTTCTCGGCGTGGGAGGCGATGACGGCCGCGTCGTCGACGACCACGCCCTCGGGCAGGTCGCGGGCGACCTGGACGAGGCTGCCGGGCAGGTCCGGCTCGGCGGTGGCCCGCACGGTGATCCCGCCCGCGTGCACGGCGCTGGTGACGGAGGTGAACGGGCGGCCGTTGGTGGACTCCCAGGCGAGGCGCTTGCCGTCGTGGCCGATCCGGCCGACGGCGATCCAGCCGGGCTCGGGGTCGGTCTCCTCGGCGCCGCCGGAGGCGGAGAAGAACACCTCCTCGGCCGTCACGGCGACGACGGACCGCACGTGCAGGTCGGCCCCGGTGACGGCCTGGTCGCCGACCACCAGCGCCCGAATGCCTCCCTCGTCGGAGATCCGGACCAGCTTCCCGTCCGGAGTCCAGGCCGGGGCGCCGTCGAAGACCTCCAGCCAGACCTCGTCCTTCTCCTCGTGCAGCACCTCGGTGGCGCCGGTGGCCACGTCGAGGCCCAGGATCCGCTGGGTGCGCTGGTCGCGGGACTGGACGAGCAGCAGCGGCACCCCGCCGGCGGACCAGTGGACCCGGGCGAGGTACGGGAACGCCGTACGGTCCCAGTCGACCTCGGTGCGCCCGCCGTCCAGGTCGAACACCCAGAGCCCGACCTCGGCGTTGGCGGTGCCCGCCGCCGGGTAGGCGACCTCGGCGGGCTCGCTCTGCGGGTTGGCCGGGTCGGCGATCCACCAGCGGCGCACCGGGGTGTCGTCGGCGCGCTCGACGAGCAGCCGGCGGCTGTCGGGGGACCACCAGAAGCCGCGGTCGCGGCTCATCTCCTCCTGGGCGATGAACTCGGCCTGCCCCCAGGTGACGTTCGGCCCGTCCGGCTCGGCGAGCGCCCGGTCGCCGCCGCCGTCGGTGCGGGTGATCCGCAGCTCGCCGGCGGTGTTGGCGTACGCGACGACGCTGCCGTCCGGCGCGGGGCGCGGGTCGACGAGCGGGCCGCGGGCGGGCAGTTCGGCGGTGGCGCCGGTGGTCAGGTCGGCGGTGAAGAGCCGGCCGGAGAGGGCGAAGGCGGCCAGGCGGCCGGCGGCGTCCAGGGCGTAGCCGACGATGCCGGCGGAGCCTTCGCGGCTGCGCTCGCGGCGGGCCTTCTCGGCGGGCGAGAGGTCCTCCTCGCCGCCGCCGAGCAGCACGGCCGGGTCGGCGGCGATCCGCTCCTCGCCGGTGGCGGTGTCGAGGCTCCACAGCAGGTTGGCCTTGTCGCCGCCGGACTTCGAGCGAAGGAAGGCGACCCGCGATCCGTCCGGTGCGACGGAGAACGACCGGGGCGCGCCGACGGTGTAGCGCAGGGTCCGCGCGTACTGCCGGGGGAAGGTGTCCGCAGGGGTGTGGGAGGTCATGGCACCAGACCCTACGACGCCGTACCCCCACCACCGCGGGCGTCCTGATCACTCGTTCGGAGCATCCTTCGCGAGTACGCCCCAAAGGGGCGCAAACACCCTCCGACCGGCCCATGCGCTCCGCGAGTGCCCCGACGCCCCGGCGCGCGCGGACTCACCGAATGTAATGCTCCCCTTACCCATCGGGTATGACTGGTCGAGCGAGTGATCGTCGGCCCGTCCCGCCGCCGGTCACCCGGCCCCGCGTTCCGTACGGTCCCACCGTCGCCCTCCCCGGGGCGGCGCACCCGAGAGGGGTACGAGCCGACATGGCCATGAACATCTCCGCCGTCGTGCTGATGCTGATCATCGTGGTGGTGCTGATCCGCCGCTCCGGCCTGAAGCTGGCGCACGCGATCGTCTGCGCGCTGCTCGGCTTCTACCTGGCGTCCAGCTCGATCGCCCCGTCCATCAGCCAGGTCACCAGCAACCTGGCCGGAATGATCAACGGCCTCAAGCTCTGACCCCTCACCCGTGGTCGTTAGGCTTCCTCCCATGACCGCGACTACCGGCCGCCGCCTGCTCCTGGTGCACGCACACCCCGACGACGAGTCGATCGGCAACGGCGCCACCATGGCCCGGTACGCCGCCGAGGGCGCGCAGGTCACGCTGGTGACCTGCACCCTCGGCGAGGGCGGCGAGGTGATCCCGCCGGAGCTGGCCCACCTGACGGCCGATCGGGACGACACCCTCGGCCCGTACCGGATCGGCGAGCTGACCGAGGCGATGCGCGTCCTCGGCGTCACCGACTTCCGCTTCCTCGGCGGGCCGGGCCGCTACCGCGACTCCGGGATGATGGGCGTACCCGACAACGACGTTCCCGGCTGCTTCTGGCGGGCCGGGGTCGACGAGGCGGCCGCCCACCTGGTCGCGGTGATCCGCGAGACGCGGCCGCAGGTGCTGGTCACGTACGACGGGAACGGCGGCTACGGCCACCCTGACCACATCCAGGCGCACCGGGTCGCGATGCGCGCCCACGAGCTGGCCGCGGACGCGGAGTTCCGCCCGGAGCTGGGCCCGGCCTGGCAGATCGCCAAGGTGTACTGGAACCGGCTGCCCCGCACGGTGGTCGAGGCCGCGCTCGCGAGGACGGCCGCCCGGGGGGCCTTCCCCGGTGTCGCCGCGATCGACGACCTCCCCGGGGTGGTGGACGACGCCCGGATCACCACCGCCGTCGACGGCTCCGCGTACGCCGGGAGCAAGGCCGCGGCGATGGCCGCGCACGCCACCCAGATCACCGTGGACGGCGACTCCTTCGCCCTCTCCAACGACCTCGGCCAGCCGCTGCTCACCACCGAGTACTACGAGTTGGCGCGCGGCCGGGCCGGATCGGCCCCGGAGGACGACCTGTTCGCGGGCCTGGACACCGGGGCGTCCAGCGGGGCCCCCGCCGAGGCCGAGGCCCAGACCGAGGGGAGCGCCCGATGAGCAGGCCCGCCGACAGGACTGTCAGGACCGGCAAGACTGGCAAGACCGGCAGGGCCGACAGGGTCCCCGGAGTCGGCGAGGCCGACAGGACCGGCAAGACCGACAAGGCCCGCCCCGCCCCGCAGCGCCGCTCGCTGACGGTCGCCGTACTCGGCACCCGCGAGCACCGCCTCGCCGAGGCCCAGCCGCCGCGCGCCGCCCGGATCGCGGTGTACGTGATGTTCTTCGCCCTCGGCGTCGCGGTGTCGGTGTGCGGAGCATTCGTGCAGGCATTGTGGCCACCGGTGGGGGTCCTGCTCGCCCTGGCCGCCACCGCCGCGACCTTCTACGCGGGCCTGCGGATCACCGGCACCCGGCTGGGCGCCGCGTGCCCGGCGGCCGGCTGGTTCCTGGCGATGCTGATGGTGATGGTCCCCCGACCGGAGGGCGACAACGTGCTCTGGTCCAACGCCACGTCCCTGGCCTGGCTGTTCGCGGGTTCGGTACTGGGCGTGATCTGCGCCACCCTGCCCACCCGCGCCAGCTGGTTCCCGGGGGTGCCGGGCCCGCCGCGCTGATCTGGAGCGGGGCCGCGTACGGTACCGCACGCGACGCGCAGTCAGGACCGTTCGGCCGTACTCTCATACGGGAGGATTCGGACGTATCAGGATCTGTCCGAAGCCGTTCGCCGCTCGGTTCTTCCCAGTATGGTGGTCCCGCAGAACGTCGTACCCGACCGCCGCCCGCCTGAGCGAACACCTGTGAGACCCACCCCAGGCCCGGCGACCACGAACCGCGGTCGCGCCGCACGGCCCGCCCGCGAACCCGGAGCAGAGCAGCATTGAGCAGCCGCGAATCTGACAACGCCAACCCGACGCCCCGGCGCACGGGTCCGGACGCCTACCCGTCGGGCACCCCGCCCTACGGCACCCCGTTCGACGGCGACCGGTCCGCGGCCGGTGCCGCCCAGGGCGCCGCGTCGGGCGGCGAGGACGACGGTCCCAAGAACGAGACCACGCTGACGACCCGGGTGCGGATCAACATCCCCGGCTCGCGCCCGATCCCGCCGGTCGTCGTCCGCAGCACCGTCAAGAACGAGGACGCCCCGGCCGAGGAGGCCCCGGCCGCCGAGCCCGGCGGCCCCCGCCACCGCTCCGCGACCGCCTCGCCCGTCATCGGCGTGATGGAGGGCGAGACCGGCCGCGCGGCCACGCCGCCGAACCTGCCGCCGGAGTGGCAGATCCCGCCGATCCCGCCCGCGACCTCCGAGGCCGAGTCGACCGGCGCCTGGTTCCGGCCGCGGCAGAAGAAGGCCCAGCCCGGCGAGCCCGTGCCGGCCGCCGCCCCGGCCGCCCCCGGCGCGCCGCAGGCCCAGGCCGCGCCCGCCGCCGAGGCGCGCCCCCAGGCTTCCCCGGCCGCCGGCCACCGCCCCTCCCCCGGTGGTACGGGCCAGGCCCGGCCGGGCGGCCGTCCGGTGCCCGCCCAGGCCAAGGCCCCCCACCCGGCCCCGCGTCAGGCCGGCGCCCCCGCCGCGCCGTACGGCTCCGAGGCCCCGGTCGAGGACGGCGTCTACCGCTCCGACCCGTTCGCCGCCGGCGCCCCCGCGCGCGGACCCCGCCCCGGCCGCCCCCAGCCCGAACAGGGCCACCAGGGCGCCCAGGGCCGCCCGCAGGGCCCCACGGCCGGTGCGCCGGACCCGGAGGACACCTCCGTCGACGGCTTCGAGCCGATCCGCGACGGCGCCCGCGCGCCCGGCTCGATACCCGGCCGGAACGGCGCCCCCCGCCCGGCCGAGGGCCGCCAGCAGCCGGGCCTGTTCGCCTCGGCTCCGACCGGCACCGACCCCTTCGGCACCCAGCGCACCGGCCAGCCCGGCCAGCCCGGCCAGGACGCGTTCGCCCCCCAGGCCCCCGCCCCCGGCTCGCTGTTCCCCAACCCGCCGGGCGCCGCCGGCCGTCCGCACTCGAACGGCCCCGACCCGGAGGCCACCGAGGCCCTCCCGCTGCCCGTACCCCCGGCCGGCCCGGGCGCCCCGAACGGCCCGACCCCGCCCCCCGCGGCAGCCGCGCCCTCCCCGGTGCCCGCCCCCGCGGCCCCCAAGTCCGAGGCTCCCGCCAAGGGCGACAAGGGCAAGAAGAAGGGCGGCGGCGGCAAGAAGGTCGTCAAGCTCGGCGTCTACGCCCTCAGCGCCGTGCTGTTCCTCGGCGCCGCCGCGTACGGCACCGGCCTGATGCTCAACCAGTCGGACGTCCCCAAGGGCACCGTCGTGCTCGGCACCGACATCGGCGGCAACAGCCGCGACCAGGCGATCCACGCGCTGGACGAGTCGATCGGCAAGACCGGCGCCCTGCCGCTCAAGCTCAAGATCGGCGACCAGAGCGTGGACCTCGACCCGACCGCGGCCGGTCTGGGCTTCGACACCACGGCCACCGTGGACGGCCTCGCCCAGCACAGCTACAACCCGGTCGACGTCATCAAGTCGATCAAGGGCGGCAACAAGGCCGTCTCCCCCCAGGTGAAGGTCGACCGCGCCAAGCTCAAGGCCGCGCTGGACTCGCTGGCCGCCGGCTCCGGCCAGGGCCTGCAGGAGGGCTACGTCAAGTTCTCCGACACCGGCGACCCGGTCGTGGTGCCCGGCAAGGCGGGCCAGTCCGTCGACCCGGCCAACGCCCTGGACGCCGTCGAGCAGGCGTACCGCGACCGCGCCGCCGGCAAGCCCGAGCAGCCCGTCGCGCTCGCCCTGACGGCCGCCCAGCCCAAGGTCTCCACCCAGGCCCTCCAGGCCGCCGCGGACGGCCTCGGCAAGCAGGTGACCAGCGGGAAGATCCACCTCGTCGCCGGCGCCAAGTCCTGGGACTTCGGCCCCAAGACCGCCGCCAAGGTCCTCACCCTCGTGCCGGACGCCTCCGGCAGGATCGTGCCCAAGTGGGACCTGGACGCGCTGAACGGCCAGCTGGGCGGCGTGTTCGACAAGGTGAAGGTCAAGAAGAACGGCCAGAGCGCGGCGATCACCCCGCAGGACGTCGCGGACGCCGTCGGCTCGCTGTTCGACAAGACCGGCGACAAGGACCGCACCTTCAAGTTCACCGTCGCCTGACGAGCGCACCTCCGGTAGTTCGGGCCCGTCGTATCCGATCGGTTACGACGGGCCCCACTACTCGACAACTCCACCTCCTGGTCAGCAAGATGTGACGCCTCACCTTCCGTCACCACCACCCCGGGAGCACGCCGATGGCCCGCCGCCTCCAGCACCACCGGACGGCGCTGCTCGCCGGTCTGACCGCCGTCACGCTCTCCCTCACGCTCTGCTCCTGCGCCTCCGGCCAGGGCGACGGCAGCGGCGGGGGCGGGGACGCCGTGCCGGGCGCGGCCGCCGCGCCGAAGCTCACCTCGATCGACATCAACCCGCACGACCGCGCCCAGCTGCGCCGCGGCGGCACCCTGAACCTGGCGATCCCGCAGTTCTCCCACCAGTGGTCGCCGGTCCATACGGACGGCAGCGAGACCTCGACCATCAGCGTCACCAAGCCGCTGCTGCCGACCTTCTTCCGCTCGGACTCCGCCGGCACCCAGACCGCCAACCCGGCCTACCTCCTGGACGCGCGCGCCGAGGTCAAGGACGGCCGCCAGGTGGTCACCTGGACGCTCAACCCGAAGGCCCACTGGTCGGACGGCACCCCGATCACCTGGCGCGACATCGAGGCCAACTGGAAGGCGCTGAACGGCAAGGACCCGGCCTACAAGCCGTCCAGCAGCACCGGCTTCGAGCTGGTCTCCTCCGTGGCGCCCGGCAAGGACGACTTCCAGGCGGTGATGACCTTCGACCGCCCCTTCAACGAGTGGCAGTCGATGTTCAACGGCGCCGCCAACGCCCCGCTGATGCCGGCCTCCCTGCTCTCCACCCCCGAGCAGTTCAACTCCGCCTACCTGGACGCGATCCCGGTCACCGCCGGCCCGTTCAAGGTGGAGAAGCTCGACCGCACCACCCAGACCGTCAGCCTGGTCGCCGACCCCTCCTGGTGGGGCGACAAGCCGATGCTGGACCGGATCGTCTTCCACGTCATGCTGCCCGACGCCATGCCCGCCGCCTTCGCCCGCGGCGACATCGACCTCGTCAACATCGGCCCCGACGTGGCCGGTTACCAGACCGTCCGGAACACCAAGGGCGCCGCCGTCCGCCGCGCCGGCGGCCCGGACTTCCGCCAGTTCACCCTCAACACCCGCACCCCCGCGCTCTCCGACGCGACGGTGCGCCAGGCCGTCTTCCAGGCGATCAACCGGGACACCGTCATCCGCGCCGACCTCGGCGGACTGGACTGGCCCGCCGTCCCGCTCAACAACCACCTGCTGGTCGCCAACCAGAACGCCTACCGCGACAACTCCCTGGGCCTGGCCCGCTACGACCCCGCCGAGGCCGCCCGCAAGCTGGACGCGGCGGGCTGGAAGGTGGACGGCGACGTCCGGAGGAAGGACGGCCGCGAGCTGAACCTGCGCATGGTCATCCCGGCCGGCGTCACCCAGGCCCAGAACGAGGCCGCGAGCGCCACCAGGATGCTCAAGGACGTCGGCGTCAAGGTCACCACGGTGACGGCCCCCATCAACGAGTTCTTCGACAAGTACGTCAACCGCAACGACTTCGACATCGCGGCCTACTCCCTGATGGGCACCCCGTTCCCCGCCAGCGGCAGCCGCTCCAACTTCGCCCAGAACGGCGGCACCAACCACGTCGGCGCGGGCAGCCCGGCCGTCGACGCCGCCCTCGACCGGGCCGCCGCCGCGCCCGACGCGGCCTCCGCCTCCGAGGCGATCAACCAGGCCGACGCCGAGCTGTGGAAGGTGGCGGGCATCCTGCCGCTCTACCAGCGCCCGCAGCTGTACGGCGCCAAGCCCGAGCTCGCCAACATCGGCGCGCAGGGGCTGTCCGACATCGTCTGGGAGAACGTCGGCTTCACGAAGTAGCGGTCACCCAGGAGAGGTCACGGAGCAGGGGTCACGGCGTAGAGGTCACGAAGCAGAGGTCACGACGTAGAGGTCTCCGCCCCGCGCAGCGTCTCCCGCCAGTAGTGGCAGGCGCTGTGCCGGCCCGGCAGCTCGCGGCCGTCCTCGGCCACCACCGGCGCCAGCGCCGGCGCTTCGCTCAGGCAGCGGTCCTGGGCGCGCGGGCAGCGCGGGTGGAAGGCGCAGCCCTCCGGCAGCTTCAGCAGGCTCGGCGGCAGGCCCTTGATCGCGTGCAGGTTGCGGCCCTTCTGGTCCAGGCGCGGGATGGAGTCCAGCAGCCCCCGGGTGTACGGGTGCGCCGGGCGGGCGTACAGGTCGCGCACGGGCGCGGTCTCGACGATCCGCCCGGCGTACATCACCGCGATCTTGTCGGCGACGTCGGCCACCACGCCCAGGTCGTGGGTGATGAGGATCAGCCCCATCCGGAACTCGGACTGCAGCTCGGCCAGCAGGTCCATGACCTGGGCCTGCACGGTGACGTCCAGGGCAGTGGTCGGCTCGTCCGCGATGATCAGGTCGGGCTGGAGGCTGAGCGCCATGGCGATCATGATGCGCTGGCGCATGCCGCCGGAGAACTGGTGCGGGTAGTCGCCCACCCGCTGCCGGGCCGCCGGGATGCGGACGCGGTCCATCAGCGCGACGGCCTTGTCCCGGGCCTCCGACCTGGTCAGGCCCTGGTGCACCCGGAACATCTCGCCGAGCTGGTAGCCCACGCTGAGCACCGGGTTGAGGGCGGAGAGCGCGTCCTGGAAGATCATCGCGATCCGCTGGCCCCGGACGGAACGGCGGTCCCTGGAGGGCATCGTGAGCAGGTCCTGGCCCCGGAAGAGGATCCGCCCGGCGGTGATCCTGCCCGGCGGCATGTCCAGGATGCCCATGATCGCCTGCGCCGTCACCGACTTGCCCGAGCCGGACTCGCCGAGCACCGCCAGCGTCTCCCCGGCGGCGACCGAGTAGGTGACCCCGTTGACGGCCTTGGCCACGCCGTCCCGGGTGACGAACTCCACGTGCAGGTCCTCGACCTCCAGCAACGGCGTCCCGGGCACCAGTCGCTCCCGCCCACCGCCGACCACCTGCACCGCGTCGTCCATGACCCGCCCCCTTGTCCGCACGGCCCGACCGTCGCCGGGCGCAGAGCGACCAGCAGAGCAACTATCAGGGAGCGGGCCGCACTTGGCGAGCCCACGGTTGATTTCGGTTCCATCACGGCGAAGGGCGCGCCCCCGATCCGGGAACGCGCCCTCCTCGATTCAACGGCCGCCCTACTCGGCGGCGCTCTCCCCACCGTTCGTACGCTCCGCCGCGAAGTGGCAGGCCGAGTCGTGCGCCGCCCGCCCCTCCAGCCACGAGGGCACCGCCAGCAGCGGCACCTCCACCGCGCACCGGTCCTGCGCCTTCCAGCACCGCGTCCGGAACCGGCACCCCGAGGGCGGGTTGGCCGGCGAGGGCACGTCCCCGGTGAGTACGATCCGGTCCCGCGACTCCCGCGCGCCCGGGTCCGGCACCGGCACGGCGGAGAGCAGCGCCTGGGTGTAGGGGTGCGTCGCGTGGTCGTAGATCTCGGTGTCGCTGCCGATCTCGACCAGCTTCCCCAGGTACATCACGCCGACCCGGTCGGAGATGTGCCGCACGATCGAGAGGTCGTGCGCGATGAACATGTACGAGAGGTTGAACTCCCCCTGCAGCTGCTCCAGCAGGTTGATCACCTGCGCCTGCACCGACACGTCCAGGGCGGAGACCGGCTCGTCGCAGATGATGATCTCCGGCCGGAGCGCCAGCCCCCGGGCGATGCCGATGCGCTGGCGCTGCCCGCCGGAGAACTGGTGCGGGTACCGGTTGATGTACTCGGGGTTGAGCCCGACCACGTCCAGGAGGTCCTGGACGGCCTTGCGGCGGTCGCCCTTGGGCGCCACCTCGGGGTGGATCTCGAACGGCTCCCCGATGATGTCGCCGACCGTCATGCGCGGGTTGAGCGAGGTGTACGGGTCCTGGAACACCATCTGGATGTTGCGCCGGACGGCCTTCAGCGCGCTGCCGGTCAGCCGGGAGATCTCCTCCCCCTTGTAGCGGACGGACCCTCCGGTGGCCGGCTCCAGGTTCATCAGCACCTTGGCCAGCGTGGACTTCCCGCAGCCGGACTCGCCGACGATGCCCAGGGTCTCGCCCTGCATCAGGTCGAAGTCGACCCCGTCGACGGCCTTCACCGCCCCGACCTGCTTCCTGAACACCACGCCCTGGGTGAGCGGGAAGTGCTTGATCAGGCCGCGGACCTCGAGGATCGGCTCGCCCTTGGGCACCTCCTGGGCGAAGACGGCCTCCTCGGGCACCGTCGCGCCCAGCGCACTGGCCCCGTTAACGGTCATGGAGGGTCTCCTTCCAGAAGAAGCAGGCACTGCCGCGCCCCTCCAGCGGCGTCCCGTCGTCCTCGGCGACGGGGAACAGCTCCGGGATCTCCGCCCGGCAGCGGTCCTGGGCGCGCGGGCAGCGCGGGTTGAACGCGCAGCCCGGCGGGATCCGCAGCAGGTTGGGCGGCAGGCCCTTGATCGCGTAGAGCTCCTGGCCCTTCTGGTCCAGGCGCGGGATCGACTCCAGCAGGCCCCGGGTGTACGGGTGTGCCGGCCGCGCGTACAGCTCGTGCACGGGCGCGGTCTCGACGATCCGCCCGGCGTACATCACCGCGATCTTGTCGGCGACGTCGGCGACCACCCCCAGGTCGTGGGTGATCAGGATCAGCCCCATGTGGAACTCGGACTGCAGCTCCGCCAGGAGGTCCATGACCTGGGCCTGCACGGTGACGTCCAGGGCGGTGGTCGGCTCGTCCGCGATGATCAGGTCGGGTTCCAGCGCCAGGGCCATCGCGATCATGATGCGCTGGCGCATGCCGCCGGAGAACTGGTGCGGGTAGTCGTTCACCCGCTCCTTGGCCGCCGGGATGCGCACCCGGTCCATCAGCTCGACGGCCTTGGCCTTGGCCTCGGCCCGCGAGGCGCCCTGGTGCACCCGGAACATCTCGCCGAGCTGGAAGCCCACGCTGAGCACCGGGTTGAGCGCCGAGAGCGCGTCCTGGAAGATCATCGCGATCTTCCGGCCGCGGATCCTGCGCCGCTCCTCCTTGCCCATCGTCAGCATGTCCCGGCCGCGGAAGCGGATCTCCCCGCGCGGGATCCGGGCCGGCGGCATGTCCAGGATGCCCATGATCGCCTGCGCCGTCACCGACTTGCCCGAGCCCGACTCGCCGAGCACCGCCAGCGTCTCCCCCGCCCGGACGCTGTAGTTCACGCCGTTGACGGCCTTGGCCACGCCGTCCCGGGTGACGAACTCCACGTGCAGGTCCCTGACGTCGAGCAGGGGCCCGTCGTCCGGAGCCCCCCGCTCCCGCCCGGGGGTCTTGTCCACAGCTGTACTCACGAGGCGCTCCCCTTCGCTCAGCGAAGCTTCGGGTCGAGGGCGTCGCGCACGGCGTCGCCCAGCATGATGAAGGCCAGCACCGTGACGGACAGCGCCGCGGCCGGGAAGAACAGCACGTACGGGGCCGTGCGGATCACCTTCTGGGCGGAGGAGATGTCGATGCCCCAGGAGATGGTCGGGTCCTGCAGGCCGATGCCGAGGAAGCTCAGCGTCGCCTCCGTGGCGATGTAGCCGCCGAGGGCGATGGTGGCGACGACGATCACCGGGGCGATCGCGTTCGGCAGGATGTGCCGGAACATCAGCCGGCCCGTACCGGCACCGAGCGCCCGCCCGGCGACCACGTAGTCCGCCTGCTTGACGGTCAGCACCGCGCCGCGCATGACGCGGGCGATCTGCGTCCAGCCGAGCACGCCCAGGGCGACGACCACGCTCCACACCGTGCGGGTGGCGAAGGCGTTGAGCAGCACCAGGGCGCCGAGCAGCAGCGGGATGCCGAAGAAGATGTCGACGATCCGGGAGATCACCGCGTCGACGGCGCCGCCGAAGTACCCGGCGACCATGCCGGTCAGCCCGCCGAGCACGGTGACGGCGGCGGTGACGAAGATGCCGACGGTGATCGAGGCCCGGGCACCGTACACGACCCGGGCGAAGATCGAGCGGCCCTGGGCGTCGTAGCCGAACCAGCCGCCGCCGAAGACGTCCCCGTAGTCGGGCCGGCGCAGGTAGTCGTGCACCAGGTCGGCCTTGCGCGGGTCGGTGTCGGTGAACGCGTACGGGAAGATCGCCATGATGACCAGCAGCAGGATGAGCACCGCCGAGATCAGGAAGATCGGCCGCCGGCGCAGGTCCCGCCAGGCGTCGCCCCAGAGGCTCCTGGCCTCCTCGCGCTTCTCGGCGCTCCGCTCGACCAGGGTCTCCTGTTCGACGGCCATGCCCTGTTCGCCGGCGTAGTCGAGGTGGGAGACGCCGGGCTTGGGGTTCGGTTTGAGCGAGTCCTCGTCATGGATGTCAGGCATAGCGAATCCTCGGGTCCAGGACCGCGTAGATCAGATCGACGAGCAGGCTGGCGACCAGGTAGACGATCACCAGGACGGTCACGATGCCGACCACGGTCGGGCCCTCCTTCTGGTTGATGGCCCGGTACAGGACGTTGCCGACGCCCTGCACGTTGAAGATGCCCTCGGTCACGATCGCCCCGCCCATCAGCGCGCCGAGGTCGGTGCCGAGGAAGGTGACCACCGGGATCAGCGAGTTGCGCAGCAGGTGGCGCACGATGACGGTCCGCCGGGGCAGGCCCTTGGCCACCGCCGTGCGGATGTAGTCGGCCCGCAGGTTCTCGCCGATGGAGGTCCGGGTGAGCCGTGCCACGTACGCGAGTGAGAGCGAGCCCAGCACCACGGCGGGCAGCGCGAGTTGGGACAGGTCGCGGGAGTCCTGCACGGTCGGGGTGACCCAGCCCAGGTTCGTCGCGAAGATCGTCTGCGCGATGTACGCCAGTACGAAGACCGGCACCGAGATGACCACCAGGGTCAGGACCAGCACCAGGGTGTCCGCGATGCTGCCGCGCTTCAGCCCCGAGAGCACGCCGAGCGCGAGGCCCAGGACCATCTCGAAGACGAAGGCCATCAGCGCCAGCCGGATCGTCACCGGGAAGGCGTCCTTCATGATGTCCGCGACCGACCGCCCGGTGAAGCTGGTGCCGAAGTCCCCCTGGAAGAGGTTCCCCATGTAGTGCAGGTACTGCTTCCAGAGCGGCTGGTCGAGGAAGTACCGGTGCTTCAGGCTGGCGACCGTGGCCGGGTCGGCGGCCTTCTCGCCGAAGAGCGCCGCCACCGGGTCGCCCGGCAGCGAGTAGACCATCAGGAAGATCAGCAGCGTGGCGCCGAAGAACACCGGGATCATCTGCAGCACCCGCCGCAGCACGTAACTGCCCATCCGAGCCTCCTTCCTAGGGGCGGCCGGCCGGGCCGGTCGGCCGGGAGGGCCGGGCCCCGCCCTCCGCACGGGGGCGGGGAGGGCGGGGCCCGGCGGGAGTGAAGGATCAGCCCTTGACCTCGACCTGGGTCCAGGCCGGGTTGCCGAAGGAGTCGAACTTCACGTTCTGCACCTTGGAGGAGTAGCCGGAGTTGGTGCGGTAGTACCAGAGCGGGATGGCCGGCATCCCGCTCGGCAGCACGGCCTCCGCCTGCTGGTAGCCGCTGACCGTGTCGGCGACGCTGGCCGCCTCGTCGGCCTTGGTGGCGGCCTCGTCGAACTTCGGGTCGCTGTAGCCGAAGTCGTTGGAGGCCGCGCCGGTGCGGTACACCTCGTTGAGGAAGTTGGCGTTCAGCGGGTAGTCCTGCACCCAGCCGGTGCGGAAGGCGCCGTTGACGGTGTGCCCGGTGATCGCGGCGCGCGCGGTCTTGAAGTCCGCCTTCGGGTCACCGAGGCAGTCCACGCCGGTGTTCTGCCGGATCGAGTTGCAGACCGCGTCCACCCACTCCTTGTGGCCGCCGTCCGCGTTGTACGTGATCGTCAGCTTGTTGCCGGGGACGCCGCCGCCCTCCTGGATCAGCTGCTTGGCCTTGGCCGGGTCGAACTTGCAGAAGTCGCCGCAGGCGCCGTCCTTGTAGCCCTCGACGCCTTCGGCCACCCAGGCGCTGGCGGGCTTGCGGGAGCCCTGGAGCACCGTCTTGGTGATGGTGTCCCGGTCGATCGCCATGGACAGGCCCTGGCGCACCTTGGCCTTGTCGGGGGCGCTCCAGTCGGCCTGGTAGAGGGTGAAGCCGATGTTCTGGATGGCGCCCTGCGGGGCGTCGATCGCCCGGTCGCCGAGGTCGTTCTTGTACGTGGCCAGCGCGGAGGGCGGCACCTGGTCCATCACGTCCAGGTTGCTGGACTGGAGGTCCGCGTAGGCCGCCTCGGACGTGGTGTACATCTTGAAGACGACACCGCCGTTCTTCGGCTTGTCCACGCCCTGGTAGTCCGGGAACGCCTTGGTGACGACCTGGGTGTTGTGGGTCCAGCTGACGAACTGGTACGGGCCGTTGCCCACCGGCTTCTGCCCGTAGCCCGCCGGGTCCTTGAAGAAGCCGTCCGGCAGCGGCGCGAAGGCGATGTAGCCGAGCTTGTACTCGAAGTACGAGACCTTGTTGATCAGCTTGACCGTGAAGTGCAGGTCGTCGGTGACGGTCAGGCCGGACATCTTGTCGGTGGTCGGCTGCCCGTTCGTCGGGTGGACGTCCTTGTAGCCCTCGATGTCGGAGTACCAGGAGCTGTTGATCTGCGCGTTCTTCGGGTTCGCCGCCCAGTTCCAGGCGTCGACGAAGTTCTTGGCGTGCACCGGGGTGCCGTCGTGGAACTTCCAGCCGTCCTTCAGGGTGACGGTGTAGGTCTGCGAGTCGGTGGTCTCGATCTTGTCGGCCACCTGCATGCGGATCTTGGCGTTGCTCGGGTCGTAGTCCACCAGCCCCTTGAAGAGGTTCTGGATGATGCGACCACCGCCCACCTCGTTCGCGTTGGCGGGCTGCAGCGGGTTCTGCGGCTCGCTGCTCTGGTAGCTGAACGTCTTGTTGGCGTCCGATGAACTGCTGCCTCCGCCACTGCTGCTGCATCCGGTGGCAACCAGGGCCACGGAGGTAGCGGCGGCGAGGACCCAACGGGCGCGGACGGCTACGGGCATGGAGGTCCCTCCTCATGGTGTGTGTCGCATCACACCCCATGAGAAGCGCGGCCCGTCGACGGCGCGAGTCGGGAGCACCCGGATGGGTGCCTGAGCGCCCCGCCGAGTTGACGCGACGTCGGGCCCCGCCGGGAACGCGGAAGGGCCCGCGGCCGAAGCCGCGGGCCCTTCCGGGTGTCGTACGGGAACGTCAGGCCGCGGCCGACTCCCGGACCTCGGGGAAGTGGCAGGCCGACTCGTGGGCGGCCGCGCCCTCCAGCGTGGTCGGGATCGCCAGCAGCGGGACCTCCTCCGCGCAGCGGTCCTGCGCCTTCCAGCACCGGGTGCGGAAGCGGCAGCCGGACGGCGGGTTGGCCGGCGAGGGGATGTCACCGCTCAGGATGATCCGCTCGCGGGACTCGCGCGCCGTCGGGTCCGGCACCGGCACGGCGGAGAGCAGCGCCTGGGTGTACGGGTGGGTGGCGTTCTCGTAGATCTGCTCGTCGGAGCCGATCTCGACCATCTTGCCCAGGTACATCACGCCGACGCGGTCGGAGATGTGCCGGACGATGGAGAGGTCGTGCGCGATGAACATGTACGAGAGGCCGAACTCGCCCTGCAGCTGCTCGAGCAGGTTGATCACCTGCGCCTGGACGGACACGTCCAGGGCGGAGACCGGCTCGTCGCAGATGATGATCTCGGGCTTGAGCGCGAGACCGCGGGCGATGCCGATGCGCTGGCGCTGGCCGCCGGAGAACTGGTGCGGGTACCGGTTGATGTACTCCGGGTTCAGACCCACGACGTCCAGGAGGTCCTGGACGGCCTTGCGGCGGTCGCCCTTGGGCGCCACCTCGGGGTGGATCTCGAACGGCTCCCCGATGATGTCGCCGACCGTCATGCGCGGGTTGAGCGAGGTGTACGGGTCCTGGAACACCATCTGGATGTTGCGGCGGACGGCCTTGAGGGCCGCGCCGTCCAGCGTGGAGATGTCCTCGCCCTTGAACAGCACCTGGCCGGAGGTGGCCCGCTCCAGGTTCATCAGCACCTTGGCCAGCGTGGACTTGCCACAGCCGGACTCGCCGACGATGCCGAGGGTCTCGCCCTTGGCCAGCTCGAAGGAGATGCCGTCGACGGCCTTGACCGCGCCGACCTGCTTCTTGAAGAGAACGCCCTGGGTCAGCGGGTAGTGCTTGACCAGGTCCTTGACCTCCAGGATGGGCTCAGCCATGGAGGGTCTCCTTCCAGAGGTGGCACGCGCTGCGGCGGCCGGTGAGCTCCACGCCGTCCTTGTCGGTCACCTGGTGCAGCTCCGGGGCATCGGTGCGGCAGAGGTCGGTGACGACGTCACAGCGGGGGTTGAACGCGCAGCCGGTCGGGACCTTGAGCAGGTTCGGGGGCAGGCCCTTGATCGCGTAGAGGTCCTGGCCCTTCTGGTCCAGGCGCGGGATCGAGCGGAGCAGGCCCTTGGTGTACGGGTGCGCCGGGTTGGCGTACAGGTCGTGCACCGGGGCGGTCTCGACGATCCGGCCGGCGTACATCACGGCGATCTTGTCCGCGACGTCGGCGACGACGCCGAGGTCGTGGGTGATCAGGATCAGACCCATGTTGTACTCGGCCTGCAGCTCGGCGAGCAGGTCCATCACCTGGGCCTGGACGGTGACGTCCAGGGCGGTGGTGGGCTCGTCGGCGATGATCAGGTCGGGCTGCAGGGCCAGCGCCATGGCGATCATGATGCGCTGGCGCATGCCGCCGGAGAACTGGTGCGGGTAGTCGTTGACCCGCTCCTTGGCCGCCGGGATGCGCACCCGGTCCATCAGCTCGATGGCCTTGGCCTTGGCCTCGGCGCGGGAGGCACCCTGGTGCACCCGGAACATCTCGCCGAGCTGGTAGCCCACGCTCAGGACCGGGTTGAGCGCCGAGAGCGCGTCCTGGAAGATCATCGCGATCTTCCGGCCGCGGATCTTGCGCCGCTCCTCGTTGCTCATGGTGAGCATGTCCTTGCCGCGGAAGAGGATCTCACCCTTGGTGATCTTCCCCGGCGGCATGTCCAGGATGCCCATGATGGTCTGCGCCGTCACGGACTTGCCGGAGCCGGACTCGCCGAGGACGGCGAGGGTCTCGCCGGCCGCGACGGAGTAGTTGACGCCGTTCACGGCCTTGGCGACGCCGTCCCGGGTGTGGAACTCCACGTGGAGGTCCTTGACCTCCAGGAGCGGGGTTCCGACTTCGAGACGGTCACTGTTCTGGTTGTTGTTCTCGATCACGGTGGTCATCGGGTCGTCACCTCTTCTCTCAGCGGAGCTTCGGGTCGAGGGCGTCGCGCACCGCGTCGCCGAGCATGATGAAGGCCAGCACGGTCAGGCTCAGCATGCCGGCGGGGAAGAACAGGGCGAACGGCGCCGTACGGATCGACTTCTGGTTGGAGGCGATGTCGATGCCCCACGAGATGGTCGGGTCCTGGAGGCCGATACCGAGGAAGCTCAGCGTCGCCTCGAGGGCGATGTAGCCGCCGAGGGCGATGGTGGCGACGACGATCACCGGGGCGACCGCGTTCGGCAGGATGTGCCGGAACATGATCCGGCCGGTGCCGGCGCCCAGCGCCTTGGCGGCCGTCACGAAGTCCGCCTGCTTGACGGTGATGACCGAGCCGCGCATGACGCGGGTCATCTGCGTCCAGCCGAGGACGACCAGCGCGAACACCACGCTCCAGATCGAGCGCGAGGTGAAGGCGTTGAGGATCACCAGGGCGCCGAGCAGCAGCGGAATGCCGAAGAAGATGTCGGTCAGGCGGGAGATGATCGTGTCGACCCAGCCGCCGTAGTAGCCGGCCAGCATGCCGGTCAGGCCGCCGAGGATCGTCACGCCGAGGGTGACGCAGATGCCGACGATGACCGAGGCGCGGGCGCCGTACAGGACGCGCGCGTAGATCGAACGGCCCTGGACGTCGTAGCCGAACCAGTCCTCCTGGAAGAAGTTGCCGTAGTTCGGCTTGCCCAGGTAGTGGTTGCGCAGGTCGGCCGCGCGCGGGTCCACCGAAGTGAACAGGCTCGGGGCGATCGCGATCACGATCAGCAGCAGGATCAGCACCGCGGAGATCACGAAGATCGGCCGGCGGCGCAGGTCGTGCCAGGCGTCGGAGCCGAGGCTGCGGGCCTTCTCCGGCTTGGGGGCGGCGGCCGTGACGGCCGCGTCGCGCGGGGAGGGGATCCCCGCGTCCTTCTTCTCGGTCAGGTCAGGCATAACGAATCCTCGGGTCCAGGACCGCGTAGAGCAGGTCGACGATCAAACCGGCGGCCAGGTACACGAGCACCAGGAAGGCGACGAACCCGGAGACCGTCGAGCCCTCCTTCTGGTTGATCGCGTGGAAGAGCGCGTTGCCGACGCCCTTCACGTTGAAGATGCCCTCGGTGACGATCGCGCCGCCCATCAGGGCGCCGAGGTCGGTGCCGAGGAAGGTGACGACCGGGATGAGCGAGTTGCGCAGCAGGTGAGTGGTGATCACCTTGTGTCGCGGCAGGCCCTTGGCCACCGCGGTGCGCACGTAGTCGGCCTTGATGTTCTCGGCTATGGAGGTACGGGTGAGACGTGCGACGTACGCCAGCGAGAGCGACCCGAGCACCACGGCCGGGAGGATCAACTGGGTGATGTCGTCGCTGTTCTGCACGGTCGGGGTGACCCAGCCCAGGTTCTGGCCGACGACCGTCTGCAGGACGAAGCCGAACACCGGCACCGGGATCGAGATCAGCAGCAGCGTCAGGATCAGGGTGCCCTTGTCGAAGAGCTTCCCGCGGCGCAGGCCCGAGATCAGGCCGATGCCGACGCCGAGCACGATCTCGATGGCGAACGCCAGCAGCGCCAGCCGGATGGTGACCGGCAGGGCCTCGGTGATCACGTCGAGCACCGGGCGGTTGTTCCCCAGCGTCTTGCCGAAGTCGCCGGTGACCAGGTTCCCCATGTAATCGAGGTACTGCTGGACCAGCGGCTTGTCGAATCCCAACTGGTGCCTGAAGTTGGCGAGTTGGACCGGGTCCGGTGCCTTGTCGCCCCACATCGCGGCCACCGGGTCACCCGGCAGCACATGCACCATGAAAAAGATGAGCGCGGTGGTTCCGATGAACACCGGGATCATCTGGAGCAGTCGCCTTGCGACAAAGCGCCCCATCGTGCCTCCATGTTGGCTCTGCCGGGCCCGTCAACCCGGAGAGATAAGTCGGCGTGCCAACGGCCGGTGCCAGTCCTCGCCCTTGTGGGGATGGACGGGCACCGGCCGTTGTCACCGGGTCAGGCGGTGCCGACCGATTACTTCTTCTTGACCTCGACGTCGGTGTAAACCGGGTTGCCGAAGGAGTCGAACTTCACGTTCTGAACGTTGTTCGAGTAGCCCGAGCTGGTCTTGTAGTACCAGAGCGGGATGGCCGGCATGTCCTTGGCCAGAACGGCCTCAGCCTTCTGGTACAGCTCGGCGGTCTTCTCGACCGTGGTGGCCGCGTCGGCCTCCTTGGCCAGCGCGTCGAACTCGGGGCTCGAGTAGGCGGCGTCGTTGGCCGCGGCACCGGTGCCGTAGACATCGCGCAGGAAGTTGGCGTTCAGCGGGTAGTCCTGCACCCAGCCGGTACGCATCATGCTCTTGACCTGCTTCTTCGTGACGATGTCACGCGAGGTCTTGAAGTCGGGCTTCGGGTCGCCGAGGCACTCGACACCGGTGTTCTGGCGGATGTTGTTGCAGACCGCGTCCACCCACTCCTTGTGACCACCGTCGGAGTTGTACTGGATGGAGATCTTGCCGCCGGGGACGCCGCCGCCCTCGGTGATCAGCTGCTTGGCCTTCGCCGGGTCGAACTTGCAGGCGTCGCCACAGGCGCCGGCCTTGAAGCCCATGACACCGGGGGCCACGAACGCGTCGGCGGGGATGCGGTTGCCGTTGAGCACCGTCTTGGTGATGGTGTCGCGGTCGATCGCCATCGACAGGCCCTGGCGGACCTTGGCGGCCTTGTCCTTGTCCATCGAGGTCCACTCCGTGTTGTACAGAGCGAACGAGATGTTCTGGATGGCACCCTGCGGCTGGTCGACGGCGCGCTTGCCCAGGTCGTCCTTGTACTTGGGCAGGTCGGTGGAGTCGACCTGGTCCAGGACGTCCAGGGTGTCGGACATCAGGTCCTTGTACGCGGCCTCACCGGCGGTGTAGTTGCGGAAGACGATTCCGCCGTTCTTCGCCTTGTTGGTGCCGGCGTAGCCGTCGTAGGCGGCCAGGGTGATGGCCTTGTTGTGCTCCCACGACACGAACTTGTACGGGCCGTTGCCGACCGGCTTCTCGCCGTAGCCGGCCGGGTCCTTGAAGAAGCCCTCGGGCAGCGGGTAGAAGGCCGAGTAGCCGAGCTTGTACGTGAAGTACGAGACCGGGGAGGACAGGTCGATCGTGAAGTGAGTGTCGTCGACGACCTTGAGGCCGGACATCTCCTTCGCGGTCGGGTCACCCTTCTCCGGGTGGACGGCGTCGTAGCCGACGATGTCCGAGAACCAGTCGGAGTTGATCTGGTTGTTGGCCGTGTAGGCCGACCAGTTCCACGAGTCCACGAAAGACTTCGCCGTCACCTTGGTGCCGTCGTGGAAGGTCCAGCCGGACTTCAGCGTGACCGTGAAGTGCTTGGCGTCGGTGGTCTCGATCTTGTCGGCCACCTGGTTACGCAGAGCACCGGTCGCCGGGTCGTAGTCGACGAGGCCCTGGAACAGCTGCTTGACGATACGGCCGCCCTGGTTCTCCATGGCGTTGGCCGGCTGCAGCGGACGCTGCGGCTCACCGCTCTGGTAGCTGAACACGCCGGCGGGGTTGACGGCAGCACCGTCGGAGCTACCACCACCGTTGGAGGAGTTGCCGCCTCCGTTGCTACCGCAAGCAGTCGCGGCAAGGGCGACAGCAACAGCTGCGACAACCCACTTGGCCTGGCTCCCACCACGCATCGGTGTGCCTCCTGAATTCGACGTTGCAACGAGGAGAGCACTGCGGACGGTTGAAACCGGACCCGCTGTGCCGTCCGCGCTCGTGGTTTCGGCGCGCACCCCTGCGCGTTCACCCTTGACCCGAGCCTGACTGGACCCACTATCCGTCACGCACGGACACGAAAGTGACCAGTGACGATCTCAATTAGGTCACATGAACAGTCGGTTAGTTTCGAAAACCGGACATATGAGACATAGCCAGACAGGCACCAAACGGACAGTCGTCACGGATGACGAACTGTTACGTCCGCTCAGCGGACGTCTTGACGTGATGAGCGCTATTCACGGAATAGCGGCCCCGACAACTTGGAGTAGTTGAAAAAGTTCGCCCCCCTCTCCAACGGAAAGGGGGGCGGGCATTCCGGCCAAAGGCCGTCTAAGCCATCAGGATCAAGCCTTCTTGGCGCGCGAGGCAGTACGTCCGCGGTCCTTCTGGTCGAGAACGACCTTACGGATGCGAACCGTCTCCGGGGTCACCTCGATGCACTCGTCCTCGCGGCAGAACTCCAGCGACTGCTCCAGCGAGAGCTTGCGCGGCGGGACGATCGACTCGGCCACGTCAGCGTTCGAGGAACGCATGTTGGTGAGCTTCTTCTCCTTGGTGATGTTCACATCCATGTCGTCGGCACGCGAGTTCTCGCCGACGATCATGCCCTCGTACACCTCGGTGCCCGGGTCACAGAACAGCACGCCGCGCTCCTGCAGGTTGGTCATCGCGAAGGCGGTGACCACACCGGCCCGGTCGGCGACCAGCGAGCCGTTGTTGCGGGTGGTCAGCGTGCCGAACCACGGCTCGTGGCCCTCGTGGATCGAGTGGGCGATGCCGGTGCCGCGGGTGTTGGTCAGGAACTCCGTACGGAAGCCGATCAGACCGCGCGACGGCACGACGAACTCCATGCGGACCCAGCCCGAGCCGTGGTTCGACATGTTGTCCATGCGGCCCTTGCGGATGCCCATGAGCTGCGTGACCGCGCCCATGTGCTCCTCCGGCACGTCCACGGTGAGGCGCTCGACCGGCTCGTGGGTCTTGCCGTTGACCTGCTTGGTGACCACCTGCGGCTTGCCGACGGTCAGCTCGAAGCCCTCGCGGCGCATGGTCTCGATGAGGATGGCCAGCGCCAGCTCACCGCGGCCCTGCACCTCCCAGGCGTCCGGGCGCTCGGTGTCGAGGACGCGCAGCGAGACGTTACCGATCAGCTCGCGGTCCAGGCGGTCCTTCACCTGGCGGGCGGTGACCTTGCGATCCACCTTGCCGGCGGCCTTGGCGTCCGCGCCCTTGCCCGAGCCACCGCGGCCGACGAGCGGCGAGGTGTTGGTGCCGATGGTCATCGAGATGGCCGGCTCGTCCACCGTGATCAGCGGCAGCGCGATCGGGTTCTCCGGGTCGGCCAGGGTCTCGCCGATCATGATCTCGCCGATGCCGGCGACGGCGCAGATGTCACCCGGGCCCGCCACCTCGGCCGGCTTGCGGGTGAGCGCCTCGGTCATCAGCAGCTCGGAGATGCGCACGTTCGAGATGCTGCCGTCGCGCTTGATCCAGGCCACGGTCTGGCCCTTGCGCAGCTCGCCCTGCTCGACGCGCAGCAGCGCGATGCGGCCGAGGAAGTTGTCGGCGTCCAGGTTGGTGACGTGGGCCTGGAGCGGCGCGTCGGCCTCGTAGGTCGGGGCCGGGACGTGCTCCAGCAGCGTGGAGAAGAACGGCTCCAGGCTGGTGCTGTCGGCGGGAACGGTGCCGTTCTCCGGCTTGGTCAGCGAGGCGACGCCGTCACGGGCACAGGCGTAGACGATCGGGAACTCGATCTGGTCCTCGTCCGCGTCCAGGTCCAGGAACAGGTCGTAGGTCTCGTTGATGACCTCGTCGATCCGGGAGTCCGGGCGGTCCGTCTTGTTGATGCAGAGGATGACGGGCAGACGGGCGGTGAGCGCCTTGCGGAGCACGAATCGGGTCTGCGGCAGCGGACCCTCGGAGGCGTCGACCAGCAGGACGACCGCGTCCACCATCGACAGACCGCGCTCGACCTCGCCACCGAAGTCGGCGTGGCCCGGGGTGTCGATGATGTTGATGGTGATCGGCGCGCCACCGTCCTTGGGGTGGTACTTGACCGCGGTGTTCTTCGCGAGAATGGTGATGCCCTTCTCGCGCTCCAGGTCGTTCGAGTCCATCATGCGGTCGTCGAGCTGCTGGTGGGCGGCGAAGGCGCCGGCCTGCTTGAGCATGGCGTCGACCAGCGTGGTCTTGCCGTGGTCGACGTGGGCGACGATGGCGACGTTACGGATGTCGTTGCGCGTGGGCATGCCTTGCTGATTCTCCCGGAATCGTGGGTTGCGGCGCCCGGCTGCGTGACGCGCACTCGCGACCCCTGTCGGTCGCCGTCGCCCGTTCCGCCTGCTACTACCGGTCCACCCACCGGGCATCTGGACATGCCTCGGCTTCCCCCTATCGTACGGGGAACCGCCCAGGGCGGCAGAAACGGGCTGCTCAGGCGGGACCAAGATCACAACTGAGTGACTTCTCTTACGTCCGGAGGACGCCTTCGCCAGGCTTCGGTCCGTGATCCGACGAATCCTCGCCTCGCTGCCCTGGACCTTCCGAGCCGCCGGCGCCACCGCCCTGTACCTCGCCGTCCACGACGGTCTCCCGGCCTGGACCGCACTCGGCTGCGTGATCGGCTTCCTGATCGGCCAGGAACCGCTCGGCGACCTCTGGTTCCTGCTCGTCCACCGCCTCTTCGGCGGACGAGCGTACGCGGTCTCGTACGGCCGGGGCCGCAAGATCTGGAGCGGAACGATCGCCGGTGTCCCCGTCGAACTCGGCCTGCGCCCGGCGAGCGGGCTCGTGATCCCCTGGGGGCAGCAGTCGGTCCCCGCCGTCCGGCTGAGGGTCTGGGCCACCTCCACCGCGATGTTCGCCCTCCACGGGGGGCTCGGCACCTGGCTGGCGACCTCCTGCACCGGTCTGCCCCAGGGCATCGGCTACGGCTTGCTCTTCACCCTGGTCACCACCGCCGTACTCACCGCCTCCCGGCCGATCGACTCCCTCTGGGCCGTCTTCGTCCTTCCCTTCCGTGCGAACGGGGTGAAGGTCGACCTCCCGTCGCCGAGCGCCGTCGAGGCCGAACGGCTCCTGATCCGGGGCCTGATCCCGGAGGCCCGCCGGAAGCTGGACGAGGGCGAGCCCGCACTCCTCACCGCCGCCGCGATCACGCTGGCCGAGGGTCGGTGCGAACAGGCGCAGGAGCTCGTTCTCGAAGACCTGGACCGGGGCTGCCAGGAGCGTACGGCGTGCTGGCTCATCGGCATGGTGCTCATCAGCCACGCCGACGCCGGGGAGCTGCCCCCCGAGCTGGCCGGCGCCCGGCTGGAGCCGTTCCTCAACCGGTGGAACATCAGCGACCCCGCTCTGGTCCCCGACTTCCTTCCCACCGCCGACCTCGCCCGGTTCCGCAACGACAACCGCACGGCCGTCCGGGTGGCCCGCCGTCTCTCCCGGCAGGTCAGCTCCTCGTTCTGGCGCGCCGAGGCGTGCTGCTCCCTCGCCGCCGCTCTCATCGCGGACGGCCGCCCGGAGAAGGCCCGCAAGGCCCTCGCCCGGGCCCGCCGGGAGTGCCCCGAGCTGGCGCGCATCGCCGACGTCGAACGGATGCTGCCCGCGGCCTAGCCGCTCCAGCCGAGGTCCTGGAAGCGGGGCCAGGTGAGGCCGAAGGCGCCGGCGCCCTGGAGGTCGGTGCGGACGGCGACGAGGTCGGGGCGCTGGTAGAGGGGGACGGAGTGGCCGAGCTGCCAGATGCGGAGGTCGGCCTGCTGGAGGAGGTCGAGGCGGGTGTCGGGATCGAGTTCGGCGGTGGCCCGGTCGAAGAGGTGGTCGATCTCCTCGGTGCCGCTGCGGCCGTAGTTGGTGCCGGGGGCGAGGGCGCCGTCGGGGTCGGGGCGGGGTTTGGCGTAGGCGGGGCGCTGTTCGCCGGCCGGGTTGGGGCCGGCGGGCCAGGAGAACAGGGCGAGGTCGTAGTCCCCGGCGGCCAGGTGGTCCTGGACGAAGGTCTCGGCGGGGGCGGTGACGGGCTTGACCGCGATGCCCGACTCGGCGAGGCCCGTGCGCAGGGCATCCGCGGCGCGCTCGGCGCTCGCCGATCCGGCGGGCAGGAGCAGGGTCAGGGAGAGGGCCCTGCCGTCCTTGGTGCGAGTGCCGCCGCCCTGCCGCTTCCAGCCCGCCTCGGCCAGCAGGGTCGCGGCGTCCTCGGGCCCGGCGGCCGCGCCGTCGTCGTGGTAGCCCTCCTGGCCCTGGGCGAGGAGGTGGTTGCCGAGCGGGGCGCCGGGCAGGCCCAGCGGGGCGAGGGCCGCCTCGGCGACGCGCCGCCGGTCGACGGCCCGGGCCAGGGCGCGGCGCAGGGCCGGGTCGGTGAGCGGAGCGCGGGCGGCGTTGACGGTGAGCTGGGTGAGCGAGGGCGCGGCGGCCCGGTGGAGGGTGATCCCGGTCAGTGATTCGGCCCGCGCGAGCGCCCGGGGGTCCTTCTCCACGGCGGCGGTGAGCGGGGCGACGTCCAGCCGGTCCTGGTCGAGGGCGTCCAGGCGCTGCTCGGGCGGCGCGGCCAGGAAGTCGATCCGGTCGGCCTTGGGCCGCTCCCCCCACCAGAGCGGGTTGCGGGCGAGGGTGACCCGTCCGCCGTCCGCGTCGTAGCGGGAGAGGCTGTACGGCCCGGCGCTCAGGTGGCTGCCGCCGGTGAGCGCCCGGTTGAAGGCGGCGGGGGTGGCCGTCTCGGCGGCCGGGTAGAGCGGGCCGAACAGCGAGCGCCACTCGGCGTACGGCCGCCGGAAGGTCACCTTGATCTCGCGCGGGTCGGCGCCCTGGACGATCGAGTCGACGGCCTCGTACCCGGCGGGGCGGCCGCCGCCACGGTAGGCCGGGTCGAGGCCGGAGAGGGCGGCCCGCTGGGCGGTGAAGTCGGCGGCGGACAGCGGGGTGCCGTCGTTCCAGACGGCGTGGGGGTTGAGCCGGTAGGTGACGACCTGCGGCTGCTGCCCGGGCGGGGTGGACTCGGCGGCGGCCAGGTAGTCCGGGTCGGGGGCGAGTCGGCCGTGCTCGTCGGGCCGGAACAGCGAGGGGTAGAGCGCGTGCGCGAGCAGGGCCGAGTCGGCGTTCGCCTCGCGCTGGTAGACGTTGAGCGTGGCCGGGACGCCGTCCAGGGCCCAGCGCACGGTGCCGCCGTCGCGGACGGCGCCGCGCTCGGCGGGGCGGACGTCCCCGGTGGTGGCGGTCGGGTCCGCCGGGACCGGCGCGGGCGCCGGGGTGCGGTGGTGGCCCTCGGTGCAGCCGCCGAGGGCGGCGGCGAGCAGCAGTGCGACGGCTGCGGCGGTGAGCTGGCGGACGCGCATGGCGGCCAGGCAACACCTGGTGCCCGGCACGGCCCGCGCCGACACGGCGGGCCGCCGCGCGCAGCACCCGTACGGCCCAGCGCCCGCGCGACCCGGCGCCCGCGCGACTCAGAGCCCGTACAGCCCGGCGCCCTGGGGCTACAGCGCCAGCTCGAACCAGACGATCTTGCCCTTGGGCGTGCGCCGGCTGCCCCAGCGCTCGGCCAGCAGGCTGACGAGCTGCAGGCCGCGCCCGCCCTCGTCCGTCTCCTGGGCGCGCCGCTGCCGGGGCTGGGCGTAGCCGTCGTCCCAGACCTCGCAGACCAGTCCGCGCTCGCGCAGCAGCCGCAGCCGGATCTCGCCGCGCCCGTGCTTGAGCGCGTTGGTGACCAGCTCGCTGACCAGCAGCTCGGTGGTGTCGACCAGCTCCTCCAGGCCGCGCGAGAGCAGCCAGCTGCAGGCCAGTTCGCGGGCCTTGGCGACGGAGGTGGGCTCGGGCGGCAGGAACCAGTTGCCGACGGCGTCCTCGGGGAAGGCGTGCACCTTGGCCATCAGCAGGGCGATGTCGTCCTCGCCGTGGTGCGGGTCGAGCTCGCCGAGCACGTGGTCGCAGAGGTCCTCCAGGCCCTTGTCCTCGGCGGACAGGGCGACCCGGAACGCCTTGAGGCCCTCGTCCAGCTGGTGCTTGCGGCTCTCGACCAGTCCGTCGGTGTAGAGGCCGAGCACGGCGCCGTCGGGCAGGGTCAGCTCGACCTCCTCGAAGGGCTCGCCGCCGACGCCCAGCGGCAGGCCCGGCGGCACGTCGAGCATCCGGGCGGGCTCGCCGGGGCTGAGCAGGACGGGCGGCAGGTGGCCGGCGTTGGCGAAGACGCAGCGGCGGGTGACGGCGTCGTAGACGGCGTACACGCACGTGGCGAGGTAGACCTCGCGGGCCTCCTCGTCGGCGGAGGAGGTGAGCCGGCCGTACGGGGTGGGCGGGCCGACGGGCACGGAGTCGTCGCCGAGCCCGCGGGCGATCTCGTCGAGGGCGGTGAGCACCTCGGCCGGGTCGAGGTCGAGCATGGCGAGGGTCCGTACGGCGGTGCGCAGCTGGCCCATGGCGACGGCGGCGCGCAGGCCGCGGCCCATGACGTCGCCGATGACCAGGGCGGTGCGGTTGCCGGGCAGCGGGATGACGTCGAACCAGTCGCCGCCGACCTCGGTGTTGTTGTTGCTGGGCAGGTAGCGGCAGGCGATCTCCAGGCCGCTGGCCGCCGGGTTGCCCGGGGGCAGCAGGCTGCGCTGGAGGATCAGGGCGCGCTCGTGCTCGCGGCGGTAGAGCCGGGCGTTGTCGATGCAGACGGCGGCGCGGGCGACGAGTTCCTCGGCGATGGCGACGTCGCGGGCGTCGAAGGGCTCGCTGCCGATGGCGCGGGAGAGCTGGACGAGGCCCAGCACCTGGTCGCGGGCGACCAGCGGGACGATCAGGGTGGAGCGCAGCAGAGGGTCCGGGCCGGGCTCGGGGACGACGCTGCGGCCGGTGCGCAGCGCCCGCGCGTGCGGGGAGCGGCGCGGGTAACAGAGGGTGCCGCCGGCCTCGGCGATCGGCAGGCCCGTGACGGAGCCGAGCACCGAGGAGGCGCCGCCGATGACGCTGGAGACGGCGACGCGGCGCAGTTCGCCGCTGCCGTCGGTGAGGACGCCGTCTCCGAGGCGGCCGGCGCTGGGGACGGTCTCGCCGGAGAGCAGCGCGGTGTAGAGGTCGACGGTGGCGAGGTCGCAGAACGGCGGGACGACGACGTCCAGGAGTTCCTTGGCGGTGGTCTCCAGGTCGAGGGTGGAGCCGATGTGCGCGCTGGCCTCGTTGAGCAGGGCGAGGTTGCGGCGCACGCCGTCCGCCTCGCGCTCGGCGACGTGGCGGCTGGTGACGTCGGAGACCTGCCCGGCGACGCCCATGGGCTGCCCGGCCGCGGCGTTGAGGCGGTAGAGCGAGACGGCCCAGAGCCGGTTGCCCTCGCGGGTGGGGACGGTGCCGTGGAAGCGCAGGTCGAAGACGGGTTCGCCGGTGGCGAGGACCTTGCGCAGGGCGGCGGTGAGCCGGTCGGCCTCGCTGGCCGGGAAGATGTCGTGGGCGGTGAGCCCCTCGAGGTCGGCGGGGGCCAGGCCCATGCCGGAGGCGAAGGCGTCGTTGACGCGCTGGAGGCGCAGCCGGTCGTCGAAGAGCACGAAGCCGGTGGGGGTCTGCCCGAAGACGGCCTCGGAGGCGGCGAGGTCGGTCTCGATGCGGCGCAGCCGGCCGAGGTCGACGGCGAGGCAGGTGGCGCCAGCGGTGGGCAGGGCGCTGTCGGGCATCAGGTAGAGCTCGGCGAGCCCTTCGCCGCCGTCGGCCTCCCGGTAGGGGGTGGTGCCGACCCATTCCTCGCCGGCGAGGGTGCGTTCCAGCCGGGCGCGGCCGCGCTGCCAGAGCTCGCGGGGCACGAAGGTGGTGATGGGGTCGGCGCCGACCGCCTCGGCGGCGGGGATGCCGAAGAACTCGGCGGCGCGCTCGCTCCACTGGCTGATCCGCCCGTCGGGGCCGATCGCGAAGGTGGCGACGCGGATGTAGTCGTAGATCGACCCCGGGTCACCGGCGCCCCACGCCCGGCCCTCGGCCCGGTCGCCGGTTGGGGGGCTGTGACGGGGCGGGGTCGGGTCCGTGCCCGGTGGTGCCGGGGGTGGGGGCAGGTGCAAGGCACCCGCCTGCCCGGGTACAGCGGCATGACCGCTGCTGCTCGGCGCGTTCCGCGCCGGGGTGCTGTTCAACGGACCGACCCCTCCAACCCGCGACCGTCCGGATGTCGAGAAGACCGAGTATTCATCATCGAGGGGTACGTTCACACGCCCTCAACATCACAACATCAGATCGGGCGAAGGTTTTTGTCCTACCGCCCGCGCAACCACAATGCCACGTCCGCGCCCCCTGCCGGGGTGCGCGCTCCCCCTGGGGGCGTGATGGCATATGCGAGCCGGGCCCGCGGCGGCCCCCGGGAGCCCGCCGGGGCTCAGGGCCGGTCCTCCTCGCCGTCCGGCAACGCCTGTTCGAACCAGACGACCTTGCCCATGCCCTCGGCCCTGGCTCCCCAGCGCAGTGCGAGGCGGCGGACGAGTTCCAGGCCCCGGCCGCCCTCGTCGGCCTCGGCCGCGTGGCGCTCCCGGGGAGGGTCGGGCAGCGGGTCGGAGATCTCGACGAGCAGCGCCTCACCGAGCGTCAGCCGTACCCCGATCGGGGCGCTGGCGTAGCGGACGGCGTTGGTGACCAGCTCGCTGACCAGCAGTTCGGCGGTGTCGGTGAGCTGCTCGACGCCCCATTCGGCGAGGGTGGCGCGCACCAGGCGGCGGGCCCGGGAGACGGCGGTGGGCTCGGCGGGCAGGGTCCAGCCGGCGGTGAGGGTGCCGGCCTGGCCGTGGCCGAGCCGGGCGAGCAGCAGGGCGACGTCGTCGGGTTCGCGGCCCTGCTCCATGGTGTCGAGGACGGCCTCGCAGGCGGCCTGGATGGAGGCGTACGGCTCCTGGAGCACGGTGACGAGCCGTCCGAGGCCCACGTCGAGGTCCTTGTCCCGGGACTCGACCAGGCCGTCGGTGCACAGGGCGAGCAGGCTGCCCTCGGGGATCTTGAGTTCGACGGATTCGAACGGGACGCCGCCGACGCCGAGCGGGGCGCCGGAGGGCAGGTCGAGGATCCGGCCCCGGCCGCCGGGCAGCGGGCCGCCGGTGCGGGTGGGCCCGTCGGCCCCCTCGCCGGGCACGACCAGCACCGGGGGGATGTGCCCGGCCTTGGCGACGATCAGCTTCGAGGTGCCCGGGTCGTAGACCGCGTAGACGCAGGTGGCGAGCAGCGCCTCGTCCGGGCCCTGGGCGAGGTCGTCGGCGAGTTCGTGGACGTGCCGCAGCAGGACGTCCGGCGGCAGGTCGAGGGCGGCCAGCACCCGTACGGCGGTGCGCAGCCGGCCCATGGTGGCGGCGGCCCGCAGGCCGTGGCCCATGACGTCGCCGACGACCAGGGCGGTGCGGTCCCCGGGCAGGGGGATGACGTCGAACCAGTCGCCGCCGACCTCGGTGCCGCTGCTGCCGGGCACGTAGCGGTAGGCGACCTCGACGCCGGTGGGCTGGGGGACCTGCTGCGGGAGCAGGGTGCGCTGGAGGGTGAGGGCGGCGGTGCGCTCGCGGGCGTAGAGGCGGGCGTTGTCGAGGGAGCTGCCGGCGCGGTCGGCGAGTTCGACGGTGAAGGCGAGGTCGTCGCGGTCGAAGCCCTCGCGGTAGCCGGCGCGGCTGACGAGCAGCAGGCCGATGACGATGCCGCGGGCGCGCAGCGGGACGACCAGCAGGGAGTGCACGCCCAGGTCGTGGGCGGCCTCCATCTTGGGGTCGCCGGGGTAGGTGACGTCGTCCAGCTGGTCGGCGCCGGAGATCAGTTCGGGCACGCCGGTGCGCAGCACCCGTCCGCAGGCGGAGTCCTCGGCGAAGGTGATCCGGGCGCCGCGCCGCAGCATCACCTCGACCTCGGGGCCGTCCTGGACGGAGGCGGTGCCGAGCTGGAGCAGGGAGGTGCGCCGGTCGTGGCCGTGCCGGGGCAGGTCGTCGCCGTGGGCGACGGCCTGGAGCAGGATCACCGCGGAGTGGTCGGTGAGGCGGGGGACGACGGAGCTGGCGAGCTCCTGGGCGATGCGGGAGGCGTCGAGGAGGTCGCCGACGCGGGAGCCGAACTCGTTGAGCAGCGAGAGCCGGCGGCGGGCGTGCTCGACCTTGGCGACGGCCCGGTAGCGCTCGGTCACGTCCATGACGGTGCCGGAGATACCGAGGACGCGGCCGGAGCGGTCGGTCATCCGGCTGTAGGAGATCGAGCGGTAGCCGGAGCGCGCGGTGACCGGGGAGGCGAGGGTGACGTCGATGACGGGCTCGCCGGTGGCCAGCACCTGCCGCTGGATGGCGGTGACCTCGTCGGCGGCGCGCTCGGGCAGGGTCTCGCCGGTGGTGCGGCCGACGTGGTCCTCCGGGGCGACGCCGTTCATCTCGGCGAGGGTCTGGTTGACGGCGGTGTAGCGCAGGTCGGTGTCCATGATGGCGATGCCGAGCGGGGACTGCTCGAACAGCGCGTCGCGCACCGCGAGGTCGCGCTCGACGGCCCGAACGGCGAACGCCTCGGCCAGGTTGGCCTGGAGGAACGGGGTGCCGTCGCCGTCGACGAGCAGGGAGATCCGGGCGTCGACGGCGACCGGCAGGCCGTCCCGGTCGAACAGCTCGGCGTGGCCGGCCCAGCGGCCGTTGCGCAGGGTGTCCTGGATCGCGGCCCGGATGCGGCCGACCTGCTCCTGGTCGGGGATCAGCTCCTCGATGCGGCGGCCGACGAGCAGTTCGCTGGGCCAGCCGAGCAGTTCCTCGGCGGCGGGGCTCCACAGGACCACCCGGCCCGCGGTGTCCAGGATCGCGATGGCGACCTTGAGCATGTCGAGCAAGCCGCCCCCGGGGGGCGCGGCGGGGCCGTACGGGGCGTCGGCGGGGCCGCCGGGGAAGGGGCGGCCGGGGCGGCTGCGCAGGCCCGGGCTGCCGGCGGCGTCGGGAAGCGTGAGGGAGGGCGCTGGGTGCGCGGGAGGGGCGTGCGGGGCCGCCTCGGGCGCCGGGGCGGGGTTCGTCGCGGTCGGGCCGTCCGGGCCGCCTCGTCCCCGACGGCGGACCGGCGGGGGCTGCGGGCCGCCCGCCACGGCGCCCCTGCGCAGCCGGGCACGGGCGGCGGCGCTCCCCGCGGATCCCGCCGTCCGTCGCTCTCCCCCGCGACCGTTCCCGGTACTCGGCACCGACGAGACCTCCGACTCTGGTCGGGATCGGCGGCGCCGGGCTGGGGCGGCTCACCGATGGTGACGAACTGGGCCGAAAAGTGACATACCCAGCAGGACCCAGGCTATCCCGGCTTATGGGTCGTCTTGTCCGATTGACCTATCCGGGCGAGCGCGCGTCGCCGGTCGTTTCGCGGCTCAGCCTCGAAGGCCCTGGAGCAGCGGGGCGACGTGCGGCAGGACGTCGCGGTCGTGGACGAGCCAGTCGACGGAGTCCAGCTCCTCCGGCCCCAGCCAGCGCAGCTCGTCGTGCTCCAGCAGCGGCCGCGGCTCGCCGTCCAGCAGCTCCGCCGTCCAGAACCGCAGCTCCAGGCCCGGCCGGACGGTCCACGCGCCGGGCAGCCGGCTCAGCGCCCGGGCCCGTACGCCCAGCTCCTCCAGCAGCTCGCGCTCCAGCGCCTGCTCCTCGGTCTCACCCGGCTCGGCCTTGCCGCCGGGGAACTCCCATCGGCCCGCCACCGACGCGGGCGTGCTGCGGCGGGCGGCGAGCACCCGACCGCGGTGGACCAGGGCGCCGCCGACGACGATCCGGGGGGCGGGGGTGTCGCTGGAGGTCTCGGTGGGCTCGTCCATGGCCCGACCCTACGGCCTCAGCCGGCGGCGGCGTCCTGCTGCTGCGCCTCGACCTCGGGCTCGACCCAGTAGAGCTGCTTGTGGCCGCGGGCCTCGAACTCGGCGGCCAGGCGCTCCGCCTCCGCCCGTTCCAGGCCCGCCGCGACCAGGAAGCGGTTGCCGTTGTCGTCCTGTCGCATCACCCGATGAACGCCCATGGCCCGATCGTAGAGGCCCCGGCCCGCGTGGGGGTCGGGCCGGGGCTCGCCCGCGACCCTACGAGGGGCGCGCTACCGCGCGGTACGGGCGCGGTTAACGACGGGTAACGTCCGGTGGGACCGGTCTTCACACCCGGAGGTCGGGTGCCTGTTCCCCGGTGGCCAGGCCCAGCGAGCGCCGCACCTCCACGCTCAGCGGGACGGTCTTCCCCACCAGGGCCTGCGCCCGGCGGATGTCGCCGGGCAGGTCCGAGCCGTCGACGGCGTCGTCCCAGGCCGAGGCCGCCTGCTCCTGGGCCGTGGCGAGCTTGGCCACCTTCGGGGCGACCTCCGGCGACCACTTCGACGAGGCCGCGCGCAGCGCCCCGGCCTCGGCGCGGGAGGCGGCGGCCATCTTCCGGGCCCACTCGCGGTGGGCGGCGGGGTCGGTGGTCGCGTCCTTCTTCGGGCGGTTGGCGGAGGCGCCGTTGAAGTCCCGCACGGCCTCCAGGTATGCCAGTTGGGCGGCGTTCAGCTTGCTCCGGTCGGTGCGGACCGTCCCCACGTGCTGGTCGTCGCGGTCCTCGAAGCCGCAGGTGACGACGCGGTCGCCGCGCAGCCAGTTGAGCTTCGTCGGGTAGAGGTAGACGTCGTCCATGCCGTCCGGCACGGCCCAGCTGTCGAGCGCGTACTCGTCGAGCACCTTGCGGCACAGCTCCGCGGACCGCTCCCGGATCTCGCTCTCGCCCGGGTAGGCCGTGTGCGCGGCGTCGGTGAGCGAGACGGCGCCGGCCACCTCGCCGTGGTGGGCCTCCGTGCAGGCGACCCGGCGCACCCAGTACACCGTCTCGTCGCCGCTCGGGCCGGCCGAGCTGCCGCCCTCCGCCGAGCTGTAGCAGTCCCCGGTCCTCAGCTCGGACCAGTGCACCATCCCCGCCGGCACCTTGCCGCCGCCTCGGGCCGACCGGTCGTTGTCGCGGGCCGAGCTGAAGTCCGTCACGCCCATGGCGAGGGCGAACAGCAGCGTGCCGATCGCACCGAGCACCACGCCCGTCACGGCCATGCCCCGGCCGCGCTCGCGGCCGGACTTGAGCTGGACGAGCGCGATGATGCCGAGCACCAGGGCCACCGGCGAGACCAGGGTCAGGCCCGTCACCAGGGAGGCGACGGCGAGGCCGTTGGTGGCCGGGGCGGCGGGCGCGGGCACCGGGTAGGGGTGGCCGAACGCCTGGCCGTAGGGCTGGCCGTACGGGGGCGGAGTGCCGGGCATGCCGGGCTGGAGGCCGGACTGCGCGGACGGCGGCACCGAGGCCCAGCCGCCGGAGGGCAGCGGCGGGGGCGGCGGCTGGGGCGGGGATCCGGCCGGGGCGGGGGTGGGGGTGGGGCTCGGGGTGGCGGCGGCCTGCGGCGGGGCCCACGGGTTGGCCGGCTCGGCGGCGGGGGCCGCGGGTTCCGGGGCGGGAGCGGGAGGTGCCGGGGCCTCCGCCGCAGGGGCGGGTGCCTCGGCCGGGGCGGGTGCCTCGGCGTCGGCCTTCAGGAGGTCGATGCGCGGGTCCCGCTGCGGCGCGGCCTTGGCGGGCTCACCGGCGGGCTCACCGATGGCCTCACCGGCGGGCGACTCCGGCTCCGGGCCGGGCAGCTCGGACTTCGACACGTAGGACTCCCCCGGCCCGCCGCGACGGACCTCAGCTCCGGTGGTTCGACTCGTCGGCTCGGATCCCCGGCGGCGGCGGGTCGGACGGACCCGAACCGACCCGGTACGAGCGGACGCGCGACTCTATCGGATCATCCCGACCATTCGCCGCGCCATTACCCCCGGCCCCGCCCCGGCCCCCTCCCCCACGCTCGCCGTCCACCCCCGCCGCTCACCCCCGCGCCAGGACCTCGCCGTGCAGCATCGAGAACCAGCCGTCCCCGGCCGCCGCCCACTCCCGCCAGCCGTCCGCGATCCGCTCCAGTTCCGCGCGGTCCGCGAGGCCCCGATCGACCACCGTCCGTCCGAACGCCGTGCCGGTCGTCCGGTCCGCCCACATCCCGGCCCACCACGCGCGCCGGTCGGGCGTCGCGAAGGTCCAGGTGCCGGTGCTCGCCTCGACCTCGGCGAAGCCCGCCTCCCGTGCCCAGGCCAGCAGCCGCCGACCGGCGTCCGGCTCGCCGCCGTTGCCGCGGGCGACCTGCCGGTACAGCTCCGACCAGCGCTCCAGCGCGGGCGCTTCGGGGTACCAGGTCATCGTCGCGTAGTCGACGTCCCTGGCCGCGACCACCCCGCCGGGCGCCGTCACCCGGCGCATCTCGCGCAGCGCGCCCACCGGGTCGGTCACGTGCTGGAGCGTCTGGTGGGCGTGGACGACGTCGAACTCCCCGTCCCGGTACGGCAGTCGGTGCACGTCCGCGCAGGCGAACTCGACGTTGGACAGGCCGCGCCCGGCCACGTACTCGGCCGCCTGCGCCAGCACCTCGGCGGAGGTGTCGACGGCGACGACCCGCCCCTGCGGTCCGACCAGCTCGGCCAGGTCGGCGGTGATCGTGCCGGGCCCGCAGCCGACGTCCAACAGGGCCTGCCCGGGCCGTAGTTCGGGCAGCAGGTAGGCCGCCGAGTCGGCGGCCGTACGGGAGCGGTGCGAGCGCAGCACGGCCTCCTGGTGGCCGTGGGTGTAGACGGCGGCGGGCTGCTGACCGGTCATGGAAGTCCCCCTGCGAGTGTTCGTCGAGCCTCTTCTGCGATCGGCTCCGACGCTAGCCGAGGATCCACATCCCGAGAAGATTCGTCCCACATTCCGGTCACCTGACGCCCCGGCGCCACCGCGCCGCCGTACCGTGGAGACCGCCCAGCCCCCCCCCCCCCCCGAGAGAACGGTCCGCCGATGCCCGGCCAGCGCCCCTTCGTCCTGCTGAGCGCCGCGATGTCGCTCGACGGGTACCTCGACGACGCCTCCCCCGAGCGGCTGCTGCTCTCCAACGCCGCCGACTTCGACCGGGTCGACGAGGAGCGCGCGGCGGCCGACGCGATCCTGGTCGGCGGCAACACCCTGCGCGCCGACAACCCGCGCCTGCTGGTCGCCTCCCCCGCCCGGCGCGCCGACCGGATCGCCGCCGGGCGCCCCGAGTACCCGCTCAAGGTGACGCTCAGCGCGAGCGGCGACCTCGACGCCGGCCTGCGGTTCTGGCACACCGGCGGCGCCAGGCTCGCGTACACCACCGACGCCGGGGCGGCCGTGCTGCGCCCCCGGCTGGACGGCCTGGCGGAGGTGGTCGCCCTCGGCGCGGCGGTGGACCTCGGCGCGGTGCTGGACGACCTGGGGGCCCGCGGGGTGCGCCGGCTGATGGTCGAGGGCGGCGGCGGGGTGCACACCCAGTTCCTGGCCCAGGGCCTCGCGGACGAGCTGCACCTGGCCGTCGCCCCGCTGCTCGTCGGCCAGGCGGAGGCGCCGAGGTTCGTCCGCCCGGCCGCGTTCCCCGGCGGCCCGGGGCGAAGGATGCGCCTGTTGGAGGCACGTACGGTGGGCGATGTCGTCCTGCTCAGGTACGCCCCCAAGGAGCCCGCCCCGTGACCAGCCCCGCCATCGACCTCGACCACCTGCGCCGGGCGGTCGAGCTCTCCCGCCTGTGCCCGCCCTCCACGACGGCCTTCTCGGTCGGCGCGGTGATCGTCGGCGCGGACGGCGAGGTGCTGGCCGAGGGCTTCAGCCGGGAGAGCGACCCCCACGACCACGCCGAGGAGGCGGCCCTGGCCAAGCTCCCGGCGGGCGACCCGCGGCTGCGCGGGGCGACGGTCTACAGCAGCCTGGAGCCCTGCGGGCAGCGCGCCTCCCGGCCGGCGCCCTGCGCCCGGCTGCTGATCGCGGCGGGGGTGCCGCGGGTGGTGGTCGCCTGGCGCGAGCCGGACCTGTTCGTCGCCGACTGCCAGGGGACGGCCCTGCTGGAGGCGGCCGGCGTCGAGGTGGTGGAGCTGCCGGAGCTGGCCGAGGAGGCGAGGGCGGTCAACGCCCACCTGCTCGGATGATCTTTTGTATCCTATATAAACAAAAGACTCATCTCCCGCTGCCGCCATTCTCCCCGAGGAGTCGCCCCGTGCCCACCCCCGCGCCGATCCGGATCACCACCCGCGCCCTTCTCCTGGACATGGACGGCACCCTGGTCAACTCCGACGCCGTCGTCGAACGCTGCTGGGGCCGCTGGGCCGAGCGGCAGGGCCTCGACCCCGCCACCGTCCTCGCCGTCGCCCACGGCCGGCAGGGTCACGCCACCATGGCCGCCCTCCTCCCGGACCGCCCCGCCGAACTCAACCTCGCCGAGAACGAGCGCATGCTCGCCGAGGAGCGCGCCGACACCGAAGGCGTCGTCCCCGTCCCCGGAGCCCCCGCCTTCCTCGCCGCCCTGGCCGGACTCCCCCACGCCCTCGTCACCTCCGCCGACCTGCCCCTCGCCGAGGTCCGCATGGCCGCCGCGGGCCTGCCCCTCCCGCCCGTCCTGATCACCGCAGAATCCGTCGGCGCCAGCAAGCCCGACCCCGAGGGCTTCCTCAAGGGCGCCGCCGCCCTCGGCTTCGCCCCCGCCGACTGCCTCGCCCTCGAAGACTCCGCCGCCGGCCTCGCCGCCGCCCACGCCGCCGGCATCCCCACCCTCGGCATCGGCCCCCGCGCCCTCCCCCACCACCCCACCGCCCACACCCCCACCCTCACCCCCGTCACCATCACCCCCAACCCCGACGGCACCCTCACCCTCACCATCCACCCCTGACCCACCCAACGCCGAAGGGGCCGGACTCCAGGTGGAGTCCGGCCCCTTCCGGGCACGACGACAGCTCAGACGTTGAAGCGGAAACGTTGATTCCGAGGGCCCAAGTCAGCACGGAGTCAGCACCGTGACAGCACGCCAGGACCGGGAATCAGTAGTGGTAGCGGGCCGCCAGGATGATGATCTCCCGGTCGGTGACCAGATAGACGAGGCGATGCTCGTCATCGATCCGCCGCGACCAGGCTCCTGGCAGGTGGTACTTCAGCGGCTCGGGCTTGCCGATCCCGGTGAACGGATCGCGCAGGACGTCCTCGATGAGCTTGTTGATCCTCACGAGCGTCTTGCGATCGTTCTTGAGCCAGGACGCGTAGTCCTCCCAGCCCTGTTCTTCGAAGACGAGCCTCACTCGACACCCCGCCCGGCATCAGCCGGGTCGGGGTCGATGAGCGTGCGCTCGGAGAGCCCTATGCCGTTCAGCGCGTTGTCGTACGCCTTCAGCAGGCGACGCGCGTTCGCCGGCGAACGCAGGAGGTAGGAGCCCTCGCGCAAGGAGGCGTAATCCTCGGCGGAGACGAGCACGGCATTTCCGTGCTTGGACACGATCTCGATGGCGTCATGGTCCTCGTTGACCTTCTTGATCAACGGGAAGAGATCCCTGCGGGCCTCGCTCGCGGTGATGGACATGGCGCGAACCCCCTTCGGCAAGTGGTACCGAATAACGTACCACCCAAGCGGGGCTTCCGGGACGGCCGATACGGACTCCCCCGAGTCAGCACCAAGTCAGCACGGAAACAAGGAGAGGGTCGGGCTCGATGGAGCCCGACCCTCCCCGACCTGCACACTTGCCAAATCAAGGGATCACACGTTGAAGCGGAATGTCTGCCATCCGATCCTGACCTGCGGCGGAGTCGCATACGGCGCCCTGACCAGGCATTTCTCCGTTGGCGTGCGTTGGGGCCCGACGGCCGGCAACGGGTGTCCTGCGGACTGTCTGCGGACTGGCAGGGTGCGCCGAGACCGTGGAAATCCGTGGCACAACGACCTGCCCGTCGGCGAGACTGCGCAGGTGAGCCACCACTGCCCCTGTCCCTGCTGCGGACACCTCGTGCTCGACGAGATGCCCGGCTCGTACGAGATCTGCCCCGTCTGCTTCTGGGAGGACGACGGGGTCCAATTCCGGTGGCCGACCATGGACGGCGGGGCGAACAAGGTCTCCCTGATCGAGGCCCAGCGCAACTACCGGGACTTCGGCTCCTGCGACCAGCGCAGCCGGAAGCACGTACGTCCGCCGACGAACAAGCCGCTCGACCCGGCCTGGCGTCCCATCGACCTTGCGGTTGATTCCTTTGAGGACTGGGAAGCCGAGGAACGCGCCCCGTGGCCGACCGACCGCTCGGTGCTCTGCTGGTGGCTGCCGACCTTCTGGCGCCGCGACCATTCGGCATCATGACATCCCACATCGAGACACTCGTCCAGCAGCTGGACGGAGAAGCCGGCGCATCGTACGACGCCCGCGCGGAGCTGATCTGGATCGGCCCCGACTCCATCCCCGCAATCATCGACGGGCTGCCTTCCCTCGGTACCTTCGGCCAGTTGACCGCCATCGAGGTCTTCGAAGAGGTGGCCGACCCTCGGTGCGGGCCGGCCCTGATCAGCCTGCTGGACAGCGAGAACCCCACCGTCCGCGAATGGGCAGCGATGGCCCTGGCAAACCTGGAGGTCGACGGCGCCGTCGAACCTGTGCGCCGCGCCTACCGAGGCTGCTTGGAACGAGCGACCCCGCCGGACTGGTCCGAACCCGTCGGCATCCGCTGGGCCCTGACCGAGCTTGGCGCCCGCACCCCCGTCGTCCCCCCGCTCACCGCCCGCCTGCGCGCGGCTGGTGGCCCAGACAGCCCCGGCTGGCCCACAGCCCACTTCGTAGAGATCATCGACGACCTCGCCGACCACAACCAGCTGATCCTCTACTCCCAGTTCTGGAAGCTGGAAGGCGAGCACACGTACGGGATCTCGGGCACCAGCCTCGACTGGCAGCTCGACTGGACCGCACCCTGGGAGGACCTGGTCGAGGAGGCACGAGGGTGGTCCCTATTGGAGGCCACAGAAGCGCCCGTCGGTGAAAACGTCTTCGTCTCGCCCACGTGGATCGACTACACCGACCTCCACCCCTGAGCCCACCCACGCACGCGAGGTGACGACATGTCGTTCCGGCGCCCAGAGGAGCTCGGCTACGCCCACGTGATCAAGCACTACGTGACGACGAAGGACTCGGATCACCCGCGCTACCTAGAACTGAACGGCTCCCGCTCCTGCGTCCAGGGTGGCCACACGCCAAACGCTTTGGCCAACACCTGATCGACGACGCGGCCACGATCACCGACGCCAAGCTGGAAGCTGTTCTCGCCTATGAGTGGCGCGCGCGGCTCACCGCCGCCTGGCTGATCGGCGTCGGGCAGCGCGAGGCATTCCGCGAGCGCATCGGCAGCCTGCTCCTGGACAGCGAGGTCTGCTACTCCGGCAAGGGCTACTGCTTCGCCCTGGCCCGCCTCGGCACCCACGAGGACGCCGAGATCATTTGCGCCTACCTCGACCGCTACCTGCCGCAAACCGACCTCCGCTACGACCAGCCCGAGGCCCTCGGCGCCCTTCTCCGCCTCGACGTCCAACTCGGCACCCACCACGCCGACCGCTTCACGGGGGCCGACGGCCTCTGGGACCACTGGGTCCGGGCCCTGGTACACCTCCGCGACCACCCCAGCTTCACCCCCGACGAGCAGCGCCGCTGGACCGATCTCCAGTGCGACTTCGCGGCCGGCTGGTCCTGTCCGTAACCACAGCCGTCTGACTGCAGCTACGTGAAGTCCGCATACGCCATATGCCGCCCAGGGCAGACACACATCGTGATGGACGCGACAACCGCCCCCAACGCCAGGGGGCAGGGTGATAGCGGAAGGCGGCAGCTCCTCTGGCCTGCACGTGGGCCGTTGCCGCCCGCAAAGTTGGTTCAGACATGGGGTCACGATGCTGATCGGCCACTTGATCTACTAGACGCAGACCGCGAACCGGCTGAGTCACCAATCCCGCACTGAGAGCGATACTGCTGGAAATGCGGTACGGTGACCACCGACCCATGCCATGACGGAGCACGGCCTGTCAGCGCAGTGCGGCACTCTGGAGTAGCGCAGCCTGCTGACCCCAGGCTGGGTCAGCAGGCTAGCCAAGCTGCTTCGATCTACTCGATGACGAGCCAAGCAGGATCAGGGAGGAGCGATGGCCCGCGCTGATCTGCTCTTGCAGCTTGTGCAAGCGGCCCTGACACACGACGAGCGCCGCGTACGTGGAAGCGTGGAAGCACTGGCAAGCGAGGAGAGGCTGAAGAGGCACACGGTACTCGCTGACGAGCTGACACGCCTCCTGCGAACCTCACCGCCCCCTCCAAACAGCCACAGGCAGCCGGGTCATCAGCACACCGATGGGCTGATGGAGGTACACCCTAAGCGTCGCCTTGCCGATCTTGCACTACCTGAATCCGCGAGCGAGGACCTCTGGGCCTTGGTCGAGGAACAGCATCGAGCTGACTTGCTCAGGGCCTACAACCTAGAGCCAAGGCACCGCGTACTGCTGATCGGCCCGCCCGGCAACGGCAAAACATCTTGCGCCGAAGCACTTGCGGCCGAACTGGCGGTACCACTGCTAGTTCTTCGCTACGAGAAAGTCATCACGAGCTACCTAGGTGAGACCAGCCTAAACCTTGGGCGGGTGCTTGATGAAGCTCGCCTTCGCCATTGCGTACTTTTCTTGGACGAATTCGACACCCTAGCCAAAGAGCGAGGGGATGAGCATGATACTGGCGAAGTAAAGCGAGTGGTCAGCACACTCCTCATGCAGATCGACCAGCTTCCGTCTCACGTTGTCGTGTGCGCCGCAACAAACCATAGCGAGCTGCTCGATCGTGCAGTATGGCGCCGGTTTCAGCTGAAACTGAGCCTTCCAAATCCCACTCGAGACCAGCGAGTTAGGTTTGCACAAGGCTTGCGCGAGCGGCTTGGCATGGGGTATGAAAGATCCCCTCGGACCATAGTCGACCGATTGGGTTCGATCAGCTACGCAGAGCTCGAAGATTTCTTCCTGGAACTCAGGCGTCGACAGATCCTTGCAGGGGACCTAGACGGCGAGAGCGAAGAATTGCTGACTAAGGCATTGAGCAGCTGGAACAATCGAGCTAGAGGCACAGAGGGAGACTGACCCTTCGTGAGCATTCCCGCGCCGTCGCAGCATCCCATTCTCTTCTTTCCAAATCCTGCTGCGGCCGCACGCGAGCCACTGAGCGGCGCCGGCGGGTCGAAGAGCATTGCTTTTCCTGGGGCTTCAGCCCAGAAGAAGAGACTTGGCGGCGCGTGGACTGCTCTAGAGCAGATGCTGGAGTCTGGCAACGCTTCAATCGATGGCCAACTATCTGGCGTCGATCCGGAGCTGGTCCTCGTCATGGAGATCATTGGCGACGTCGAAGAGTTTTATAGAGCTGTCGCCAAGATCGAGGGCTTCGAGTATCTAGCGGAAATCGACGAGGGAGACATCGATGGTGCCGGAAATTTCGTAAACACGGAAGAGCCTTCGGCACATTTCGATGGAACCCTTTACATGGTTGCCAGCAACCAAAGCGGATTGAAAGAGGTCCTTAAGCTTTGGGGCCTATATAGCAGCGATACCGCCAAATTCCCCCATGGCATGACCCGCTGGCGCGATGTTTTTGCCCGCCTCATCGATCTGCGGAGATGGTCCGCGAAGGACAGGCTGCGCGGCACGGGGATCCTTGAACAGTTTCACGAGCGCATTGAAGCTGGAACTGAAATTATTCCAGTTGAACTCGAACTTTGGTATCGCGAGAGTGGAACACGGCGAGCTTCAGCAGAAGCGAAAGTCAGAGATTCAATTTCCCTTTGTGGCGGAACTGCAGTAGCAAGCTGCGCAATTCCAGATATTGGCTACCATGGGATGCTGGCCCACCTTCCCATGCAGGCAATTCAATCCATCCTTGACGAGCAATATGAAGATATTTCGCTAATCAGGGCAGATGAAATTGCATTCTTCAGGCCAGAGGCTCAGTCGGCATTTCCTATCGCGGATGAGATTCCCCAAAGTACAGATTATCCGGAGCTTGAAACCCGACATGCCACGGGTGGTCCTCTAGTCGCTGTTCTCGACGGTTACCCTCTCGCACAGCACGCTGCACTTCGAAATTCGGTCGTTATTGATGATCCCGATGACTGGGATTCAGATATCTCGGCACACGACAGGCAACACGGAACGGCTATCGCAAGCTTGGTTCTGCATGGCGATAGGGCCAGTCAGCAGGGAGAGAGCCTGCGCAGACCGATCTATGTGCGGCCTGTCCTGCGCCCTGAGGACTCCTGGGCCTCTCGCGAGGAGCGATTTCCACCAGATCAGCTTGCCATTGACCTCGTCCATCGGTCGCTTGTTAGGTTGCTAGCGGCGCCTGCAGAGTCGGGCGGCAATAACCCAATTAAGCTAGTCAATCTGTCGCTGGGAGACGCAAGCCTACAGCTCGCGTCCACTATGAGCCCATGGGCGCGCCTACTTGACTGGTTTGCCCACCGCTACCAAGTCCTCTTTGTCATCAGCGCTGGCAATCACCGCCGCCCACTCGCCTACCCTTATCCTCCCGACGATTTCGACAAGATCGCAGCGGACTCTCTTCGTCAAGAGACATTGCGTTTGCTTGTAGCCGGCGCAGAGAAAAGCAGAATCCTGAGCCCGGCAGAATCAATCAATGGGCTTTGTGTTGGCGCATCTCACGATGACTCAGCGGAAGCCTTCGTTGTTGGTCGCCGGGTAGATGTTCTGCCAGATGCGCCGCGAGGCAAGGAAGCACTTCCCAGCCCTGTCACCGCTATCGGTATGGGCTACCGACGTAGCATCAAACCAGATCTCCTCGCCCCCGGCGGTCGAACTCTTTATCGGAAGCGCGTCAGCGGGAGCCAAGAGCCACCCACATTGCTGGACTTCTTGCCAGCTGCAAGCGTAGGACCTGGGCTGACTTGCGCCTCTCCATCCGACATTCCCGGAAATCTAAGCGGAATTCGATATTTCCACGGAACATCTGGTGCGGCCGCCATAGTCTCTCATCATGGAGGACTCTTCCTTGAACTGCTGAGCGACATGAGCGGAACAAAGCAGGATATCCCCGAGAAGTATTGGGGCGCGCTCACCAAGAGTGCCCTCGTCCATTCTGCCTGCTATCCCGATGCAATTGGCGAGCTAAAGGAAGCCTTCGCCGAAATTCCGCCCGAGAAGATGAGAGAGGCCGTCTCTCGATTCTATGGATACGGCACTCTCGATGCCGAGCGGATCCGAAATTGCACCTCCAATCGAGCCACAGTTCTCGGTTGGGGAGAACTGGGCGATGGTGAAGCCGACCTCTACGAGTTCCCACTTCCGCCAAGCTTGGCCGGAAAAGCGATGCCCCGCCGATTTGTGATTACGCTTGCCTATTTCTCGCCGATCCTTCGGTTCGATAGGAAGCACCGAGCTGCGCAGCTTTATTTCCTACCCAAAGCCGATACCCTGCAGGTCAAGCGAACAGATGCAAACTGGCAGAGCGTCCGTCGCGGCACGGTGCAGCACGAGGTATTGCGGGGAGATCGTGCTGCCGTCTACCTTGACGGCGACTCGCTTTCCTTGCAGGTTAACTGTCGATCTCTATCGGGAAGGCTCTCCGAGAAGGTGCTGTATGGGCTTACAGTCAGCCTCGAGGTTCCTGTGGAGACGGGGCTTTCAATCTACACAGAAGTGGCTACGCGCTTGCGGACCCGCGCTCGGGTCCGCATCGGGGGCCAAGATCGTTAGCCTGGCCCGTCTTTGCCAGGGACGGCGGGATGAGGCATTTCCGCCGCGCATGTTGGACTTCCAGCCGCGCGGGAGCCACGAGGTCCTTACTCGGGGGCACGGTCGGCATGCTCGAAAAATCCCATCGCGGCCATCACGGTGGCCAGCCTTGGCTTACTCATAATCCAGTCGCTGTTGCCGTGCCCGATGGCGAGCCGGAGTGCGTCAATGACGGCGGCTTCGGGCTCGGCTGGCAGGGCCATGTGTGCCCGCATGAAGTGCTTGAAGAGCGCGGGTAGTTGTTCGGGGCGGATTCCGCTCTTCTCCTTGAGGGAGAAGAGCGGAAGAAACCAGGTCTCGAACGCGGCCCTCGTCCTCGTGCTGGCTCTGTACGACTCATACATCGGCCGGAGATCCGCTGTGTGGTCATAGGGGAGGTGGCCGTGCAGGGCGTACTGCAGCCGAATGCCGAGGTGCTCTCGGAAGTGCTGACCGTGGGCTGCGATGTGGTTGGCCGCGTTCTGGGTGATGGTCATCACGGCTGTGTCCGCCTGGTGCCTTCGTGCTGCGGCGAGGACAGTCGCGTGGATGCCGACCCGCGGGTCGAGGACGAGGCCGGCGAGTCCGAGCGGTGAAAGGTCGATACCGTGGTCGCGGGTTCGGGTGAGAATCAGGCGCTGGGTGACGTTGCCGGCGGTGTTCTGTAAGTGCCTGGGCTGCTGACGGTGGCTGGCGTGGATGTCCGAGCGGTCGAGGACTGGGCGGTCCTTCGCGAGCTCGGCGACGAGGTGCAGGCCAGTGCGGGGTTGAGTCTCGGTGCTGCCGCAGGCGTTGCAGGGGTGAGAGCCGCCGCCGGTCATGTGCCCGCAGGCCCGGCACGTCGGGACGGTCTCGCGGCTAACCACGAGGGTGCCGGTCCGCAGGTTGTTCTCGATCATCTCCAGGGCCAGGATGGCCACTTCAGCGTCAGCGTCGGTCAGGGTGCCGGCTACCGGTGACTGCCCCAGCGGGTACTTGGCTGCTATGAGGTCGGCCTCGAACGCCTCGCGGACCTGCGTCCCGCCCGCTCGACGGTGTCGCAAGTCTCCCGCGAGGGTCACGGTGTTCCACAGGTGGGGCACGGATGGAGCACCGATGATGGCGTTCAGGGCTGCTGCGAGTCGAATGCCCACGGCCTTGCCCGGTTTGGCCTCGAAGGTGAAGGGCCCGTTCTGGACGGGACCGTTGAGGAACAGCTGTCGCACGGGCTCCTCCTAGATCGGTGGGATGGTCGTTCCCGTCCGGACGAACCGGCCGTCTCGCAGGTCGTAGTGGAGGATCGCGGCGTTGGGCATCTTGCCCTTCCGCTCCTCCACGAGGAGCTCCGGAAGGGCGCGATCTTCGAGCAACGAGCGGAGGGCGACCGCGGCGGTCTGGTGGGTGAATGCGACGACCGTGCAGGGCGTCTGGAGTTCGGACTGAGCCATGGCGGCGAACTCGGCGGCCCGTTTGCTCACGGCTTCAGCGAGGGACTCGCCACCGCCAGGCGCCGTCCAGATGTGCTTGCGTTGTCGGCGGTCCTCGGCCAGGTCCGGGTAGGTGTCGAACAGTTCGCGCTTGGTCATGTAGGTGGCGTCCCCGTAGTGCTGTTCGTCGAGGAGTGCCGTCTGCTGGGGCCACCCGCCTGAGAGGTCGGGTAGGGCGATCAGCGCGGTGTCGATCGCCCTGCGGTAGGTGGAGGTGTAGACGTGCGGCTCGTGACTCATGAGGCCCGGGAGCACCTCGGCAAGCCACTGGGCTTGACGGAAGCCGCGTGGGGTCAGCCCGACGATGCTGCGGGAGATGCCGTGGGCGGCGTCCCCACTGTAGGGGCGCGGGTCCTGGTAGAAGCCGTTGTACTTGTCGGCGTTCTCGACGGACTCGGCGTGGCGGACGATGAGCAGCATCATGGCGCGGCTCCTATCCGGCGAGGTTGGCGACGTAGGAGCCGCTGACGGTCCAGGGTGTGAGCTCGATGCCGAAGCCGCTGCGTTCGCCGTCCTGGGTGTGGACGAGCTTGCCGGACAGGTGCACGGTGTCTCCTGATCGGAACGCGCCGGTGTAGGCGCCGAGGTACGAGCGCATGTGGGTGATCCTGCGAGCGAAGGAGTCGGGTTCGTCTATGGTCGAGCTGAGGATGGTCTTGACCTTGATCCCGTAGACCGCCGGGGTGGTCAGCCCTTCGGCGTGGTCGGTGATCTTGGCCAGGAGCGAGACCTCCCCGATCTCCTTAGAGGTCACCCGGGAGAAGGTCTTGTCGCGGTCGGAGCGGATGGGCTCGCAGTTGATGTGCGCGCCGGCAATGGCGGTCAGTCCCTGGAGCTTGCGGCGCTCCTGCTTGATGAGGGCGTCGAACGAGCTGCCCTCCATGTACTTCGCGCGCCGGATGTACAGCCGTGTCAGGTCGTCCCCGTCGTACGGCCTGATCAGCTCAGGCCGCTTGAACAGCTCCTGCGCGGCCTCGTAGCCCTCCGGGCCGTAGCAGACGAGGTCGATGTCCGAGCGCTCGTTGAAGCAGCCGACGAGGAAGGAACCGGTGACGCCGATGAGGCCCAGTGCGCCGTTCGAGACGACCCAATCGGTGATCGCCAGGAGGTCCTTGCCCGCAGGGTTGTCGGCGACGGCGCCTGGCTCCTCGTGGATGGCCATCAGGGCCTGGCGGCAGGAGTAGTGGACCGCCATGTCGTCGCGCGGGATGCCGGTGATGACGCATCCAAGGGTGTCGGAGTAGACGTAGCACTCCGGCCTGCCGGCCAGGATACCGAAGGACTTCGACACGACGCTGTTCTGCCGGTAGGTCTGGCCGAACAGCCGTCGGTCGCCCTTCTCGTCGGGGTGGTACTTGACGTAACCGAGGTAGTGGCTCCCGGGGTGACTGTCGCCGATGACCTTGAAGACGACTCCGTGATGGTCCATTAGGTAGTCACGGTCGCGGACAGCAGGAACCGGCCTACCCGTGCTCAGCGGTGAACCGTTCCAGAGTGGGAAAGGTGTCGGTGTCGATCGTGCTGGCCGACTCATACTGATCAAGTCCCGTCGTGAAGAGGGTGCGGCGGTATTGCCACTTGATGTGCTTGTCGTGCCGTGCGGGGTCGGTGGGGCGCATGAGGGCGAGGAAGAAGAAGCACTTGATGAGAAGGAAGTCGCCCAGGTGCGCGCTCGCCCGCTGTCCGGTCAGGGAAGCGGTGGTCTCGTCGAGTGCGGCGATGTAGGCGGCCCGCTGCTCGGGGCTGATGGTGTAACCCTTCCCGCCGCCCTTGAAGGCCACGATGTCGAGCGCGGGGTACACGTCGTAGCCGAGCGGGATGGGGCCGTGGTGCTGCCAGTCAATGACGCCGGCCGCCAGGACGTTGGGAAGGCCGTAGTCCAGGTGCCCGTGAACCGTCGGGAGCAGGGCCAGCCGGTCGAGGGCTCGCTTGACCGTGTCGTGGACTCGTGGGGTGTCGAAGTCCGGGTTCTCCTCGAAGACTTCCTTGGCGAAGGCGGCTTTCTCGAACCAGGGCGAGGCGGGAAGAGGGTGCCTGGCCTGGGCCTGCAGAAGCTTGGACGAGACGGCGGCAGCGGTGCTGATCACATGGTCGCTGACCTGTCCGTCGCGCATGGCGTCGGCGCGGGCCTCCTCATGCAGAGAGGTGCTGCCGAGGGAGCGCTCGATGACGTAGTAGCCGCCGTTCTCGGACCCGCTGTCGACGATCTCCGGAACCGGGTAGCCGAGGCCGGCGGCGAGCCGCTGGAACTCGATCTCCTCCCGCAGGTCATCACCGCCGGTCCGCTTGTAGAGCAGGCCGTCTGCGGACTTCCACACCGCGCCTTGAGTGGCAGTTCTGTCCTTCACGAATTCCCAGTCGCTCATTCATCCATCCTTCCGTAGAGCCGAGTTCAGGTGGAGCATGCGCGGCTGCACTGGGCGGGTGGTGCGAGGGTGGGCCGGTCGCTCCCGAGGGAAAGAGCGACCGGCCCCGTCACCGCCCGGCCGGTGTGCCTGGACCAGTACGGGCGGAGTTGATGGGCGCGCGAGGCTCTGCGCTCGGAGAACCACTGGTACGCGCGGGCCCTGGATCTGACGGGGGAATGGGGGCGCGGCCTGGGACGGTCGGTGCGGACCATGCTGGCGATGAGAGCGGCGCGCCGCGCCGAGCGGGGGCGCTCGGGTACCGCGACGGCGGGTACGGCCAGCTGAGCCCAGACCTTCTTCCCGTGGGTTGTCGGCTCCGCGCCCCAGCTCTCCGATAGGCTCTCGATCATCAGCATGCCTCGACCGCAGGTCAGTTCGCCGTTCCCGAAGTTCGCCGCCCCGGTCGGCATCCTGCGCGACGGGTCGTAGACCTCGATCGCCACCCGGTCGCCGTCCGGGGAGAGGTAGACGCCAGCCAGCAGCCGCCCGGGGGCGTGGATGACCGCGTTGGCGACCAGCTCGCCGGCGACCAGGGCGATGTCGTCCAGAGCGTCCCTGTCGATTCCCCAGGAGCGGGCGATCCGCACAACGGCTTCCCGCGCTGGCGGGATGTCGTCTGGCCTGGTTCCGCTGAACGCGATGCGTCGTGCGAGAAGGGAGGTGGTCATCGGTCACCGTCGCATGCCTGGACCGCGTCGACGACGGTGTTGCACGGCCAGGCACCACAGCCGTTGCTGCACAGGCCGTCGGCGAACTGGTGGCGGCTGAGTACCTCTCGGGCGTTGGCGCTTGCAAAGGCGAGGCGCTCACGGCGCTCGGTGGCGCGGTCTGGTAGGGCTGCCACGCTGCTGATCCCCTGGTCGCCGACCGGCGCAAGAGTGGTCACGGCGTCCCGCTGGTGCGCGGTGTTGTCTCTCTGCACGTCCGAGCGGAACGCCATCGGCGCTTCTCCTTAGCCACTGGGTAGAGCCATGCTCGCGAGAGGCCGCGGATGGGCCTCGGACAGGCGGGGCTCGGGAAACCGTGATCTCCATGGGTGGGTGAGCTGCTGACGACTAGACAACTGCTTCTCGGGACAGCGTGGTTAGGTAGCGCGCCGTATGCGCATGATCCATGCAGATCGTGCATACCGGGTTGTCCTGGTGCGGATACGCTCGGCCCACCAGGCAGGATCAGCATTGGCAGGAGAGGCCATGTCGCGGACGGCCAAGGGACACTCGGCAGCGGGCGGGATCGGAGAAGTGATCCGCCGCGCAAGAGTGTTGAGCGGCCGGACGCAGGAGGATGTGGCCACCGAACTGGGCTACCACCAGTCAAAGATCAGCCGGCTGGAGCGCGGCGTTGGGACGCAGGACATGGACGTTCTGCGGGCGGTCGCAGCCGTGCTCGATATCCCACTGGGGAGCCTCGGCCTGTCCTCCCATACCGGTGCGGACAGCAGGGCGGACGACATGCATCGTCGGAACTTCCTGGCCGCGAGCGTCGTCGCGCTCGCGACCCCAGCAGCCCCTCCCAGCGTGGGCATGGAGCTTGTGCAGGCACTGCTGCCTGGACCCATTCCAGCAGGTCAAGCGCCGCAGCCCCAGGCCGCGCTCAACGCCCGACTCTCCCAGGCCCGCAGGCTCTTCTACACCTGCCGGTACGCCGAGCTGGAACAAGCCCTGCCGCCTCTGATCGCCGACCTTCGCCAGGCCCAGGATGCCGCCCGTGGCGGCGACCATGTGCTGTCCGGTCTGCTTGCGACGGCCTACCAAACCGCGGTGAGCCTGCTCCTCAAACTCGGCGACCACGGCAACGCCTGGCTCGCGGTCGGCCGGGCCATGGCCGAGGCCGAACGCAGCGGCGACCCCGTTGTGATGGCCTCCAGCGTCCGCGTCCAGGTGCACGTCCTCGCCCGAGACCGGCACACAGCGCCCGCCATCACCCTCACCCGCCACACCGCCGACCAGCTCGCCGGTAGCTACGACCGGCGGTCGCCCGCCTACCTCGCAGCGCTCGGCCTCATGCTTCTTCGCGGGGTGACGGCCGCGAGTGCCGGCGGCGACCGCGCCACCACGGCCGAGTTCCTCGCCGAGGCACAGGAAGTCGCGCGCTACGTCGAACTCGACGGCCCCGATGCCTGGGCGAACTTCAGCCCGACCAACGTCGCTCTCCACTCGGTGAGCGCCTCCGTTGTCCTGGGCGACGCGGGTGCGGCCTTGGAGGCCGCCCAGCCTCTGATGCGGCGCCGCATCCCTGTTCCAGAACGCCGGGCCGCACTCTGGGTGGAGGCTGCACGGGCCTACAGCCAACAAGGCAGACTGGCCGAGGGATACAAAGCGCTCAGGATCGCGGAGAGCTGCGCGTCGGAGGACATCCGCCGACGCCCCAGCGTGCTGGAGCTGGCCGGTGACATGGCCGCTCGCGACCGGCGCGGCGCCGTCCCCGAGCTTCGTCGTTTCTGCCAGGAGTTGGGAGTCCAGGTTTGACCGGTCAGCGTGAGCCCTTCCTCTACGTCGTCGTCTGCGCTTCGGGAATCGCGGACGACGTGGGCAAGCTCATCACCGCCGCCCACAACGAGGGCTGGAAGGTCGGCGTGGTGGCTACCCCCAACGCGCTCGGCTTCATAGACCAGGAAGCCATCGAGACGCAGACCGGCTATCCCATCCGCTCGGCCTGGCGCACTCCCAGCATCCCTCAACCGCTGCCGCCAGCGGATGCCATCGCCGTCGCGCCTGCCACGTTCAACACCATCAACAAGTGGGCCGCCGGCATCTCGGACACGCTCGCGCTCGGCATCCTCTGCGAGTCATACGGACTCGGCATCCCCACCGCCGTTCAGCCGTACGTCAACTCCGCCCAGGCCGCGCACCCGGCCTATGACGAGAGCCTGGCCCGGCTCCGCTCGATGGGCGTCCTGATCGGCAACTACGTGCCGCACAAGCCCAAGGCTGGCGGAGGCCGGGACAACTACAGCTGGACCCACGTCCTCGATCTGATCCGCCCGGCCCTGAAGATCACAGGGCAGGAGTGAGCGCGTAGTGGTTCAGGTCGGCGGTCCGGCACCACGAGGCTGGTAGCGCCGGACCGCCTTGGCATGTGGCCAGCCTCGTTACCGGCGTCGCTGCACGGGGGCATCGGCCTTGGTGGCGGGCGCCGCCGCAGTTGCCTGCGGGACTCGCTGCTGCTGAGTGGGGATCGATGCGGCAGCGGGGGATCGCCTGCGGGCGGCTTCGGCGGTGCGGTTGGGCGCCGGGTTGCGGGCGGTGTGCTGGATGCGGGTCAGCAGGACGCTGGCGGGCTGGCGGGCGGTGTCGAGTTCGCGCTGTGCGGCAGCCTCCTTGAGGAGCTGGTGTGGCTGGTGGCCACCAGCTTCGGCGTCAGCGAGGACGGTGGCGAGGGCGGCCCAGTTGGGGTCAGCGAGGATCCGGGCGGCGTGTTCCGGCACGGCGGCTTTGACGTCGTTGGCGAGGGTGTTGCGGGTCTCCTCCTTGGGCTGGCGGTGGGTGAGTTCGGCGAGGTGCGGGGCGGCGGCCTGGTCGTAGGCGGTCTGCAGGTGTGCCAGGGCCTCGCCTGCTGCGGCGGCCTGCTGGGCGTGGCCCCGGGTCTCGTGCCAGCGTTCGGCGAGGATCGCGGCCCAGACGAGGGCGGCGAGCAGGACGGCGAGGGCGCTGCCGTCCTTGCCGCTGCCGGCGTTCACAAGGTCGCGGGCAGCGGAGCGAAGGCCGGCGGCCGCGCTGTGCTCGGCGCGTACCTGGGAGCGCTGGGCGTGAGCGAATGTCCTTGCTGCGGATCGCAGTTCGGCGCGGAGGTCGTCTGGTGCCGCCTGGGCTGTGGCCTCGATCAGTTCCCCAAGTGCGGTGATCTGAGCCTGGGCTCGCGCGTCTCCACTGCCGCCGACCCCGTCGCCGATGTCGGTGGAGAAGGTGTCGAGGGTGTCGGTCGCGCGCTGCCAGGAGCTGCTGGGCCGATTTCGGCGGGCGGTGGGGTGCTCCTCGGGCGTACCGGCTTCGAGGAGGGCCCGGAGCTTGGGCAACGACAGGTCCGGGGCGATCTTCCCGCCTGGGATGTAGATCTGCTTCCCGTTCTTGTCGAGGTCGCCGGGGCGGCCGACGGAGTAGCCGCCCAGGTCGCCGGAGGGGAGGCGGCGCGGCTTGACCTCGACGCCGTCGGCTTCGAGGTAGGCGAGGAATTCCTCCACGGTGGCGGCGTGCGGGATGGCGGCGCGGATGCGGCCCTGGAGCCATTCGCGGCTGGTCTCTTCCCAGCCGAGGCGCTGGGCCTTGTGCATCTCGCCCTGGGTCGGCCGCTTGGCGGCGGTGCCGTCGCCGGTGCCGAGCTGGCGCAGGCCGTAGTCCTTTTCGATCTGTCGGCATTCCTTTCCCGCGCGCTTGCCGCTGTCGTGGAGCTTGGGGCGGCGGCCGTCCTCGCGGACGCTGGTGGCGAGGATGTGGATGTGGTCGTCGGCGTGGCGCACGGCGATCCAGCGGCAGGCCAGGTCGTCGCCGTCGGGGGCGATGCCGGCGGCTCGGACGATGCGCTCGGCGATCTCTCCCCACTCGGCGTCGGAGAGGTAGCGGTCCTCGGGGGCTGCGCGTACGGGGCAGTGCCAGACGTGCTCGGTGACCGGCTTGCCGGGCTCGCTGTTGCGGAGCTTGACGGGCTCGTCGAGGTAGCGGGCGAGTTCGGTGAGGGTGGCGTTCTCGTCGCGGCCGGGGTCGGGCATGCCGAGCATGGCGAAGCCGGCGACGATGTGCGGGTCGTGGTGCTCGTCGTGGCGGCCGGGCCCGTAGAGGTAGGCGAGCAGTCCGCGGGTGTTCGATCCTGGTGCCTTGATGGGCGCGATCATGGCGGTCAGACCTCCTGGTCGACGGGCTGGCGGAGAGCGTCGGCGATCTGCGTCAGGAGGTGGTGCAGCTCGTCGAGGGTCTGGCGGACGTCGACCGGTGGCTCGTAGCCGCCATTGAGGGCGCGGGCGACCTGGTTGACGTTGTGGCCGATGCGGTTGAGTGCGCGCAGGACCTGGGTACGGAAGATATGCGTCTGACGGCGTTCTTCCGCCAGCGGCAGGTTGATGAAGAACCGGCCGTCGATGAAGGCCAGGATGACGTCGGCGGCGAATCCGGACAGACTCCGGTAGCCGTTGGCGGCGGCAGACGCTTGCAGACGGGGATGCTCATCGGGCTTGAACTGAAGGGGGCCGACACGCTCCATGCGCTTGACGCCGGTAAAGCGGCGGTTTGCCAGCTGAGCGCCCTGCACAGGGGGAATGGAGGGCATGGCGTCGGCGGTGGGCACGGTGTTGGCGGTGGGCTTGCTCGGGTGGACGTCGGCGAGGATGTCGCGCTGGACGTCGAGGAGCTCGTCCGGGTCGGGGCCGACCTCGGCTCCGACCTCCTGGCCCGGCGCGCCCTCGCGCTGGGCCTTCTCCGCCACCCCTGGGGCGGAGCCTCCTCGAATCCGGCCACGAGTCGGATTCGAGGGACTACTGGCTCCGCCAGGAGCGTCCTTAATGAACGCCTGCCTCAAACGGCCCATCCAGCCAGCCGACTTCGGAGGCTGCTCAGAACCCTCGCCAGTGGTGTCGGTGTGATGCTGGTCGTGCTTCACGGTGTGGCTCCCGTCAGTGCGGTTGTGGCAGCGGACAGCGAGCGAGCTTTCCGCGCGGTGTGAGGAGGATGGTCCGGAGGAGCGACGGTTTGGCCATGCCGATGTGAGGTGTAGTGCGGCGGCGGAGGGCGTTGGCGGATCTCGGCTGACGGCTTGTTGGACTTCCGCGAACGGACCGTCCGGTGATGCGGGAGCCGCCCGCCCGGTCCGGCAGTTCCGGGCGAGCGGCTCCACGTGCGGGCTGGCGGTCAGTCGACCGCAGGGTGGGAGCGGGCTCGCTCGTGCTGCGGACCGGCCTGCTCGGCGCGCAGGCGGTTCATCAGCTCGGTCAGGCGGGCGCTGGCGAGCGGGAGGCCGGCGTCGCGGACGGCCTTCTGGACAACGGCAACAGTGATGCCGCTCTCGGCGACGGCTGGGCGCGCTATGTCCAGCAGCTGATCCATGCTCGCGCCCGGCGGACGCCCGGTGCGCTTTCGCTGCGCGCTGGTCTCACGGTCCGCCCATGGGGCGCTTGTGGAGGCCGACGGCTCAGCCTGGTCGCCGACCGGCGCGAGTCCTGGTCCCCGCTCGGCGTCGCGATCGGCCCGCAGGATGTGGATGGCGTCTTGTTCGTCCGGCTGGGCTGCAACCTCAGCAGTCTCGGCATCAGGGCTGTGGTCCGCCGTGGCGATGCGAGCTGCGGGCTCGATGTCGGTTCGGCTCTCAGTGTGGCGGGAGACGATGATGCCGAGGTGGACGGATCCGGCGAGGGCGAGCGGGGCGATCATGGAGAGCGCGCCGACGGGCGTGTCGCTGAGGTGCAGCCCGAGGCCGGTCGGGGTCTGCTCGTTCAGGCGGACGGCGTGGAGGGTGTTGGCCCAGACGCTGGCGGCGGTGGAGGCCAGGAAGAGGCCCCACACGTAGGCGCGGGCGCCGAGCGGCGCTGTCCGCAGGACGAGCAGGGCTCGGACGCCGTACGCGATGAACCCGTCAATGATCAGCGGGAAGACGTAGGTGAGCGGGCCCCGGACGTGGATCGCTTGGGCGGTCTGGCGCAGGGCGTCGTAGGAGAGGGCGAAGCCGGCCAGGGCGAGGAGGCCGATGGCGGCGTGGTCCCAGAGGGTCACGCGGCTGGAGGCCGACCCGGTCGGCGTTGCGGTGGCAGGCATGGTGATGGGGTCCTTGGCGGGTGGTGGGGGTGTCGGCGTGGTCCGTCTTTGCCGTCTTGACCGTTGAAGCTGCAGGTCAGCACAGGTACGGCACGGGCAGGCTCGGGTGGCCTGTGGCGTCTTGATCGTGGGCTGGTGCCGTCTTGGACGGCGACCGGTTCCGTCTTGCGATGGGCATCCGTCTTGGCGGCAGGCCGTTTGACGTGCGGTTTTACGGCAGGGACGGCTGGGACGGCACAAGACGGGTGTGGTTGCCGTCCCGGCTCCGCCTGCCGCCGACGCGACCGGTGCGCTCGGCGGCAGGCGAGGGGCAGTGTCCGTTCACTTGCCGTCTTGGGCCCGGTTGCCGTCTTGACCGCATGCGGTGTGACCTGCAGTGTCACGGCAGGGACGGCACGGACGGCAACCGGTGAGGGGCGGTCAGCTCTCGCTGCCCTCTCTCGGGTCGAGGGGGTGGACGGCGGGACAGTAGCGTCGCCAGGCGTCGGCGAACTTGTTGCGGGTGTAGCCCTTGCGCTGGATCTCGCCAGCGCGCACGTTGCCCGAGGAGATCCCGTAGTCGCGGAGCATCGCGCCGAGCCCTCGTGCCAGGAGTCCGCCGCGTCCGTGCTCGGCCCACGGGGCCTCGGGATCACTGTTCAGCGCGAACAGGATCTGGTCGGTGGTGAGGCTGTCCGGGTCGCCGCTGCCGAAGAAGATCCGCCGGATGTCGGCGAGGATCCGGGCGCCACTGGGGTTGTCCTCCTCGGCCTGGGTCTCGGAGGCGACCATGCGGACGCACGCCTGGCGGGCCAGGCGGGGCCAGGGCCCACCCGCGAGTTCCGCGACGATCACCAGGGGCTCCCAGGTGTCGGCGGCGCGGTCCTCCACCGGCATAGTCGGCTCCAGGCGTAGGGCCTGCTCGGCCAGCGGGTTGGCCCACAGCGCGAGCTTGGCGCGGAGCTCGTGCAGGGCGGGCCTGTCGCGCTTGGTGCGGTACGGCGCCACCTGCTCGTCGTCGGCTCGGCGGCGCATCCGGATGACGACCGACCGGTCCATGATCGTGTCGGGCAGGTCGCCGATGCCCGCGATGGCCGCCATGGCGAAGGTGTGGAACTGGTGGGGTGTGTGGTCGTTGCCGACCACGCGCAGCACGTAGCGTCCGCGCTGGTGACCGGCGTTGAGCAGGCCGCGCATCTCCTCGTTCTTCTCGGCCATCTTCGGAGTGCCGAAGATGGTGTCGGCCTCGTCCACCAGCAGGGTGGGCGGCTCCACGGTGATCGAGCGGAAGACCGCCGCCGGGGTGGAGTTGACCGTCAGCACGGGCTTGTGGACGGTCTCGGTCAGCACGTCGAGCAGGCGGGACTTGCCGCACCGCTTCGCCGGGCCGACCACCGCAAGGCGAGGGGCGTGCTGCCACGCGGGCTGCAGGTGGGTCGCCGCGACCCACAGCGTCGTGGCGACCAGAGCCTCCTCGGAGGGCGGGATCACGAACTTCGCGATCAGGGCCTTCAGCTGCGCGAGCAGTTCGGCCCCCTCGGTCGCCGGAGCATCCGGCATCGCATCGACGCCGGTCGGCCCGACAGGCCCGGCTGGCGCGATGGAGTCCAGCTCTCCACAGGCTGTGGATGCAGGCTGCGACTGGACCAGGAAATGCTGGCCAGGCTGGCCGGGTATCGCAACGGACGGCCATGACGTGCCGACGGATGCCTTAGCGACATGCGGGGACGTAGTCTTCAACGTGAACTCCTCTTGGTGGAGCATGCGGGCTGGCAGGCCCTCCTCCACCGGCTCGAACAGCATTGGTAGGCATGGGGTGTTCATCGAGCCCTCGGCGTTGGCGCGCCGAGGGCCGTTTTGCGGGCGAAGGCCGGGCGCATCACGCTCCCAGCGCCCAGCTGTCGCTCTGCTCACGCAGTTCCTGGTCGAAGCGGACAAGCTCGGACTCCAGGTAGAGGACACGGCGGCCAACCTTCACGCCCCGGGGGCCGTAACCGGTGTGACGCCAGTACCGCACCGTGCTCTCGGCGGTGCGGTATCGCTCGGCGACCTCCGACGTGGTGAGGCAGTGATTCATCTTTTCCCTTTCGACTAGCTTGCGTTCCCTGTTGCACAGGTTGTACCGTGCGAACGCGGCCCAGTCAAACGGGAAAGGATGTGGTTCAATCGGGATAGCGACGAGACGCAATGGAGGCTGCATGTCCGGAGAGCCAGGCAGGGGCGAGGCGCCACTGCTCTACAGCGAAGGCAACGCTGCGGCGCGCGTCGCACTGGAACGTGAGGTCAGAGGGTGGAGCACCACTGAGCTCGCGGCGCGCATGACCAAGGCGGGCGTTCCGATGAACCAGACGGCGGTCTGGCGTATCGAGAACGGCAACCCCCGTCGCAAGATCACCTTGGACGAGGCCCTCGGCTTCGCTCGCGTCTTCGAGCTGCCCCTGGAGGAGCTCATGTCACCGCCCCTGGAGGGCGTCGACATCGAGGGGAGACGTGTCGTCCAGGAGGCCGTCGAAGCGTTCTACGAGGCCCGCGACGCGCAGGACCGCCTGCACCACGCTGTCGTCGCCATCGCCGAGTACGTCGCAACCCACCCCGACAGCTCGAAGGGCATTCACGAGCAATGCCTCCGCCTCATGGGCGAGGAGCGCGATGCCCGCGCCCTCACCGAGTACATCGAGAGCGGGGGTTACCACTGACCCAGAGGAGAAGATCAACTTGGCCAACATCCAGAAGCGCCCGAACGGCAAGTGGCGTGCCCGCTACCGCGACCACGACGGCAAGGAGCACTCCCGTCACTTCGAGCGCAAGGTCGACGCCCAGCGCTGGCTGGACGAGGTAACCGCCAGCATCGTCACCGGCCAGTACGTCGACCCGAGGTCGACGAAGGTCCCGTTCAAGCAGTACGCCGAGCGCTGGTGCTCAGCTCAGCCGCACCGCCCCTCGACGGCGAAGGCCGTCGCCCAGCATCTCCGCTGCTACGTCTACCCGTCATGGGAGAAGCGGGCTCTGGGCGCGATCAAGCCCGGGGATGTCCAGCGCTGGGTCGCCGGCCTCACCAACACGCACAAGCTGGCACCCAGCACTACGCGGACCGTCTTCAACACGGTCAACGCGATACTCCGGGCAGCGGTCCGGGATCGCATGATCCCTCACAACCCGTGCGAGGGCGTGAAGTTGCCGCCCGTCTCCCGTAAGCAGGTGGTGCCGCTGACGGTCGACCAGGTCCTCGCCCTATCGAAGGGCATGCCCGAGCGCTACCGCGCCCTCGTGTTGGTGGGTGCCGGATCCGGCCTGCGGCCTGGCGAACTCTTCGGGCTCCAGGTGCGGCATCTGGAGCTGCTGCGGCGCACGGTGCTCGTCGAGCAGCAGATCCAGCAGACCACCGGCAGCGGCGTCTATGTCTGCCCACCGAAGACGGCACGGTCGCATCGCACGGTGCCGCTGCCCAAGGTCGTGATCGATGCGGTGCAGCAGCACCTTCGCGACTTCCCCGGCGGCCCGGACGACTTCCTGTTCCGCGCGCCGGAGGGCGGCCCCGTCGTCTACACCCACTTCATGGACGGGTCCTGGCGGCCCGCGACGCGGAAGGCCGGGCTGCCAAGCGGCACGGGTCCGCACGCGCTCCGCCACCACTACGCCAGCCTGCTGATCCAGCACGGCGAGTCGGTGAAGACGGTGTCCGAGCGACTCGGCCACACCAACGCGGCGATGACGCTGAACATCTACACGCACCTGTGGCCCGACTCCGAGGACCGGACCCGGGCCGCGATCGACAAGGCGCACGGCCACGGCCCCGACGAAGGTCAGGCCCCGACCTCGAAGGCGGCCTAACCGTGGCCAGAGCCAACGGCGGCCTCGGAGGTCCTGCGGACTCCGTGCGGACCGACGAGGCCGCCTGACCCACTCCGTCGCAGGTCAGGCGGCCTCTTCAATGATCGTTTAGACGTTGAAGCGGAACTCCACGACGTCGCCGTCCTGCATGATGTATTCCTTGCCCTCGATGCGGGCCTTGCCCTTGGCGCGGGCCTCGGCGGTGGAGCCGGTTTCGACGAGGTCGGTGAAGGCGATGACCTCGGCCTTGATGAAGCCCTTCTGGAAGTCGGTGTGGATGACACCGGCGGCCTCGGGGGCGGTGGCGCCCTTCTTGATGGTCCAGGCGCGGGCTTCCTTGGGGCCGGCGGTGAGGTAGGTCTGCAGGCCGAGGGTGTCGAAGCCGACGCGGGCGAGGGTGGCGAGGCCGGGCTCGTCCTGGCCCATGGACTGGAGGAGTTCCAGGGCCTCGGCGTCGTCGAGCTCGATCAGCTCGGACTCGATCTTGGCGTTGAGGAAGATGGCCTCGGCCGGGGCGACCAGCTCGCGCTGGGCGTTCTTGAAGTCCTCGTCGGACAGCTCGTCCTCGTCCACGTTGAAGACGTAGAGGAAGGGCTTGGCGGTGAGGAGGTGGAGCTCGCGGATCGGGGCGGTGTCGAAGCCGGCCTCGAAGAGGGTCTTGCCGGTCTCCAGGACGGCCTGGGCGGCCTCGGCGGCGGCCAGGACGGCGGCGGTCTCCTTCTTGAGGCGCGCCTCCTTCTGGAGCCGGGGCAGGACCTTCTCGATGGTCTGGAGGTCGGCCAGGATCAGCTCGGTGTGGATGGTCTCGATGTCGTCCTTGGGGGACACCTTGCCGTCCACGTGCACCACGTCGGGGTCGGTGAAGGCCCGCACGACCTGGCAGATGGCGTCCGACTCGCGGATGTTGGCGAGGAACTTGTTGCCCAGGCCCTCGCCCTCGCTGGCGCCGCGCACGATGCCGGCGATGTCGACGAAGTCGACGGTGGCCGGGAGGATGCGCTGCGAGCCGAAGATCTCGGCGAGCTTGGCCAGCCGCTCGTCCGGGACGCCGACGACGCCAACGTTCGGCTCGATGGTGGCGAACGGGTAGTTGGCCGCCAGCACGTCGTTCTTGGTCAGGGCGTTGAACAGGGTCGACTTGCCGACGTTCGGCAGGCCGACGATTCCGATCGTGAGCGACATGAAGCGCAGTCCCGGGGCTTGGAGGAGTTGGGCCGGCCCTTTGCGGGGCCGACCCCCAAGTCTACGGGCAGCCCCGCACCGGGCTCACGTCTCGGTCGGCGCCGCCTCCGGCTCCAGGAACTCCAGGCGGTTGCCCACCGCGTCGTCGGCGTAGAAGCGCCGGTGACCGGGCAGGTTGTCGTCCCAGACCGCCTCGTGACCGTGCGCGGCGAGCCGCTCGGCGAGGGCGTCGAGGGAGCGCACCAGGATGCCGGGGTGGCCCTTGCGGGCGGGGCGGAAGTCCGGGGTGACGCCGAGGTGCACCTCGACGCCGCCGCCGCGGAACCAGCAGCCGCCGCGGGCGGCGAGCACCGGGGGCTTGGGCAGTTCGTCCATGCCGAGGACGCCGTTCCAGAACGCCCGGCACGCGTCCTCGGCCCCGGCCGGGATGTCCAGCTGGACGTGGTCGAGCCGTACGAAGCTGAACTCGTCGGTCATGGCCGGCCCCCGTGGCACATCGTCGGATGATCGTGTTGCGTCGGATCGGCCGAGCGGGTCGGCTACCCGCCCGATGATCAAATCGACGATCATAGGACTACGCCATCCGGAGACACGGGACAAGACCTGAACGGTCCATTACACAGTGTGGCGATGATCGGACCGTACGTTGGGCGAGTGGAGCAGAGCATCCGTACCCAGACGCCAGGGCCAAGACGCCGGCCGCCGAACCGCGCGGCCGGTGCCGCCGTGCCCGGGCCCGGCCGGGCTCCCGAGACCGACGGAGCCCCCGCCGCCCGGCCCTCCCGGCTGCGCCCGGTGGCCGGCCAGCCCGCCGACCGCCCGTCCGTGCCCCGGCTGCGGCTGCGCCTGCCGCTGCGCGGTCGCGGCGACGCGCCGCTGTACGGGCGGCGGCGCACCGGCCGCCCGACCCGGCTGACGGCGATCGGCACCGGCGTGGTCGCCGTGCTGGCCACGCTCGCCGTGGCGGGCGTGGACCGGCTGCTGTTCGGCGGCCTGGGCTGGCTGTTCGGCCTCGGGTTCCTGGTGGTCTGCTTCCAGCTGGCCGTCCGCGTGCGCTACGCCGACCTGCTGGCCGCGCCGATCAGCGGGCCGATCGCCTTCGCCGTCGCCATGCTGGCGCTCGCGCCGGTCAAGTCCCCGGGCGTCACCGCCCAGGTGGTGGCGCTGGCGACGGGGCTGGCGCTGCGGGCCGGCTGGCTGTTCTCCGGCACCGGGCTGGCGGCGCTGATCGTGCTGGCCCGCTTCATCGCCCAGCGCCGCATCCACCGCTCCCGCTGAGACTCGAGCCCCTCAGCGCCGCTCCCGCCGAGCGCCGACGGACAGGTCACACCGCCCGGGCCGCCGCCATGGCGGCCCCGACGATGCCCGCGTCGTTGCGCAGCTCCGCCGGCACCACCCGCGCCTCGCGCTCGCGCAGCAGCGGCAGGAACCTCTCGTGCTTGCGGCTCACCCCGCCGCCGATCACGATCAGCTGCGGCGAGAACAACCCCTCCACCAGGTCCAGGTACTCGTCGACCCGCCCGGCCCACTGCTCCCAGCTCAGGTCGTGCCGCTCCTTGGCGGCCGAGGAGGCCCGGCGCTCGGCGTCCTTGCCGCGCATCTCGAGGTGGCCCAGCTCGGTGTTGGGCACCAGCACGCCGTCCACGAGGAGCGCGCTGCCGATGCCCGTACCGAAGGTGAGCACCAGGACGACGCCGTGCTCGCCGCGCCCGGCGCCGTGCGCGGTCTCGGCGATCCCGGCGGCGTCCGCGTCGTTGAGGACGACGGCGGGCAGGTCGAGGGCCTCGCGGAACAGGCCCGCCGCGTCCAGGCCGATCCAGCCCTTGTCGACGTTGGCCGCCGTCCTGGTGCGGCCGTCGACGACCACGCCGGGGAAGGTCAGCCCGACCGGGCCCTGGTGGTCGAAGCGGCGCACGACCTCGCGGACGGCCTCGACCACGGCCTCGGGGGCGGACGGCTGCGGAGTGAGCACCTTGTGACGCTCCTGGGCGAGGGCGCCCCGGGCGAGGTCGACCGGAGCCCCCTTGATGCCCGACCCGCCGATGTCCACGCCGAATACCGCCGTCATCGCGTCCGCCCTCCGCCGTCCGGGTGTGGACCGCCTGTCCACAGCCTGTGCACCAAACCTACGAGAGGACGAAAGCGCCCGCACAGCGGAAGGCCCGGCCCCCGGAAGCGGGAGCCGGGCCTTCCGTACGAAGGTCAGAGCTTGTCCGCCGCCTCGGCGCGCAGGTCGCGGCGCAGCTCCTTGGGCAGCGAGAAGATCAGGTGCTCCTCGGCGGTCTTGACCGTCTCGACGGTGTCGTAGCCGCGCGCGGCCAGGAACTCCAGCACGCCCTCGACCAGGATCTCGGGCACCGAGGCGCCGCTGGTCAGGCCGACGGTGGTGACGCCCTCCAGCCACTCCTCCTGGATCTCCTCGGCGAAGTCCACCAGGTGGGCGGCCTTGGCGCCGTACTCCAGGCCGACCTCGACCAGGCGCACGGAGTTGGAGGAGTTCCTGGAGCCGACCACGATCAGCAGGTCGGTCTCCTCGGCCAGCTGCTTGACGGCGACCTGGCGGTTCTGGGTGGCGTAGCAGATGTCGTCGCTGGGCGGGCTGACCAGCGCGGGGAAGCGCTGCTTGAGCTCGCCGACGGTGGCCATGGTCTCGTCCACCGACAGGGTGGTCTGGGAGAGCCAGACGACCTTGGACTCGTCCCGGACCTTCACCTTCGCCACGTCCTCGGCGCCGTCCACCAGGTGGATGCGGTCCGGGGCCTCGCCCATCGTGCCGATGACCTCCTCGTGGCCCTCGTGGCCCACCAGCAGGATGTCGTAGCCCTCGTCGGCGAAGCGGACGGCCTCCTTGTGCACCTTGGTGACCAGGGGGCAGGTGGCGTCGATGGTGGCGAGCTTGCCGGCCTCGGCCTCGTCGTGGACGGACGGCGCGACGCCGTGCGCGGAGAACACCACGATCGAGCCCTCGGGCACCTCCTCCGTCTCGTCGACGAAGATCGCGCCCTTCTTCTCCAGGGTCTGCACCACGTACTTGTTGTGGACGATCTGCTTACGGACGTAGATGGGCGCCCCGTACTGCTCCAGGGCCTTCTCCACGGCGATCACGGCGCGGTCGACGCCCGCGCAGTAGCCCCGGGGGGCGGCGAGCAGGACACGGCGCTGCGCGGTGTTGGACATGGCTCCATCGTACGGGCGGCGGCGGCGCGCACCCGCCGCGCGGCCGGAGGCCGCCGTGCGACACCGCTTGGCGGAGCTTTGCGGGCGGAAACGGTCATGGGTGATCGAATCTGGTGCCTATGAGCACTGTGATCGAGCCCGATCGGTCGGACGGTCTGCGCCGCAGCCTGGGCATGCGGGACCTGATGGTCTACGGGCTGCTGTTCATCGCCCCGATGGCCCCGGTCGGCGTCTTCGGCGTGCTGGACGCCAGGAGCCACGGCGCCGTCGCCACGGTGTACCTGGCGGCGACGGTGGCCATGGGCTTCACCGCCTTCTCGTACGCCCAGATGGTGCGCGCGGTGCCGCAGGCCGGCTCGGTGTTCGCCTACGCCCGGGCCGGGCTGGGCGAGGGGCCCGGGTTCATCGCCGGGTGGATGGCGATGCTCGACTACCTGCTCATCCCCGCGGTGGCCTACCTCTTCTCCGGGATCGCCCTGCACTCGCTGGTGCCCGGCGTCTCGCGCTGGGTGTGGACGGCGCTGGCGGTGGTGGTGACCACCGCGCTCAACCTGGTCGGGGTGCGCACGGCGGCGGCGGTCGGCTTCGCGGTGCTGGCGATGGAGGTCGCGGTGCTGGCGGTGTTCGTGGCGGCGGCCGTGGTGGTTCTCGTCCAGGACGGCGCCCGGCGCGGCTGGGGCACCCCGTTCACGGCGGTCGGGGACTTCTCGCTGACGGCGGTGGTCTCGGCGGTGTCCGTGGCCGTGCTCTCCTACCTGGGCTTCGACGCCGTCGCGACCTTCGTCGAGGAGGCGGTCGGCGCCTCGGCGGCGGTGGCGCGGGCGGTGCTGTGGTGCCTGGCCCTGGCCGGGGTGCTGTTCGTCGCCCAGACGTACCTGGCGGCGCTGCTGGAGCCGGCCACCCCGCAGCAGCTGGCCGCCGACCCGGCCGCGCAGGGCTCGGCCTTCTACGACACCGTGGAGAGCGGCGTCGGGCACTGGCTGCACGTGCTGGTGGCGGCCGGCAAGGCGATCGGCGCGGCCTTCGCGGCGCTGGCCGGGCAGGCGGCGGCCGGGCGGCTGGTCTTCGCGATGGGCCGCGACGGGCGGCTGCCGCGGGTCCTCGGCTCGGTGGACCCGTCGAGCGCGGTGCCGCGCCGGGCGCTGCTGGCGGCCGCGGTGATCACCATGGCGGCGGCGGTCTGGGCGGCGAACCGGGACGACGGGCTGGACCGGCTGACCTCGGTGGTGAACATGGGCGCGCTGACGGCCTTCGCGCTGCTGCACGCCTCGGTGGTCGGCTGGTACGCCCTGCGGCACGGCTCCCGGCGGTGGCTGGCGCACCTGGTCGTGCCGCTCCTGGGCATCGCGGTGATCGCGGCCGTGGTCTACGAGGCGTCGGCGACGGCGCAGCTCGTGGGCCTGATCTGGCTGGCGGCGGGGCTGGTGGTGCTCGGCGTCCAGGGGGGCTCGCCCGTCGGCGGTCGCCGTTAGCACTCCTGTCGGCGGGCGCCGCTAGCCTCGTACGCATGGCCAACTCCAGCTCCCCCGAAGCCCCGCTCCCGGTCGGCAAGGTCTCCGCGCTGATCGGCGGCTGGATCGACCGGCTCGGCGCGGTGTGGGTGGAGGGTCAGATCACCCAGCTCAGCCGCCGGCCGGGGGCGGGCGTGGTGTTCCTGACCCTGCGTGACCCGCAGGCGGACGTCTCGCTGACCGTCACCTGTTTCCGCTCGGTCTTCGACGAGGTCGCGGACGTGGTGCAGGAGGGCGCGCGGGTCGTCGTGCACGCCAAGCCGGAGTGGTACGCGGCGCGCGGGCAGCTGTCGCTGCGGGCCTCGGAGATCCGGCCGGTGGGCCTGGGTGAACTGCTGGCCAGGCTGGAGCAGTTGAAGCGCAAGCTGGCCTCGGAGGGGCTGTTCGCGGCGGAGCGCAAGAAGCCGCTGCCGTTCCTGCCGCAGTGCGTCGGGCTGGTCACCGGGCGCGGTTCCGCGGCCGAGCGGGACGTCCTGGAGAACGCCCGGCGGCGCTGGCCGGCGGTGCGCTTCGAGGTGCGCAACGTGCCCGTGCAGGGCGTCAGCGCGGTGGAGCGGGTGAGCGAGGCCGTCCGGGAGCTGGACGAGCACCCCGAGGTGGACGTGATCGTCGTGGCCCGGGGCGGCGGCAGCGTGGAGGACCTGCTGCCGTTCTCGGACGAGTCGCTGGTGCGGCTGGTCGCGGCCGCCCGTACGCCGGTCGTCAGCGCGATCGGGCACGAGCCGGACCAGCCGCTGCTGGACTTCGTCGCCGACCTGCGCGCCTCCACACCGACCGATGCCGCCAAACGGGTGGTCCCCGACGTCGGCGAGGAGCTGGCCAAGGTCCGCCAGCTGCGCGACCGCGCCCGCCGGCACGTGCTGGCGCGGGTCGAGCGGGAGCAGCACGGGCTGGACGGCGTGCGCAGCCGCCCGGCGCTGGCCGCGCCGCACCGGATGCTGGACGGGCGCGGGCAGGAGGTCGAGGCCCTGCTGGAGCGGGCCCGGCGCACCCTGCGGCACCGGCTGGACCACGCGCAGAGCGACCTCGGGCACACCCTGGCCCGGGTGGTGGCGCTGTCCCCGGCGGCCACCCTGGAGCGCGGCTACGCGGTGCTCCAGCGGGCGGACGGCACGGTGGTGACGGACCCGGCGCAGGTCGAGGCCGGGGAGGGGCTGCACGCCCGGGTGTCGGGCGGCGGCTTCGGCGTGACGGTCGAGGATCGCTAGAGAAGCGCCCGAGGACCGGAGGACCGCTGGAGGACCGCTGGAGGACCGCTGGAGGTTCGCCGGAGGATCGCTGGAGGAACGCTCAAGGACCGGTGGAGCCGCGGCACCCGCCGGTGACCCGGCGGCGGGCCCCCGGGTTGTCGGCTCCAGCCCCTAGGCTTTCCGGCATGGCAGAGCAGCAGCAGGAGCAGGCCGCCCCGGCGGCGCCGAACGCGGACGACGCGCTGGGCTACGAGCACGCCCGGGACGCGCTGCTGGACGTCGTCCGGCAGCTGGAGACCGGCGGAATCTCCCTTGAGGAGTCCCTCGCCCTGTGGGAGCGTGGCGAGCAGTTGGCGAAGGTGTGCCAGCGGTGGCTGGACGGCGCCAGGGCCCGGCTGGACGCCGCGCTGGCGGCCGAGGAGGGCGGCGGCTCCGACCGGATGTGACGGGCGTCACAACGGCTTGGGGAATCGTTGAATCTTCACCTATGTTGGAAGAAGCGATCGGCCGCGGCCGGTCACACCGACGAACCCCCCTCCAGCTTGAGGTGCAGAAGCATGACCACCGACGCCCTGGTACTCGACGCCGCCGCCCAGGACCTGCTGTTCCGCGAGGCCCGCACCGCGAACACCTTCACCGACGAGCCCGTCTCCGAGGAGCAGGTCCAGGCGATCTACGACCTCGTGAAGTACGGCCCGACCGCCTTCAACCAGCAGCCGCTGCGCGTCGTCCTGGTCCGCTCGACCGAGGGCCGCGAGCGCCTCGTCCAGCACCTCGCGGACGGCAACAAGGCCAAGACCGCCGCCGCCCCGCTGGTCGCCATCCTCGCCGCGGACAACGAGTTCCACGAGGAGCTGCCGACCCAGTTCCCGCACTTCCCGCAGGCCAAGGACGTCTTCTTCTCGGAGCGCGCCGTCCGTGAGGGCTCCGCCGCGCTGAACGGCGCCCTGCAGGCCGCCTACTTCATCATCGGCGTCCGCGCCGCCGGCCTGGCCGCCGGCCCGATGACCGGCTTCGACGCCGAGGGCATCAACAAGGAGTTCTTCGGCGAGGGCGACCACTCGGTCCTGGCCGTCGTCAACATCGGCAAGCCGGGCGAGGACGCCTGGTTCCCGCGCTCCCCGCGCCTGGAGTACGACCAGGTCGTCACCACCGTCTGAGTCGCACCCCGCGCACGCGCAGGGGCCCCGCACCGGATCCGTCCGGTGCGGGGCCCCTGCGCGTGAGTCCTACGTCAGCGACTGCGCCAGCTCGGCCAGCTCCTCGTACGAGGCGGTGCCGGTGAGCACCGTGGTGCCGCCGCCGTTCTGCACGGTCAGCGCGCGGGCCTTGTCGCCCTGCACCCGGTCCCAGGTGCGCCCGGCCACCTCGGAGGTGCCGTCCGGCTTCCCGCCGGAGACCTTGTCGGCGAGCACCGCCTCGCGCGGCAGGTCGCTCTGCTCGATCGCCGCGTACTGGCCCGAGGGCGTCACGAAGCCCAGGTGCCAGGCGTTGCCCTTGCCCTCGCCCAGCGCGGCCGCCCGGTAGCTGACGGAGGTGGCCCGCCACTTGTCCGACAGCCCCTGCGGGGAGAGCACCGGGTACGGCGCGGCACGCTTGGCCGTGCTCGCCTCCACCGTGTACGAGACCACCCGCACCCCGTCGCCCTTCGCGTCGTGCGGCAGGAACGCGTACCCGATCCCGACCACGACACCGACGGCCAGCATCGACAGGACCATGTCCCGTACGGTCTGCCGGCCCCTCATGCCCTTGCTCTCTCCAGCCACCCCCACATGGTGACTCATCCATACGCCGCGCCCGCCACCAGGGGTGCCCACGTACGGGTGAAGCGGGACGAACCGGGGTGTTCCGCCGGCCGAGGGGGACCCGCGCCACAGACAGGCCATTCGTGGGCAGATACGATCGCAGGACCCTCACCACGGCGTTCGACCAGGCAGTAGTCGGGCGCTCACTGGCCGTCGCGTACAGAGAGGTAACGACGATGACCACGCAGTACCCGCACCACCTCCCCAGCTCCCTGGAGGTCGCGCCCGAGGCTCCCGACCGGAACCTCGCGCTCGAGCTCGTCCGGGTCACCGAGGCGGCGGCCATGGCCGCCGGCCGGTGGGTCGGCCGCGGCGACAAGAACGGCGCGGACGGCGCAGCCGTCAAGGCGATGCGCACCCTGGTCTCGACCGTCTCGATGAACGGCGTCGTCGTCATCGGCGAGGGCGAGAAGGACGAAGCCCCGATGCTCTACAACGGCGAGCGGGTCGGCGACGGCACCGGCGCCGAGTGCGATGTCGCGGTCGACCCGGTGGACGGCACCACGCTGACCGCCAAGGGCATGAACAGCGCGGTGGCCGTCCTGGCCGTCGCCGACCGCGGCACCATGTTCGACCCCAGCGCCGTGTTCTACATGGACAAGCTGGTCGCCGGCCCCGAGGCCGCCGAGTTCGTCGACATCACCGCCCCGGCGGCCGTCAACATCCGCCGGGTCGCCAAGGCCAAGGGCAGCGCCGTCGAGGACGTCACCGTCGTCGTCCTCGACCGCCCGCGCCACGACGGCCTGGTCCGGGAGATCCGCGAGGCGGGCGCCAGGATCAAGTTCATCTCCGACGGCGACGTCGCCGGCGCCATCATGGCCGCCCGCGAGGGCACCGGCATCGACCTGCTGATGGGCGTCGGCGGCACCCCGGAGGGCATCATCGCCGCCTGTGCGATGAAGTGCATGGGCGGTGTCATCCAGGGCCGCCTGTGGCCCAAGGACGACGCCGAGCGCCAGAAGGCCATCGACGCCGGGCACGACCTCGACCGGGTGCTCACCACCGACGACCTGGTCAGCGGCGAGAACGTGTTCTTCGTCGCCACCGGCATCACCGACGGCGAGCTGCTGCGCGGCGTGCACTACCGCTCGGAGACCGCCACCACCAGCTCCCTGGTGATGCGCTCCAAGAGCGGCACCATCCGCGAGATCAACTCGGTGCACAAGCTGGCGAAGCTGCGGGCCTACAGCGCGATCGACTTCGACCGCGCCAACTGAGGCACCCCGCGACGCTCCTCGCGGCCCCGGCGGAATCCCCCTCCGCCGGGGCCGCGGTGCGTCCGCCGCCCCTGACCTCCCCGGCCGCCCCCGGGAGCTCTCAACCCGCTATCCGGCGCCGCCCCGCGGCCGCCACCCGGGCCGCCTCCCGCAGCTCCGCGTCCCGCCGACGGCGCCGGGCCAGCACCACGCGCCGCTCGGCGGCCGTCAGCCCGCCCCAGACGCCGTACGGCTCCGGCTGGGCCAGCGCGTGCTCCCGGCACTCCAGCAGCACCGGGCAGCGCGCACAGACCCGCTTGGCCTGCTCCTCGCGCGAAAGCCGGGCCGCCGTGGGCTCCTTGGACGGCGCGAAGAACAGCCCCACCTCGTCCCTGCGGCAGGCCGCGCCGGTGTGCCAGGGGTTGTCCTCCCCCGCGGGGGACCCGCTCGCCGGGCCGCTCGCCGGGCCGACCGGCGGCTGCGCCTGGGGCCGGGGCGCCGGGGGGCGCTCCAGCACCTGCGCGGCGAGGACGGGCGAGGTGGTGCGGGACTCGATCGGATGCAGCACGGCCGTACTCCTGACGAGGCTCTCGGACACGGGGGAACCTCGCTCTCCTGCCCGGCTGCGAGCCCCCGCTGTCCAGCCCCGAACCGGCCGCTGGGCCGCCTCCGGTGCACAGCCGTACAAGAAGCGATGTGCGGGGCACCTACCCCGCCCGGCCCCGATTCATGCACACTGCACGCAATCGGCTACGGAGTGCACTCGACGCAACGACGGGTGCCGAACCGGGAGTTGATCCCCGGCCCGACACCCGCCAACGGCAACGCCCGTCACTCGGAGTCGAGTTGCTTGCGCACCCACTCCCTGACCTTCTTGCCGCGGCGCGGCTTCGCGTCACAACCGCCGAACACCGCAATGCCCTTGACCCGCACCACCGGCGCGTACGGATCGGCCGCGGTCTGCTCCTTGACGTCGAAGCCGCCGAAGATGCCGACCCCGCCGCCGTGCAGGCTGACGTTCTCCGGCACCCGGATCTCGACCCCGCCGAACAGGGCCGTCACCTCGATCTCCACCTCGGGCGACTCGAACACGGCGTCCGTCAGGTCGATGTCCACCCCGCCGAAGGCGGCGAACGCCCGCAGGTGCGAGCCCACCCGCCAGCGGCCCCGGCGCGAGGCCCCGCCGAACACCGCCACCATCGACGGCGACTCCTGGCGCGCGGGCGGCAGTTGCGGGGCCGCCGGGGCCGGAGCCTGGCGCGGAACCTCCAGCGGCGGCTTCTCGAAGGAGATCGGGCGGTGGGTCGGCAGATCCCGTGTGAGCGGGACGAGTTCACCGAAGGTCTTGGCGGAGTACGCGGCCTCGATCCGCTCCGCGTGCTCCTCGGCGTCCAGCCGGCCCTCGGCGTACGCGTCGCGCAGCAGCTCGGCGACGCGCTCGCGGTCGGCGTCCGAGACGCGCATCTCCGCGTGCTCGACCGGGGCGTGCGCCACCGGCTTCCGTGCGAGCCTGGGTTCGGGAGTGTGCTCGGGCTTGGTCATCGGTACGGGCGCCGGCACCGGCGGCTGCCCCGGGTCGTCCTGCGGCGGCGAGTTGTCCACGGGCACCAGCCTAGTGGGTCGCACTCCAGCACGAGTGAGCCCGGTCACGCCCGGTGCCCCGTCCGCGAAGGCGCCGGGCACGGGTCCTACCCTGGATGGTGCTTCGCCGACGCAGCCGGACCACCTGGACACCTAAGGACCGCCCCCATGGCTCCCACGCCAGACTTCGAGTACAGCGACCTGCTCCCCCTGGGCGCTGACCCGACCCCGTACCGCAAGCTCACCTCCGAAGGCGTCTCCACCTTCGAGGCCGGCGGCCGCACCTTCCTCCAGGTCGAGCCCGAGGCACTGCGCCTGCTCACCGCCGAGGCGATGCACGACATCTCGCACTACCTGCGCCCCGCCCACCTCGCCCAGCTGCGCCGCATCCTGGACGACCCCGAGGCCAGCCCCAACGACCGCTTCGTCGCGCTCGACCTGCTCAAGAACGTCAACATCTCCGCCGGCGGCATCCTGCCCATGTGCCAGGACACCGGCACGGCGATCGTCATGGGCAAGCGCGGCCAGAACGTGCTGACCTCCGGCGCGGACGAGGCTTCGATCGCGCGCGGCGTCTACGACGCGTACACGAAGCTCAACCTGCGCTACTCCCAGATGGCCCCCGTGACCATGTGGGACGAGAAGAACACCGGCAACAACCTGCCGGCCCAGATCGAGCTGTACGCCACCGACGGCGACGCGTACAAGTTCCTCTTCATGGCCAAGGGCGGCGGCTCCGCCAACAAGTCGTACCTGTACCAGGAGACCAAGGCCATCCTGAACGAGGCGAGCATGCTCTCGTTCCTGGAGCAGAAGATCCGCTCCCTGGGTACCGCGGCCTGCCCGCCGTACCACCTGGCCATCGTGATCGGCGGCACCAGCGCCGAGTTCGCGCTCAAGACCGCCAAGTACGCCTCCGCGCACTACCTGGACAACCTGCCGACCTCGGGCGACGCCAGGACCGGCCACGGCTTCCGGGACCTCGAGCTGGAGGCCAAGGTCACCGAGCTCACCCAGAAGATCGGTATCGGCGCCCAGTTCGGCGGCAAGTACTTCTGCCACGACGTGCGCGTCGTGCGCCTGCCCCGCCACGGCGCCTCGCTGCCCGTCGCCATGGCCGTCTCCTGCTCCGCCGACCGCCAGGCGCTCGGCAAGATCACCGCCGAGGGCGTGTTCCTGGAGCAGCTGGAGACCGACCCGGCGAAGTACCTGCCGGACACCACCGACGAGCACCTGGACGACGACGTGGTGCGCGTCGACCTCGACCAGCCGATGTCCGCGATCCGCGCCGAGCTCTCCAAGTACCCGGTCAAGACCCGCCTCTCCCTCACCGGCACCCTGGTCGTCGCCCGCGACATCGCCCACGCCAAGATCAAGGAGCGCCTGGACGCCGGCGAGGGCATGCCCAAGTACCTCCAGGACCACCCGGTCTACTACGCCGGCCCCGCCAAGACCCCCGAGGGCTACGCCTCCGGCTCCTTCGGCCCCACCACCGCCGGCCGCATGGACTCCTACGTCGACCAGTTCCAGGCCGCCGGCGGCTCCATGGTCATGCTCGCCAAGGGCAACCGCAGCAAGCAGGTCACCGACGCCTGCGCCACCCACGGCGGCTTCTACCTCGGCTCCATCGGCGGCCCCGCCGCCCGCCTCGCCCAGGACTGCATCAAGAAGGTCGAGGTCCTGGAGTACGCCGAACTCGGCATGGAAGCCGTCTGGCGCATCGAGGTCGAGGACTTCCCCGCCTTCATCGTCGTCGACGACAAGGGCAACGACTTCTTCCGCGAGACGACGGAGGGCCCCCTCATCACCAACCTCCGCATCCGCTCCAAGGAGTAACCCCGAGGCGCGCAACTCCGCCCGCACGCCCCCGAACCGCCCCGGCCGCCCCTGTGGCCGGGGCGGTTTTCCCATGGCATCTCGTACCGGAAACTCGTACCATTGCAGTACCGATAACTCGAGCAACGATGGAGGCACGTCGATGGCGATCAGCGCAAGCGAAGCACGCACCCAGCTTTTCCCGTTGATCAAGAAGGTCAACGACGATCACACCCCGATAAGAATCACATCAAGGAGCGGGGACGTGGTCATCATGTCCGCCGAGGACTACGACTCCTGGCAGGAGACGATCTACCTCCTGCGCTCCCCCGCCAACGCCCAGCGACTCATGGAGGCCGTCGCCCGCGACAAGGCGGGCCACCTTGGCGTCAGCAGGACCTTGGAGGAGTTGGAAGCCCTGGCGGGTGAGGTGTGAGGAGTATCCACTTCGACCCGCGCGCCTGGGAGGACCTCCTGTTCTGGCTCGGCTCGAACCGGAAGATGGCCCAGCGAATCACCCGTCTGATCGGCGAGATCCAACGCGACCCGTTCAGCGGAATCGGCAAGCCCGAACCCCTCAAGGGCGATCTGGCCGGCTACTGGTCGCGCCGGATCGACGATGAGCACCGGCTGATCTATCGGGCCGACGAAAAGCAGGTGGTGATCCTCAAGGCCCGGTACCACTACCAGTAGTACCGGTGTCGCCCGCCGCGGCGCTCAGGCGTCGAAGTCGTACTCGAGGACGTAGGAGGCGGCGTCGAGGATCATCTCGTTGAGTTCGACGACCTGGCCCTCGTCGGCGAAGGCGGTGCGGCAGATGAGGATGACGGGGGTGCCGGCGGTGAGGTCGAGGCGGGAGGACTCCTCGGCGCTGGGCATGCGGGAGCGCACCTCCTCGCGGAAGTGGACGGGCTTCGCGCCGATCTCCGCCAGCCGGGCGTAGGTGCCGCCGGGGCCGGTGTCCTCGCGGGTGATGGCCGTCCCGGCGACCAGCAGGGCGGGCAGGTACGAGGTGGAGAGCAGCACCGGCTTGCCGTCCAGGACGAAGCGGCGGTGCCGTACGCACATCGGTGCGCCCGGGTCCGCCCCCAGCACCCGCGCCACGTGCTCGGGCGCGCCCTGCTCGGTGACGGAGACCTGGTCCACCACCAGGGTGCGGTTGTCGATGTCCGCCGACCATATCGACCGGCCCGACCCCCACTGCCCCTGCGCCAGCCGCTGGATTCCCCGCCGCCGCAGCGGCCGGAAGTCCCGGACGAACACGCCCGCCCCGCGCCGGGCCTCCGCGATGCCCTCGCTCTGCAGGACGCCGAGCGCCTGACGGGCGGTCATCCGGGCCACGCCGTACTCGTCCATGAGGTCGTTCTCGCCGGGCAGGCGGTCCCCCGCGCGGTAGCGGCCGGCCTCGATGGCCGCCTTGAGCGAGTCGGCGATCCGCTGGTACTTGGGCTGTTTCTCGCCACTGCTGCCGTTCATCGCCGCTCCCTCTGCCACGGATGAATCGTAGGCGCGCCCGCGGCTGCCGGTAAGGAGATACGACAACCGTTGACATCTCTAGAGATATTAGCTTCTCTAGAGATGCTGGCCAGTCGCCCACCACAGCGAGGAGCAGTGCGGTGAACATCCGGCAGCGCAGCACCCCGGCCTACCGGCCCCGGGCGGGCGAACTCGTCCACGACCGGCGGACCGGTCGCACCGGCATCTACATGGACACCCTCGGCGGCGAGCACTACCTCCGCCCCCAGGGCGGCGGCCGCGAATGGACCGCCGAACCGAACCACGTCTCCCCCGCCGAGCCGGAACCCCGCGATTCAGCCGAATGCGATCAGCTCTCGTAATTACGGCGGAATCCACGCGAACGGCTTCATTTCGGGCTTTGCCGCCCCGGGGATGAATCCGGAATTCCGGAACACCGACCCCCACGCGCCGCCGGGCACGTTACGGATAAACCTGGTCACCATGCGTGCACCGAGGACACAAATCGGCCACCGATCGGCATCGCTTCGGAAATTGACCCACCCGAAACGCACACCGCCCCCGCGACCGAACCGGTCGCAGGGGCGGCGGGGCAGCCGACTTACGGGTGGCCCATGATGACGTCCTGGGGCCCGTACTTCTTGCCCGGCTCGTCGGTGGCCGGCTTGGCGGGCTCCACCACGTGGTCGGCCTCGTCGCCGAAGAGGTCGTCCTCGAACGCAGCCTTCCGGTCGGCGTTCGGCGCGGTGTAATCGGTCGGGTTCGAGGTCGCGGCCACCGCGCCCTCGACAGCCTTGCCCGCCTCCACAGCGGCGGCCGGGGCCCCGGTCTTCGCCCCGTCGTGGGACGTCGCCGGCACCTGGGTCTCGCTCTGGTCGTTGGCCATTGGGCGGCCGCCTTTCGGTCATCAATTGTGTTCGGCCCCACCTGCTTGGCACGGGCGCGCGGACAGTATCGTAGGGTTGACTAAATGTCCGATAAACATCGCCCGGCTTGCGGTGCCGATCGATCAAGTCGGGCGCCCGCCTAGGCTGAGGCACCGCGGCGGGACCGCCGAACGCCCTCCGCATAATCGACACCACAGGCCATCGGGGGACTTCATGGAGTTTCGGGAGACGCCGCCGACGCCTGCGCTGCGCTTCCAAGTCCTGGGCCCGGTCCAAGCCTGGCTGGACGGCAAACCCCTCACCCTCGGCACCCCCCAACAACAGGCCGTTCTGGCCGCCCTTCTCCTGCACGCCGGCCGCCCGGTCACCACCCAGGACCTGGTCGACGGGCTCTGGGGCGACCGCCCGCCGACCCAGGCCGTGGCCGCGCTCCGCACGTACGTCTCCCGTCTGCGCGCCGTCATCGAGCCCAGCCGCGAGATGCGCAAGCCCGCCGAACTCCTGGTGTCCGTCGCGGACGGCTACGCCCTGCGCATCCCGGGCCCCGCCCTCGACCTGACGGTCTTCGAGCGGCTCACCGCCGAGGCCGCGGCCGCCCGCGCCTCGAGCGACCATCACGAGGCGCACCGGCTGCTGACCCAGGCACTGGACCTGTTCAGCGGCCCGCCGCTCATCGGCATCCCCGGCACCTACGCCGACGCCCAGCGACTGCGGCTCGCCGAACGCCGGGTGGCCGCCTCCGAGGAACTCTGCTCCGCCGCCCTGGACATCGGCCTGCACGCCGAGATCGTCGGCGAGCTCAACAACCTGACGGCCGAACACCCGCTCCGCGAGCGACTGCGCGAACTCCTGATGCTCGCGCTGTACCGCTGCGGGCGCCAGGCCGAGGCGCTCGGCGTCTACACCGACACCCGCAAGCTGCTCATCGAGGAGCTCGGGGTCGAACCGGGAACCGGCCTGTCCACGATGCACAACCGCATCCTGGCCGCTGACCCGGCGCTGACCCTGCCCTCCGTGCCCGCCTCGCCCCGCGCGGACGGTCCCACGGCTCCCCCGGCTCCGGCGCAACTCCCCGCCGACATATCAGACTTCAGCGGGCGCCCGAAGCTGGTGGACGATCTCTCGGACGTTCTGATGAGTGCCACCGGCCAGGCCGTGGTGGTGACCTCACTGGCCGGAATCGGCGGCGTCGGCAAGACCACACTCGCCGTACACGTCGCCCATCGGGTGCGGTCCATGTTCCCCGACGGCCAGCTCTACGTCGACCTGCGCGGAGCAGGTGCCTCGCCGGCCGACCCGGTGGTCGTCCTGGGCGACTTCCTGCACGCACTCGGCGTCACCGAGACCGCCGACTCGCTGGAGCAGCGCTCCGCCCTCTACCGCTCGCTGCTCGCCAGCCGACGCATGCTCATCCTGCTGGACAACGCTCGGGACGCCGAACAGATCCGGCCGCTCATTCCGGGTGTCTCCGGCTCCGCGGTGCTGGCCACCAGCCGGTCCCGGCTGGCGGGCATTCCCGGCGCCCAGCTCTTCGACGTCGAGGAGCTGACGCCGGACGAGGCGCTGTCGCTGTTCTCCGCCATCGTCGGCGAACAGCGGGTCGATGCCGAGCCGGAGGCCGCCATGACCGTCGTCACCGCCTGCGGTTTCCTGCCCCTGGCCGTCCGCATCGCCGCCGCGCGGCTGGCCAGTCGGCCCCGTTGGAGCGTCTCCGACCTGGCGAGACGGTTAGCCGATCAGCGGCGACGCCTGGACGAGCTCCAACTCGGTAACCTCGCGGTGGAGACCACCATCGGGCTCGGCTACGGACAGCTCTCCGCCCCCGAGGCGCGTGCCTTTCGACTCCTCGCCCTGATCGACTCCCCCGACATCCCGTTGTCGGCCGCCGCCGCGCTGCTCGGGACGGACGAGGACACCGCCGAGGACCTCGCCGAGGCACTGGTCGAGGCGAACATGCTGGAGTGCTTCACTCCCGGCCGCTACCGCTACCACGACCTGCTCCGCCTCTACGCCCAGCGGCGGAACGAGCGGACCGGCGACACCGCGGACCAGGAGGAGGCGGTCCGCCGGCTCTTCGACCAGCTGGTCCCGACCATGCGCAACGCCGCTCAGGCCATCGAACCGAACGGAACGCTTCCCGAGCTGCTGACCACGCCCGCCTCTCCGGGGATCGGCCTGCCGACCAGCGGCTCCGCGCAGGACTGGCTCCACGTCGAGGGCTCCCTGCTGCTCAGCGCGGTCGAGGTCGCCGCCCACGGTTCCGCCGGCCTGCAGCGGTCCGCCATCGACCTGCTGAACCTCATGTTCGGCATCGACCCGGACCCGACCCTCGGTCCCCGGGGATGCCGAGTCCTGGAGAAGATCAGCCGCGACGCGGAACAGCACGGGGACCCGGCCGTTCTCTCCCGGGCGTACTTCGCCCTCGGCACCCTCCAGTCCATCACCAGCGACTTCCCGGGCGCCGAGAAGTCGCTGCGCCGCAGCCTCGATTACCAGACACCCGAGGACCTGACCGTCCTGCACATGGCCACGACGAACACCCTGGGCATCATCCTGAGCATCGGGAACCGTCCGACCGAGGCCCTGCCGCTCCTCGAACGGGCCCTCGCCGTCAACCGGCAGATCGGCACCTCGCTCGGCGAGGCCCGGCTGATCGGCAACATCGGCCGGGTCCAGCACCGGCTCGGCATGACGGCGACGGCGATCAAGTCCGTCAGTGACGGGGTCGCCGCCGCGCGGGAGTCCAGGAACGGCCCGCTGCTCGCCCAGACCCTCTACCAGCTGGGCGTCGTCCTCTCCGGCGCCGAGGCGGTCCCGCACCTGCGGGAGGCGCATCAGCTGTACAAAACTCAGCGCAACCCCCTCTGGGAGGGCTACACCCTCGCCCGCCTCGCCTCCGCCCTGCTCGCCTCCGAGCAGTACGCGGACGCCGCCGAGGCCGCCGGCAACTCCCTGGCCATCGGTCAGGAGATGGACTCCGCCTACTGCCAGGGCCTGGCCAACGCCGCGCTCGGCGAGGCCCTGCTCGCCCTCGCCCAGCCGGCCCGTGGTCTCGCGTGCCTCTCGGAGGCCCACGCGATCTTCACGCGGCTCGGTGTGCCTGAGTCCTCGCCCGTGGCGGATCTCATCTCCCGGCAGCACACCGAGCCTCCTTCATCTCCCCCCGCGCCGTGAAGGTCTCCGTCCCCCGACGGAGCGCCTCCCCCGTTTCGCGTCACGGCGCTCCCGCAGCCCCCCGGCTGCGGGAGCGCCCTCAACGCTTCCCCGGCGCTGGGCTCTACTCTGCACCTCCGCGATTGACGTTCGATAAACGTCCTATTGTCAGCCTGCGGAACACGTAAAACCGCAGGTCAGAACCGCCACCCCGGCGCGCCACGCGGCGTGCGGGGCCGAGTGCACCACCCCGGCCACACCGATGTGCTTCCGCGAGACCGCGCACATCGGCCCAACCATGACGAGTTGGCCGGAAAGGGACCCCATCCCCCGGTGATCACGCTTATTCTCGGATGCCAAGTGCACACACGAGTGTCCGCCGGCAACACCCCGGCGGGGCCGGTGCGGGCGGAGGCCACGGGTGGAAGGGTGCCTCTCATCGTGACGACCGGACGGATATCAGACGCGTTCCCCGTGGGCGGGGGCGAGGAGGCCGACGAGCACCGCCGCCGGACGGCCCGGGCCCTGCAGGCCGCCGAGTTCGACTCGATCGGCACCGGGTACGGCGAGGCGTTCCCCGCCAAGAGCGGACAACTGGCCTGCGGGCGCCGCCTCCTGGAGGAGCTGGAGCCCGGGGCCCGGGTCCTGGACGTCGGCTGCGGCAGCGGGGACCCGACGGTCCGGCAGCTGACGGCCGGCGGGCTGCGGGTGACCGGTGTGGACCTCTCGGACGGAATGCTCTCGCTCGCCCGGGCCGCGCACCACCCCGGCCCGTACCCGCCCTCATTCCATCGGATCGACCTCTACGATCTGGCCACCGAGCGCGCCGCCCGCGCCTGGAACCTCCCCGGCCTCGGTCCGGCGGGCGTCGAGACGTTCTCCGCCGTCACCGCGTTCTTCTCATTGATCATGCTGCCGCAGAACGACATCCCCGCCGTCCTGGCCCGGCTCCGCACCCTGCTGAAACCCGGCGGCCTGCTGGCCCTCGGCACGGTGGAGACGGACTTGGATCACGTTCCGCTTCCGTTCCTTGGCAGAGAGCTGCGGATCAGTGGTTATCTGAGGGAGGATCTGGAGCGGGTTCTGGTTGCCGCGGGCTTCGCCGTCGAGGAGTGCTCGGGGCACCCGTACGCTCCGGCCAGTACCGCGCTGCGGCCGGAGGAACAGCTGTTCCTGTGCTGTCGACGCGTCGGCTGACCACGGCGAACCCGGCGAACCCGGTAAAAGGGCACCAGAAGAGGGCACCGAGAGCACCACTGAACGACCTATCGACCACACCGATTCCAGGACAGGCAGCCGTGCGCGACCAGCTCAAGACCGAGGCGGAGCAGCCGCCCGCCGTCCCGGGCCCGCGTCGTCGTCTCCCGGCCCCGGCGGCGCCCCGCGCCGAGGCGCCCCGACGCGCGGCGGCCCTGCCCGAGGTGGCGGACCGCATCGCCTACCTCGAGGCCGCCACCCGCCGGATCAACACCGCCCTCGACCTGGCCGCGACCCTGCGCAACATCGGCCGGGTGCTGGTGCCGACCCTCGCCGACGCCGCCGTGATCCACCTGCGCGACCCGCTGCCCAACGTCGAGCGCGAGCCCGGTTTCCCGGAGGAGCTGCGCATCCACCACAGCGCCGGCACCCGGATCGGCCGCCGCGGCCGGCGCAACAGCCCGGACGACCGCAACCGCCACCGGTACGGCTCCCGTTCCTCCGCCGACGACGGCCCCGCCACCCCGGTGACCCGCGGCGGCGCGCTCGCGCACGCCCTGCTGAGCCGCCGCCCCGCCGAGGCGGCCGTCCTCGGCAGCCCGGGAGCCGAGCGCACCGACGCCCTGCTGCGCGAGCTGTACGGCACCCGCGGCCCGGCCCGGCTGGCTCCCGGCACCTCCGTGATCGCCCTGCCGCTGCGTGGCCGCAAGGCCGTCCTGGGGCTGCTGGTGCTGATACGCCGGCCGCCCGAACGCACCGGCCGTCCGGCGTTCGACGCGGCCGACACCGCGACGGCCGCCCTGCTGGCGACCCAGGCCGGACTGGCCGTGGACACCGCGCTGCGGTACGCCCGCGAGTGGGAGATCGCCAACGAACTCCAGCGCAGCATGCTGCCGTTGCGCCTGCCGCAGCCGCACGGCGTCCGGCTCGCCCAGCGCTACCTGCCCGGTGAGCGCGGCGCGCAGGTCGGCGGCGACTGGTACGACGCCGTGCCGCTGCCCGGCAACCGCGTCGCCCTGATCGTCGGGGACGTGATGGGGCACTCCCTCACCTCGGCCGCCATCATGGGCCAACTGCGCACCAGCGCCCAGACGTTGGCCGCCCTCGACCTCCCGCCGCACGAGGTGCTCTACCACCTGGACGAGCAGGCGCAGCGGCTCGGCCGCGAGCAGCACCTGGCGACCTGCGTGTACGCGGTGTACGACCCGATCGCCAACCGGCTGGTCCTGGCCAACGCCGGGCACGTCCCGCCGGTGCTCGTCCGCCCGGACGGCACGGCCGAGTTGGTGGAGCTGGATTCGGGGGCGCCGATCGGCGTCGGCGGGGTGGACTTCAACTCGGTGGAGCTGGCCGCCCCGCCCGGCTCGGCGCTGCTGCTGTTCACGGACGGCCTGGTGGAGACCCGCAGCCGCCCGCTCAGCGACGGGCTGGAGCTGCTGCGCGCCCGGATCGAGAGCGCCCGCTGGCGCTCGCCCGAGCAGCTGTGCCAGGAGGCCCTGCGCATCCTGCCGCCGGGCGACCGGGGCGACGACATCGCGCTGCTGGGCGCCTGCTTCGACGGGATCCCGGCCGGGGACGTCGCCCACTGGTACCTGCAACCGCGCAACGAGACGCCGGGCCGGGCGCGGCGGCTTGCCGCGCACACGCTGCGCCGCTGGGGGCTGGAGGAGCTGACCGAGTCCACCGAGCTGATGGTCAGCGAGCTGGTGACCAACGCCGTCCAGCACGCGACGCGGCCCGTCACCCTGAGCCTGGTGCGCACCACCCGGCTTCGCTGCGAGGTCGGGGACGACAGCCCGCTGCTGCCGCGCCCGCGCCGCACCGGCCCGGAGGACGAGCGCGGGCGCGGCCTGCAGATAGTGGCCCGCTGCGCGGAGCGCTGGGGCGCGACCAGACTGGGCACGGGCAAGGTGGTCTGGTTCGAGCAGCGGCTGCCGGCGGAGAAGAGCCGGTCCTAGGCCCTCTCTTTCGGATGTTGTCGGATGAGCGGGCGGCGTTGGGGTGCGTGCATCGGCGGTGCCGAGGAGGGAGCCACTGCGGTGGGGGCACCTCCCGGCCGAAGGCTAGGGGACATTGGCGACTGACGAGAAGCCGTCGAGGTGCGTGCCCCGGCGGCGCCCGCCCGGCAAGATCCGAAAGAGAGGGCCCTAGAAGAGGGCTCCCCAGGGCCGGCGAAACGTCACACCCCGGCGGGTTCCTTCGCCACGGGCCGCTGCCGCGCCTCCAGTTCGGCGATCAGCTGCTCGCCCTCCATGTCGACGCGCGGCACGACCTTCTCCAGCCGCTCGGGGAACCACCAGGCCGCCTTGCCGAACAGCGCCATGGCGGCCGGCACCAGGGCCATCCGCACCACGAAGGCGTCCACCAGCACGCCGATCGCCAGGGCGAAGCCGATCGGCTGGACGATCGGGTCGTGGCCGAGGACGAAGGCGCCGAACACCGAGACCATGATCAGCGCGGCCGCCGTCACCACCCGGGCGCCGCCCCGCACGCCGCCGACGACCGCCTCGCGCGGGGTGGCGCCGTGGACGTACTGCTCCTTCATCCCGGAGACCAGGAACAGCTCGTAGTCCATGGCGAGCCCGAACAGCACGCCGATCAGCAGGATCGGCACGAAGCTGACCACCGGCCCGACCTTGGGCACGTCGATGATCCCGTCGAGCCAGCCCCACTGGTAGACGGCGACGACGGCGCCGAGCGAGGCGGTGATGCTGAGCAGGAAGCCGGCCACGGCCTTGAGCGGGACGAGCACCGAGCGGAAGGCGATGCCCAGCAGCAGCACCGCGATGCCGACGATGACCGCGAGGAACGGCGGCAGCGCCTGGCCGAGCTTGGTGGAGACGTCGATGTTGGCGGCCGTGGTGCCGGTGACGGCGATCTCGGCGCCGGTGGAGGCCTCGAGCGCGGCGCGCCGGTCGCGGATCTCGTTGACGAGCGCCTTGGTGTCGGCGTGGTCGGGGCCGGTCTGCGGGATGACGGTCACCAGGGCGGTGCCGGTGGCCCGGTCGACGGCGGGCGGCAGCAGCGTCTTCACGCCGGGCAGCCTCTGGAGCTCGGCCGCGACGCCCTGGACGGCCTGTTCGGGCTGCCCGTGGCCGTGGGTGTCCACGACGACGACCAGCGGGGCGTTGAAGCCGGGCCCGAAGCCGTCGCTGATCAGGTCGTACGCCTTGCGGGCGTCGGTGCTGGTGGCCTGGGATCCGGCGCCCGGCAGGCCGAGGTCGAGGCTGGCGGCGGGCACGGCGAGCGCGCCCAGCCCGGCGAGGCCCACCAGCAGGACGGGCAGCGGGCGGCGGACCACGAAGCGGGCCCAGCGCTCGCCCATGGTCACCTTGCCGTCGGCGGTCAGCGCCCGCTTCCAGACCGGCAGCCGGTCGAGGGAGCGCCCGGCGAAGCCGAGGACGGCGGGCAGCAGGGTGATCGCGATCAGGACGGCGACGACGACGGCCGCGGAGGAGGCCAGGCCCATGACGGTCAGGAAGGGGACGCCGGCGACGGCGAGCCCGGCGAGCGCCACGACCACGGTGAGCCCGGCGAAGACGACGGCGCTGCCGGCGGTCGCGGTGGCGCGGGCGGCGGCCTCCTCGGGCTCCAGGCCCTCGTGCAGGTGGCGGCGGTGCCGGAAGAGGATGAACAGCGCGTAGTCGATGCCGACGGCGAGGCCGACCATCAGGGCGAGCACCGGCGCGGTGGTGATGATCTCGAACGGGCCGGTGAGCGCGAGCAGGCCCGCCATCGCCACGGCGACGCCGATCAGCGCGGTCAGCAGCGGCAGCCCGGCGGCGACCAGGCTGCCCAGGGTGACCACCAGCACGACCCCCGCCACCAGCAGGCCGATCGACTCGCTGCCGCCCTCGACCTTGGCCATCTCCTGGTAGACGTCGCCGCCGTAGGCGACGTCCAGCCCGGCGGCCTTCGCCGGTTCGGCGGCGGCCTTGACGGCCTCGCGCTGCCGGTCGGTGACGTCGGCGAGCTTGTGGTCGAAGGAGACCAGGGCGATGACGACCCGGCCGTCGGGCGAGATCGCGCCGGTGGCGTACGGGTCGGGCACGGCGGCCACGCCCGGGACGGCGGCGATCCTGCCGACCGCCTCCTTGACGGCCTTGCCGGCCTCGGGGGCGGTGGCTCCTCCGGCGGCGGGGGCGGCGAAGACGACCCGGGCGGAGCCGTGGCCCTGCTCGGGGAAGGCGCCGGTGATCTTGTCCAGGGTGGCCTGGGCTTCGGTGCCGGGCACCTTGAACTCGGTACTGGGCTTGCCGGCGAAGGCCCCCGCGGCCCCGCCGACGGCGACGAGCACGGCGATCCAGACCGCCAGGACGGCCCGCCTCCGCCGGAAGCAGTAGCGGCCCAATCGGTACAGGTACGTGGCCATGGGTGACCTCTCGCGACTCGTTCCTCGGGCAGGCGGACGCCTGGCGCTGGTCTCGGTCAACCACCGTACGCCCAACTTTGTCAGGTGACAAAGTTGGGCGACCCAATCGTGAGACCCGATCGTGCGACAGGATCGCTCGACACAGTTGGCCGACCATGGCGATACCCTGGCGCCATGGCACACGTCCCCGCCTCCGAACGCCGCCCCCAGCTGGTCCAGGCCGCCATCGAGTTGATGACCCGCGTCGGGGTCACGGCCGCCAGCACTCGGGCCATCGCGGCCGAGCTCGGCGTGGCCCAGGCGACGGTGCACTACACCTTCGGCACCAAGAAGGACCTCTACCGGGCCGTCGTCGAGCAGGTCACCGCCGACTTCATGGGCTCGGTGCGCGCCGCCTCACCCGGCGACGGAACCTTCGGCGAACAGGTCCGCACCCTCGTCCACGCCATCTGGGAGGGCGCCACCGGCGCCGAGGGGCACTGCGTGCTGCTGAGCGAGTTCGGCGCGCTGGCGATGCGCGACCCGGACGTGAAGGAGATCATGGAAGGCTTCCAGCGCGAGATCGAGGGCACCGCCACCGAGATGCTCACCGCGCTGGCCGCCGCCCACGACCTGACCCTGGCGGTCCCGGCGAACCTGATCGCCGTCCACTTCCTCAGCGGCTTCGACGGCCTGACCGCCCGCCACCTCACGCTGCGCAGCCCCGACGACGAGCCCGACCCCGAGACCCTGCGCGGACTGGAACTGCTCGTCGCCACGACCGTCGGCCTCTGCCTGGGCGAGCCCGCCACCGGCTGGCCGCACCCCGTCAGCTGACGATCCGCACCGGCAGCTCCGCCAGCACCTCCCGCAGCGCCACCGCGAACCGTTCGTACTCGGCGCTGCGCGCCGACCCCGGCCGGGTGGCCAGCCCGATCCGCCGCCCCGGCGCCGGACCGGCGAAGCGCACGGCGGCCAGCCGGTCGGTGCGCCCGGCCTCGACGTCCAGCGCGGTGGCCGGGAGCAGCGTCACCCCGAGACCGCCGGCGACGAGCTGGACGAGCGTGGACAGCCCCGCCGCCCTGGTGGTGGAGCCCCCCGGGTCGGCGCCGACCTCGCGACAGATGTCCAGCGCCTGGTCACGCAGGCAGTGCCCCTCCTCGAGCAGCAGCACCTCCAGGTCGAGCAGCACGTCGCGCGGCACGTCGATCCGCCCGGCCAGCGGGTGCCCGGGCGGGGTGACCAGGACGAAGTCCTCGTCGAACAGCGGGATGTCCCGGGTGGGCGAGCTGCCGCCGGCCGGAAGCGCGAGCAGCAGCACGTCGAGCCGCCCGGAGGCGAGGCCCTCGAGCAGCGAGGGGGTGCGCTCCTCGTGGACGTGCAGCTCCAGCTCCGTGAAGCGGTCGCGGACCAGCCGCAGCACGGTGGGCAGCAGGTAGGGCGCCACCGTCGGGATGACGCCCAGGTGCAGCGGCCCGGTGAAGGGCCGGCGGGCGGCATCGACCTCCTCGGTGAGCGCCTGCAGCGAGGCCAGCACCCGGCGCGCGTGAGCGTGCACGCGCTCGCCCAGGGGAGTGACGATCACCTTGCGCGTCGTACGCTCGATGAGCTGCGCCCCGAGCGACTCCTCCAGGGCGGCGACGGCCCCCGAGAGCGCGGGCTGACTGGTCCCGGTGGCCGCGGCGGCCTCCCGGAAGTGCCGGTGCTCGGCGACGGCGACGAAGGCCCGCAGCTGGGCGACGGTGGGCGTGCGGGGGGAACGGACTGTGGCACTCGCCACAGTCGGGTCGTGTTTGGCGGCGGAGCCCCTGCGGGCGCGCGGGCGCGACGTGGACGGTTCGGTACTGATAATAATCTCCGATCAGACACATCCAGGGTAGCTATTTCCCTGATCAGTCCACGATGTGGAAATGTGGAACGCGTCCGGAATCCGGACAAATTTCCCTCAGTCTCACTTCAGGAGAAGCGAACGTGCTCACGATCGGTGACAAGTTCCCCGAGTTCGACCTCAAGGCTTGTGTCGACCTGGATGCCGCGAGCGCCTTCGCCGACATCAACCACAAGTCCTACGAGGGCAAGTGGAAGGTCGTCTTCTTCTGGCCGATGGACTTCACCTTCGTCTGCCCGACCGAGATCGCCGCGTTCGGCAAGCTGAACGACGAGTTCGCCGACCGCGACGCCCAGATCCTCGGCGTCTCCGGCGACTCCGAGTTCGTGCACCACGCCTGGCGCAAGGACCACAAGGACCTGCGCGACCTGCCCTTCCCGATGCTGGCCGACATCAAGCACGACCTGATGCGCGACTGCGGCGTCGAGAACGAGGACGGCACCGCCCAGCGCGCCGTGTTCATCGTCGACCCGAACAACGAGATCCAGTTCGTCATGGTGACCGCCGGCTCCGTCGGCCGTAACCCCAAGGAGGTCCTGCGGGTGCTGGACGCCCTGCAGACCGACGAGCTGTGCCCCTGCAACTGGAACAAGGGCGAGGACACCCTCGACGCCGAGTCCCTGCTGGCCGGCTGATCCATGGCCCTCGACGACCTGAAGGCCGCCCTCCCGGACTACGCCAAGGACCTCAAGCTCAACCTGGGCTCGGTCATCGGCAACTCCGACCTCCCCGCCCAGCAGCTGTGGGGCACCGTGCTCTCCTGCGCGATGGCCACCCGCAGCCCGGGCCTGCTCCGCGAGCTGGAGCCCGAGGCCAAGGCCAACCTCTCCCCGGAGGCGTACACCGCCGCCAAGGGCGCGGCCGCGATCATGGGGATGAACAACGTCTACTACCGGACGCTGCACCTGCTCTCCGACAAGGAGTACAGCACGATGCGGGCCGGTCTGCGGATGAACATCATCGGCACCCCGGGCGTCGAGAAGATCGACTTCGAGCTGTGGTGCTTCGCCGTCTCGGCCATCAACGGCTGCGGCCAGTGCCTCGACTCCCACGAGGCCGTGCTGCGCAAGGCCGGGGTCGACCGCGAGGTCGTCCAGGCCTCGGTCAAGATCGCCGCCGTGCTGCAGGCCGTGGCGAGCGTCCTCGACTCCGAGGCCGCGCTGGCCTCCGTCGAGGCCTGACGCACCCGCACCACCCCGCGGTCCACGCGCGAAGGGCCCCGTCCGGACACCACGTCCGGACGGGGCCCTTCGCCGTTCCGCGCCGACCGCTACTCCGTCGCGGGCTGCACCTGGGGGTGCGGGTGCGGCTCCGGATGCCTCTCGGGCTCCTGGCGCTTCCCTGACTCCTGGTGCCTCGCGGGCTCCGGGTGCCTCACGGGCTCCTGCTGCTCCGCGGGCGGCTGCGACTGCGCCTGCGGCTGCGGTTGCGGTTGCGGCTGCGGGGCCGCGGCGGTGCGTTCGGCGGCCTCCCGGGCGGCCTCCAGCGCGGTGAAGACGGCCTGCCCGGCCTCGTTGCGCCGCCGCAGGTGACCGATGACGGTGTTGGTCACCGCGATCAGCGGGACGGCGACCACCGCGCCCCCGATCCCGCCGACGATGCCGCCGGCCGCGACGCCCAGCACCACGCCCAGCGGGTGCACCCGCACGGCCCGTCCGAGGATCAGCGGCTGCAGGATGTGGCTCTCCACCTGCATCACCACGATCAGCACCACCAGCACCATCAGCGCCGTCCACGGCCCCTGGGTGACCAGCGCGATCAGCACCGCGACGGTGCCGGTGACCAGGGCACCGACCAGCGGCACGAAGGCGCCCAGGAAGATGATCACGGCCATCGGCATCGCCAGCGGCACGCCCAGCGCGTCCACGCCGACGCCGATGCAGACCGCGTCGATGAAGGCCACGCAGACCGTCCCGCGCACGTACGCGGTGAGCGTCGCCCACGCCTTCGGCCCGGCCCCGGCCATCGCGAAGCGGGACTGGCGGGGCAGGCAGCGCAGCGCCCAGTTCCAGATCTTCGCGCCGTCGTAGAGGAAGAAGAAGGTGGTGAAGAAGGTCATCATCAGCGCGGTCAGCACCTCGACGGCGATCTGCGCGCCGGTGATGGAGACCGAGGTGAGCTGATCGGTGTTGGTGGTGATCGCCCCGGTGATCTGGTTGGCGAAGTCGGTGATCTGCTGGTGGGTCAGGTGGAACGGCCCGTCGATCAGCCAGTCCCGCATCTGGTCGACACCGGTCTTCACCTTGGTGGTGACGGTGTCCACGTTGTCCGTCACCTGCCAGACGACGAACCAGCCGACCAGCCCGATCCCGGCCAGACCGCTCAGGAACACCCCGCCCGCCGCCAGCGCGCGCGGCACCCCGCGCCGACGCAGCCAGGAGACCGAGGGCTCCAGCAGTGCGGTGATCAGCAGCGAGGCCACCATCGACAGCGCGACCAGCCGCAGCATGTCGACGACGTAGAAGACCACGTAGAGCGCGGCGCCGAGCAGCAGCAGCCGCCAGGTCGACTCGGCGGCCACCCGCAGCCCCCAGGGCACCGCCTCGGCGGGGGTCGCCGGCCGGCCCGGGTGGTACTCGCGCCCGAGGGTGGCCTGCGCGGGCGGCGCGGTGGCCGCGGGCCGGGGCGCCGCCGGCACGGCGGGCAGCGGCGCGGGTACGGCCGGCGGGGGCTGCGGCACCGCGACGGCCCCGGAGTCCGAGGAGTCCGAGGAACCCGAGGAGCCCGCAGGGGCCGCGGGGACGGACGAGGCCGAGGGGGCCCGGTCGGTGTGCGGCTGCGCCGCCGGTCCGGCCGCGTCGGCGGCGGCGAGTTCGTGCGGTTCCGCCGCCATCGCGGCGCGCCGGCGCCGTTCGATCACGGCGGCCGCGCTCGCCACCACGGCCATGCCCTTGGCCACGGCCTTGAAAGCCTTTCCGCCCCGCGCCATCCTCGTGTCCACCGCTTCCCTGCCGCTCTCCCGCCCAGGGCGGGACGCCGTGGGTCCCGCCACGGCCGTCAGGGATGACGCTACCCGGCACGGGGGCGGCCGGTCCGCCCTCACAACACGTTCGACTCGATCCACTCATGCGAAAAAAGTGGACAAATATCCGTGTTCCACCCGTTTCGGACGGCAACCGCCGGGGAGAAGTCCGAACGGGGAGCCCTACCGGCAGCGGATCGAGAGCCAACCGCCGGCGGACCGGCCGCGCGGGGAGCACCAGGACCCCTCCCCGCGCGCCGCGTCCGCACCCCTCGGGAGCGGCGGCAGCCGGAACGGCGACGGCCCCCGGCCGGCCCGTCACGCGGACGGGTCGGCCGGGGGCCGTCGGAAAGAGCGGGGGCTCTTCGATGCCAGTAGTGGCTCAGTACCAGTTGTGGCTCTGCCAGAACGACCAGGCGCCGCAGGGGCTGCCGTAGCGGCTGTTCATGTAGCCGACGCCCCACTTGATCTGGGTGGCCGGGTTGGTGCGCCAGTCGGCACCGGCCGAGGCCATCTTGGAGCCGGGCAGCGCCTGGACCAGGCCGTAGGCGCCGGAGCCCTTGTTCGTCGCGGTGTAGTCCCAGCCGCTCTCGCGCTTCACGATGTTGCTGAAGCACTGGAACTGGGCGTCGTCGCCGACGATCTGGCGGGCGAGGTCCTGGACGGAGCCCGGGCTGACCGACACCGGCGTGCTGTCGGTGGTGGTCAGCGCGGAGCGGGCCTTGGACCGGTTGGCGGCCTCGGCCTTGCGGGCGTCGTCCGCGGCCTTGGCGTCGGCGTCGGCCTTCGCCTGGGCGGCGGCCTTGGCCTGGGCGTCCGCGGCGGCCTTCTGGCGCGCGGCCTCCTCGGCGGCCTTCTGCTCAGCGGCGGCCTTGGCGGCGGCATCGGCGGAAGCCTGCTGCGCGGTCGCCTGCTGACCGATGTTGTCGCTGATGGTCTGCGCCTGGGCGCCAGAGGGGACTTCGGCAAGCAGGGTCGCGCCCGCGACGTCGACCGTCTGCGTCGTCTTGCCCTCGCTGCCCGAGGCCATGCCCACGACGGCACCGACAGCGGTGACGGCGGTGGCGGAGGCCACAGCGACTCCCCGGACCGAGATCCGAGTCACATGGATTCCTTCCAGCATCGCCCACGCGTGACCGTACGGGCGCAAGATGCCCCTGAACACGGACCTCCGCACGGTGCTCTGGTCACGGGAGGTGCTGGCCCGGCGTCCGGTCGAGATGAGGCGACCGAACGTTTTGATCGGGCGGCGTACGGCCCATCGGTCTTCAATTGTGTGTCCACCGACCGGAGTTGGCGGACCATCCGGGGCCTGACCTCCGATACTCGGAGGCCCTGCCGCGCCGTACGCGGGGCCTGACAGAACCCTCACCATGCCGCAAGCGGTGGTGTCGACGCAATTCCCACTCGCGTGGCGCATGTCACATTCACCGTGACGTCACGGGCGCACGGGAAGCGGGGCCCGCTCCCTCAGAAGCGGGCCCCGCGCGGCCAGTTGACCGTATTGTCCGACTATGCCCCGATCAGGGGCGGATCACGGCTGGATGTCCTCCAGCATCTCCGTGACCAGCGCCGCGATCGGCGAACGCTCCGAGCGCGTGAGCGTGATGTGGGCGAAGAGCGGATGGCCCTTCAGCTTCTCCACCACCGCCACCACCCCGTCGTACCGGCCCACCCGAAGGTTGTCCCGCTGCGCCACGTCGTGGGTGAGCACCACCCGCGAGTTCTGGCCGATCCGGGACAGCACCGTCAGCAGGACGTTGCGCTCCAGCGACTGCGCCTCGTCCACGATCACGAAGGCGTCGTGCAGCGAGCGCCCGCGGATGTGGGTGAGCGGCAGCACCTCCAGCATCCCGCGGGAGATGACCTCCTCGATCACGTCCGGCGTGGTGACCGCGGAGAGGGTGTCGAACACCGCCTGGGCCCAGGGGCCCATCTTGTCCGCCTCGCTGCCCGGCAGGTAGCCCAGCTCCTGGCCGCCCACCGCGTACAGCGGCCGGAAGACCATCACCTTGCGGTGCTGACCCCGCTCCAGGACCGCCTCCAGGCCCGCGCACAGCGCCAGCGCCGACTTCCCGGTGCCGGCCCGGCCGCCCATCGAGACGATGCCGATCTCCGGATCCAGCAGGAGGTCCAGCGCGACCCGCTGCTCGGCGCTGCGTCCCCGCAGCCCGAACGCCTCGCGCTCCCCCCGCACCAGCCGCACCCGCCCGTCGCCGGTGACCCGGCCCAGCGCCCGGCCCCGCTCCGAGGTGAGCACCAGGCCCGTGTGCACGGGCAGTTCGCCGACGCCGTCGACGTCCACCGAGGCGTCGTGGCCGGCGCCGAACAGCGCGTCCACCTGGTCCGCCGGGACGTGCAGTTCGGACATGCCCGTCCAGCCCGAGGTGATCGCCAGCTCGGCCCGGTACTCCTCGGCGAGCAGGCCCACCGAGCTGGCCTTGATCCGCAGCGGGAGGTCCTTGGACACCACCGTGACGTCGTAGCCCTCGGCCTGCAGGTTGCGGGCCACGGCCAGGATGCGGGCGTCCGCCTCGCCTCCGCCGGCGCGGTATCCGGCCGGCAGTATCGACAGGTCGGAGTGGTTGAGCTCGACACGGATCGTGCCGCCCAGCTCCCCGACCGGGATCGGCTCGTCGAGCCGGCCGAAGCGGATGCGGTAGTCGTCGAGCAGGCGCAGCGCCTGCCGGGCGAAGTACCCCAGCTCCGGGTGGTGGCGCTTGTCCTCCAGCTCGGTGACGACCACCACGGGGAGGACGACCTCGTGCTCCTCGAAGCGGCTCATGGCGAGAGGGTCCGCCAGGAGCACGCTGGTGTCGAGAACGTACGTGCGCCGGTCTGGTGTCCGGCGGCTCTTGGAACTGACCACGTGGCCTCCAGAGCGGATGACCCTGCGTCATCCGCGGCATGCCGGCCCCCGCTGCCCCGGTGGCCTCGAGGCCGGTCTGGAAGGGAGTATTCCCAGGCGAGCGGCGGTGCATTCGCGCTCCCGGCGAACTGACGGATCATTGCCGGTGAACGTTTGGCCTCGCGAGGGGCCCGGGTAGGCAAGCCCTACGGCGGTCATTCGTCGGTGGTTCGTCGGTCATCGGGCGGTCGTCCGGCGGGACGGACCGGCCCGTGAACCCCCGCCGGGGGTCAGAGACCCATTCGGCGCTGGCGCTGTTCGTACGCGCGCAGGGCCCGCAGGAAGTCCACCTTGCGGAAGGCCGGCCAGTACGCCTCGCAGAAGTAGAACTCGCTGTGGGCGCTCTGCCAGAGCAGGAATCCGGACAACCGTTGCTCGCCCGAGGTGCGGATGATGAGGTCCGGGTCGGGCTGGTCGCGGGTGTAGAGGTGCTCGGAGATGTGCTCGACGGTCAGGACCTCGGCCAGCTGTTCGATCGAGGTGCCGCGGCCGGCCTGCTCCTGGAGCAGCGAGCGGACGGCGTCGGCGATCTCGTGCCGGCCGCCGTAGCCGACGGCGACGTTGACGGTGATGCCGTCGATCCCGGCGGTCTGCTCGGCGGCGCGCTTGAGGACGCCGGCGGTGTGCTCGGGCAGCAGGTCCAGGGCGCCGACCGGGTTGACCCGCCAGCGGCGGGCGGCGGCCAGGCCCGTGACGGCCTCCTCGATGATGCCCAGCAGCGGGACGAGCTCGTCGGCCGGGCGGTCGAGGTTGTCGGTGGAGAGCATCCAGAGGGTGACGACCTTGACGTGGGTCTCGTCGCACCAGCCGAGGAACTCGGTGATCTTGTCGGCGCCGCGCTGGTGGCCGTAGGCGGTGGAGCCGCCGGTCGCCTTGGCCCAGCGGCGGTTGCCGTCGAGGATCACGCCGATGTGGTGCGGGGTGCGTGCGAGGTGCACCTCGACGCGGCGGCCGTAGAGCCCGTACATCCCGTCCAGCAGGGTGCGCAGCCCCGGCGTCCGTTCGGCGACATCGCGCAGACCCATGGTTCCCGGCCCCTCCGTGCTTCGTTCAGGTGGTGCGTCTCAGCCCCCGGCGCAGCCTACTCCGGTGGGCAGGCAGCCGGTAAAGCCGCAGGTAGCGGTCTGGTCACGGTCCTGTACGGAGTCTGTCCCGGCAGGCGTGTCGGGGCGCTCCGGGGGGCGTTTCCGCCATGAACACGGAACGGTCTCCGATTCCTTAAGTAATCCGTAAACCGTTCGTCCAATGCTTGACGACCGGCAATGGTCTAGTCCAGCTTGTGACCCAGGACGCAGCGACCCCCGCTCGCCTCACCGGCTCACTCCAGACGCAACGCCCTCCCCCACACGCGGCCGCCGCGCCCCCCACCGCGGCGGCCGCTCCTCCCCCAGGAGCGTCACCCCATGGCCCGTACGCTGAACCAGCCTGCCCACAAGCGCCGTCGCAGCCCCCTCCCGGCCGTCGCGGCCGGTGCCACCGCCCTCGCCGTCGCGGGCGGCAGCCTCGCCCTCTTCGCCGGCGGCGCCAGCGCGGCCGTCGGCAACCTGGCCTCCAACGGCGGGTTCGAGAGCGGCCTGAGCGGCTGGTCCTGCACCGGCGCCGCGGCCGCCGTCTCCTCCCCGGTCCACTCCGGCACCGGCGCGCTGCAGGCCACCCCCGGCGCGGGCGACACCGCCGAGTGCACGCAGACCATCAGCGTCCTGCCCAACTCCAGCTACACGCTGAGCTCCTGGGTGCAGGGCCCGTACGTCTACCTCGGCGCCCGCGGCACCGGCGGCACCGACCCGTCGGCCTGGTCGAACCAGAACAGCTGGAACCAGCTCTCCACCAGCTTCACCACCGGCGCGAACACCACCAGCGTCACCGTCTACCTGCACGGCTGGTACGGGCAGAGCGCGTACCTGGCGGACGACGTCCAGCTGATCGGCCCCGGCGGCACCTCCACGCCGTCCCCGACCGCCACGCCCACCCCCACCCAGACGGCGACCGCCACCCCGACCGCCACCGCCACGCCCACGCGGACCGCGACGCCCACCCCCACGGCGACCGCCACCCAGACGGCGACCCCGACCCCCACGGCCACGCCGACCGCCACCCCGACCAACACCACCCCGCCGGTCACGGGCCTGCCCGCCCACGCGATCACCGGCTACTGGCAGAACTTCGACAACGGCTCGACCGCGCAGCGCCTGAGCGACGTGCAGAGCGCGTACGACATCATCGCGGTCTCCTTCGCCGACGCGGTGCCCACGCAGACCGGTGCGATCAGCTTCACCCTGGACCCGGGCCTGTCCAAGGCGCTCGGCGGCTACACCGACGCGCAGTTCCGCGCCGACATCAAGGCCAAGCAGGCCGCCGGCAAGAAGGTCATCCTCTCCATCGGCGGCCAGAACGGCGCCATCACGGTCGGCGACGCGACGGCCGGCAACAACTTCGTCAACAGCGCCTACGGGATCATCAAGGACTACGGCTTCGACGGCGTCGACGTCGACCTGGAGAACGGCGTCCAGGCCGGTCCGCTCGGCAACGCGCTGCACGCCCTCCAGGCCAAGGTCGGCCCGGGCTTCATCCTGACGATGGCCCCCGAGACCATCGGGATGTACAGCACCGCGGGCGCGTACTTCCAGCTGGCGCTGAACACCAAGGACATCCTGACCGTCGTCAACACCCAGTTCTACAACTCGGGCGGCATGAACGGCTGCGACGGCAAGGTCTACAACCAGGGCACCATCGACTTCATCACCTCCCAGGTCTGCACCCACATCCAGGGCGGCCTGCGGCCCGACCAGGTCGGCATCGGCGTCCCCGCCTCCTCGCGGGCGGCCGGCGGCGGCTACGTCTCGCCGACCGTGGTGAACAACGCGCTGGACTGCCTGGCCACCGGCAACAACTGCGGCACCTTCGTGCCGCCGGCCAAGTGGCCCGCCATCCGGGGCGCGATGACCTGGTCCACCAACTGGGACGCCAACAACGGCAACGCGTTCTCCACCACGGTCGGCCCCTTCGTGCACAAGATGCCGTGAGGTTCCGCCCCTGAGCCCAACTCCCCCCGGCGCGCCGCTCCTTGAGGGTGGGGCCTGCGCGCCGGCGGAAGGGCCCGCCGTACCCCACCCGGTACGGCGGGCCCTTCCGCGTCCCTCCGTCTATGCCGTCTATGCCGCCTAGCTGTCTATGCCGTCTATGCGGTGAGCACGCCCAGCAGCGCGCCGAGCAGCAGGAACGGCCCCACCGGGAGGTGCAGTCCGCGCACCGGGCGGCGGCGGGCGAGCGCGGCGGCCGCCCGCACGAGGGCCCACAGGCCGGCGAGCACCCCCGCGGCGAACAGTCCGCTCAGCGCCGCCGACCAGCCGTACCAGCCGAGCAGCCCGCCCAGCGCGAAGCCCAGTGGGGAGTCGCCGGGGCCCAACGCGCCCATCCAGACGGAGAGTTCGAGGACGGCGCCGACCGCCAGTGCGACCAGCAGGCAGCGCAGCAGCGCCTCCGGGCGGCCCTCGGCCACCGCCGCCACGACCAGCGCGGCGGCCACCCCGGCGATCAGCGGCACGGTCAGCCGGTACGGGAGCCTGCGCACCCGGGCGTCGACGACGCCGAGCACCACGCCCACGGCCGCGGCCCAGCCCAGCGCCGGCGCCATGGCCGGCAGCCGGTGCGCCGCGTACGCCACCGCGACCGCCACCGCCACGGCCGCCGCCTCCACCGACCAGGGGCCGGAGCCGAATCGCTCCCGGCAGTGCGGGCAGCGCCCGGTCGGCGGCAGCAGCCGGAAGCCCCGTCCGCAGGACGGGCAGGCGCCGCACCAGGGCTCGCCCTCCGGCACGGCGAACCTGGCGACCAGCGCGCGCTGCCCCGGGGCCGCCAGCAGAGCGACCAGCACCGCCACGACCACGACCGTCACCACGGACGCACCCCTCCTCCACCCGGCTGTCGGCCACATCCTGCCCTGCCGGGCCGGGCCCCGGGCCATGTGCCGTGCGTCTCCTTCTCCACGGGAGGACGGCGGCGCCCCTCGCATACGCGAGCATTCCGGACATCCTGCCGCCGGTTTGGAAGGCCTCCCGAGGCCCCCACCTGTCGATCCAAGGTCGGCCCGGAGGGGCCGTTCGAGCCCTCGGAAGCACCCTTTCCGACACCCCCCGGGCGGACCGTTTGTACCCCTAAAGTAGGCGGACATGCAGGTCATTCAGTCCAGCAAGCTCGCCAACGTCTGTTACGACATCCGCGGCCCGGTACTCGACGAGGCGATGCGGCTGGAGGAGCAGGGCCACCGCATCCTCAAGCTCAACACCGGCAACCCGGCCACGTTCGGCTTCGAGGCGCCCCCGGAGATCCTGCAGGACATCCTGCGCAACCTCGCCAACGCGCACGGCTACGGCGACTCCAAGGGCCTGCTCTCCGCGCGCCGCGCCATCGTCATGCACTACGAGGAGCGGGGCCTGCACGGGCTGAGCGTCGACGACGTCTTCCTCGGCAACGGCGTCTCCGAGCTGATCCAGCTGGCCATGACCGCGCTGCTGGACGACGGGGACGAGGTGCTCGTCCCGGCACCGGACTACCCGCTGTGGACGGCCTCCGTCTCCCTGGCCGGCGGCACCGCCGTGCACTACCGCTGCGACGAGCAGTCCGAGTGGTACCCGGACCTCGCCGACATCGAGGCCAGGATCACCGACCGGACCAGGGCCCTGGTCGTGATCAACCCCAACAACCCGACCGGCGCGGTCTACCCGCGCGAGGTGCTGGAGGGCCTGGCCGAGATCGCCCGCCGCCACCAGCTGGTCGTCTACGCCGACGAGATCTACGACAAGATCCTCTACGACGACGCCGAGCACGTCCCGCTGGCCACCCTGGCGCCCGACCTCTTCTGCGTCACCTTCAACGGCCTCTCCAAGGCGTACCGCGTCGCGGGCTTCCGCTCCGGCTGGATGGTGCTCTCCGGCGACCGCACCCGCGCCCGCAGCTACATCGAGGGCCTGACCGTCCTCGCCTCGATGCGCCTGTGCGCCAACATGCCCGCCCAGCACGCGGTGGCCGCCGCACTCGGCGGCCGCCAGTCGATCAAGGACCTGCTGCTGCCCGGCGGCCGACTCCTCGCGTCCCGCGACGCCGCCTACGAGCTGCTCAACCAGATCCCCGGCGTCAGCTGCGTCAAGCCCAAGGGCGCGCTCTACGCCTTCCCCCGGCTCGACCCCAAGGTCCACAAGATCAAGGACGACGCCCAGATGGTCCTGGACCTCCTGCGCTCCGAGCGCATCCTGCTCGTCCAGGGCACCGGCTTCAACTGGCCCGAGCCCGACCACTTCCGCCTGGTCACCCTCCCCCGCGCCGAGGAGATCACCGACGCCGTCACCCGCATCGGCGAGTTCCTCGGCGGCTACGCGCAGCCGTAGCCGTAGCCGTGGCCGTAGCCGCGGAGACGGCAATGGCGGGGGCACTACGGAAGTAGTGACACTACGTGCGTAGTGCCACTACTTCCGTAGTGCCCCGGCGGATCGAACACTACGGCCGGAGTCCCGGGCCGTACGGTCTCCTTGGTCGGGGAAAGACCGTACGGCGGAACTCCGGCCGTCCTGTCGCTCGGCGGGCGCGCGGTTCGTGCCGCGCGCCCGCGTCCGTCTCGACTGAAGCTCAGGCTCAGCCCAGACGCGCGACCAGGTTCCGGTACTCGTCCCACAGCTCCTTCGGGGTGTGCTCGCCGAACAGCTCCAGGTGGGCCGGCACGAGTGCGGCCTCCTGGCGCCAGATGTCGGCGTCCACGGTGAAGAGCAGGTCGAGGTCCTCCTTGGAGAGCTCCAGGCCGTCGAGGTCGAAGCCCTCGACGGTGGGCAGCACGCCGATCGCGGTCTCCACGCCCTCGCCGGTGCCCTGCAGGCGCTCGACGATCCACTTGAGCACGCGGCTGTTCTCGCCGTAGCCGGGCCAGACGAACTTGCCCTCGGCGCTCTTGCGGAACCAGTTGACGTAGTAGATCTTCGGCAGCTTGGAGGCGTCCGCCCCGGCGCCGACCTTGAGCCAGTGGGCGAAGTAGTCGCCCATGTTGTAGCCGCAGAACGGCAGCATCGCGAACGGGTCGCGGCGCAGCTCGCCGACGGTGCCCTCGGCGGCGGCGGTCTTCTCGGAGGCGATGTTGGCGCCGAGGAAGACGCCGTGCTGCCAGTCGAAGGACTCCGTCACCAGCGGGACGGCGGTGGCGCGGCGGCCGCCGAACAGGATCGCCGAGATCGGCACGCCCGCCGGGTCCTCCCACTCGGGAGCGATGGTCGGGCACTGCGCGGCCGGGACGGCGAAGCGGGCGTTCGGGTGGGCGGCCGGGGTGCCGGACTCGGGGGTCCAGTCGTTGCCGCGCCAGTCGGTCAGGTGCGCCGGGGGCTCCTCGGTGAGGCCCTCCCACCACACGTCGCCGTCGTCGGTGAGGGCGACGTTGGTGAACACCGTGTTGCTGTGCAGGGTGTCGATGGCGTTGGCGTTGGTGTCCACGCCGGTGCCGGGGGCGACACCGAAGAAGCCGGCCTCGGGGTTGATGGCGTAGAGGCGGCCGTCGGCACCGAAGCGCATCCAGGCGATGTCGTCGCCGATCGTCTCGACCTTCCAGCCCTCGATGGTGGGCTGGAGCATGGCCAGGTTGGTCTTGCCGCAGGCCGAGGGGAAGGCGGCGGTGACGTACTTGGGCTCGCCGCCGGCCGGCGGGGTGAGCTTGAGGATGAGCATGTGCTCGGCCAGCCAGCCCTCGTCGCGGGCCATGGTCGAGGCGATGCGCAGCGCGTAGCACTTCTTGCCGAGCAGGGCGTTGCCGCCGTAGCCGGAGCCGAAGGACCAGATCTCCTTGGTCTCCGGGAAGTGCGAGATGTACTTGGTGGTGTTGCACGGCCACGCCACGTCGGCCTGGCCCTCGGCCAGCGGGGCGCCGACGGTGTGCACGGCCTTGACGAAGTCGCCGTCCTCGCCGAGCTGGTCCAGGACGGCCTGGCCCATGCGGGTCATGACGCGCATGGAGACGGCGACGTAGGCGGAGTCGGTGATCTCGACGCCGTAGGCGGCCAGCGGGGAGCCGACCGGGCCCATCGAGAAGGGCACGACGTACATCGTGCGGCCCTTCATCGAGCCGCGGAACAGGCCCGCCTCACCCTGGAACAGCTCCCGCATCTCGGCGGGGGCCTTCCAGTTGTTGGTCGGGCCGGCGTCCTTCTCCTGCTCGGAGCAGATGTAGGTGCGGTCCTCCACGCGTGCCACGTCCGTCGGGTCCGAGGCGGCGTAGTAGGAGTTGGGGCGCTTCTCCTCGTTCAGCTTCTTGAAGGTGCCCTGAGCCACCAGAAGGTCCGCGAGGCGCTGGTACTCCTCGTCGGAGCCGTCGCACCACTCGATGCGGTCCGGCTTGGTGAGCTCGGCGATCTCACTCACCCAGGCAAGCAGCTGCTTGTGACGGGTGGGCGCGGAGGCGCTGAGAGCAGAGATCTCGTACGACACGATCGCTCCTTCACGCCGTCTCGGCGAGGAGGCGGCGTAGCGGGGGTCTGAGGGTGCTTGCAGCGTAGCTCCGGAGTTCGGGCCCGATTGGGGCGGCGAGGCGAAATTGACGCATCTTTTACTACATTCAGTACGATTACTGGCCAGTAACCGAGCCTTGTCGGCCGGTCCCGAACCCTTCGAACGCGGCTCCGAATACTCCAAAACGTCTAAGAGTGGCGATCGTCACTTCAGTACGCATCAGTAACCTACGGATGCGTAGGTAACGGGTAGCATGCGGGGCATGACTGCTGCTGCGCTCGCGGAGAGGGCGCCCACCGAGGCCAAGCCGAAGTGGCGGGGCTGGCTGCACGCCGGAATGTTCCCCGCGACCGTGGCCGCCGGGATCGTCCTGATCTGCCTGGCCGACTCCACGCCCGCCAAGATCGCGTGCGCGATCTACTCGGTCAGCGCCTGGCTGCTGTTCGGGGTCAGCGCGGTGTACCACCGCTTCGACTGGGGCCCGCGCGGCGACGCCGTGCTGCGCCGGCTCGACCACGCGAACATCTTCCTGATCATCGCGGGCACCTACACGCCGTTCACGATGCTGCTGCTCAAGGGCGCCGACCAGCAGGTGCTGCTCTGGGTCGCCTGGGGCGGGGCGCTCGCCGGGATCGCCTTCCGGGTGTTCTGGGTCGGCGCGCCGCGCTGGCTCTACACCCCGGTCTACCTGGCGCTGGGCTGGGCCGCCGTCTTCTTCCTGCCGGACTTCCTGCGCACCGGCGGCGTCGCCGTCCTGGTGCTGATGATCGTCGGCGGAGTCCTCTACAGCATCGGCGGCGTGGTGTACGGGTTCAAGCGGCCCAACCCCTCACCGCGCTGGTTCGGCTTCCACGAGGTGTTCCACGCCTTCACCCTCGGCGCCTTCATCGTCCAGTACGTCGGCGTCTCACTGGTGGCGTACAGCACGACCGGCTGAACCCGGCGCGTTGTGACGGGCGGTCGCACGGTCCACGGACCTGGCGGCCGCCCGTTCCGCCGTCCAGGGCCGCTCGTACGGAGCCCGCCCCGGCGACCTGCGCGGGTACGGCAACTGCTCGGCCACGCCGGGGCCGTCGATGCCCGGCAGGTCCGCCCCGACCCCGGGAAGCCCGGGAAGCGCCGCCTCCGCCACGGGCCGCCGCTCGGCCGGCGCGGTGCGACCGCGCGCCTGCCGGGCGTCCAGCGCCTCGCGGGCCCGGCGGCAGCGCTCGCAGTGCGCGGCGTTGGGGATGCCCCGGGACGGGCGGTGCCCGGAGGGCGAGGGCGACTGGTGCAGCGCCCTCCAGCGGCGGGCCACGTAGACCATGACGAGCAGCACCTCGACGCCCGCGACCGTCAGGACCAGCATGGCGCCGTTGATCAGATAGGCCGCGACCACGGCCAACGCGGAGGCCACGACCACCACTCCGCTCCACACCTGGGCACTCGCCTGCCCGTCGTTCCCGTCGTCGGCCACTTCGGCTTCCCCTCTCCCGGCGCCGGGCTCGTGGTCGGCTCCTGCCGCCCCACCCCTTCTCCGCTCTCGGCACGCGTCGGCCAGCACTGACCGATTGCCACATGGTATCTACCGACAGTCACTCGGAGCTGCCCCGAAGCGGCGAACGACAGATCAACGTTGCGTCAATTCCATGTGCGGAAGCAGCACTTCCAGGACACATCACACACAGAAGTCACGTGGTCACGGATCCGAGCCGCCGGCCGGCGCGTTCGCGGGGACGCGACGAAGCGGCGGGGCCCCGGGTGGGCCCCGCCGCTTCGTCGCGTCGGCGGGCGGTGATCAGTCGGCGGTGCGGCGCCTGCGCAGCACCACGCCCGCGCCCGCCAGCGCGGTGACACCCAGCGCCGCGACCGCCGTCACGGCCGGGAGCGTCGAGCCTCCGCCCGTCCGCGCGTCCGCCTCCGCCCGGGCGACGTCGTACCCGCCGCCCTCACCGGCCCGGTCGTACGCCGAGCCGGGCAGCTTGTCGCCGTACCGCTGGTGCACCAGCTTCTGGTACGCCGCCAGCGACACCCCGCTCGCGCCGACCGAACGCCGGGCCTCGTCGTCCAGCGGCAGCACCCGGCCGTCGCGCAGCACGTACCAGGCGTTGATCTGCGGTTCGCGGAAGGCCGTACCGCCACTGCTCGCCGCCTTCGCCGCGTAGTCGCTCTCGTCACCGCCGGAGGCGATGTTCACCACCCGCCAGGTGCCGCCCTGGCGGACGGTCCAGACCGAGGCGCTCTGCCCGTCCGCCGCGACCACCTTGCTCGCGGTGAACTCCGCCCTGGCCACCGGCGCGCCCGGAGTGCCCGCGACGAAGGCCGCGTCCAGGACGTAGACCGGCACGGTGTCCCCGGCCAGGCGGGGCGCGGAGGCGCCGGCCGCGCTCGCCTCCTCGGCCGCGCCGATGGTCAGCTGCTGCGTCGGCGGGACGCCCTTGCGGGCGAAGAAGTGGCCCACCTGGTCCAGGACGGCAGGGGCCTGGACGGCCCCCCGCGCCTGCGCCAGCTCGGCGGCGGGCACCGGCGCCGGAGCGCCGGCGGGCTGGTCGGCGGGCTGGTCGGCGTGCGCGGCGGGGGCCGCCACCGCCAGGCCGAGACCGGCGGCGAGCAGGGCGGCCGCGGCGGCCCGGAGGATGCGCTGGGAGTCGGTCATGGTCGCCACCTCACGCGCCGATCCGGTAGAGGGAGTGGGTCCAGGAGAACGTGCTGTTGTTGACGTAGTACCAGTAGTCGCCCCAGTTGTAGCGGTAGTTGGACGGCCACGGGTCGCCCCAGTAGACCCAGTTGTTGCCGGTGTCGTAGCCGTACACCACGTGCATGTGCCCGCCGCCCGAGCTCCACTGGATGCGGGTCTCGACCGGGCGGTTCGCGTCCACCTCGGCCTGGACGGTGGAGTAGCGCAGGTAGCCGCTGACGTACGAGCCCGGGGCGATGCCCACCCAGTCCAGGCCGTTCTGCACATCGGCCAGCGACGCCTGGCTGTTGGGGCAGGAGGAGTCGACCGAGCGGCCGAAGGCGGCGTTGCAGAACTGGTTCTGGCTGTAGTTGTAGCCGAACCAGGTGGCGATCGTGTTGCCGCTCGCCGCCCAGCACCAGTTGGTCTGCTGTTGCTGCTGCATGCTGATGTTGAGCTTCTTGTACGTGCCGGCCAGGTCGGCCGTGCTGCCCGGCGCGGCGGCCTGGCGCACGTGGGCCGGAGCGGCGGCGGACGCGGCGGCGGGGTACGCGGGCGCGGCGACGGCGGGGGTGCAGACGGCGGCGGTGAGCGCCGGGCCCAGGACGCCGAGGGCGAGCACGGCGACCGCGCGGCGCGGCCGTATCCGTGACGTCCGTGGCGTCCGCGTGATCCGCGGAAGTGGAACTGGCATGGGGGATGCCTCCTTGCACGAGCGGAGCGACGTGCGATGTGGGGGTGTGGGGGTGCGGTCCGGATGGGGGTCCGGATCGCGCCACGAGCATCGCGCCGCCCTCGTGAGGCGGTCAACGGGCCTCGGAGGCACCGGAGTTCGGGTGTGAACGAGCAGCCACAGGTGTGAACAGCACCCGGAAAACCCCCGCGTGCAGCGCCGGGACCGGTGACAAACCACCGCCCTGATGTGAATATTCACGGTCAAAACCCGGAACTCCCGCGTCCCCCCGCTCCGCGCCAGGAGGCAGCCATCCGCCGCAGCGACCCCGCCGACCTCGCCGCCGCCCTGCGCACCGGCCCCTTCCACCTCGCCCTGCGCACCGCCATCACCACCCGCGGCCTCGCCCTCCACCGCCTGCGCCGCCACCTCGCCCTGCGCGGCGTCAACGTCGGTCTCACCAGCCTCAGTTACTGGCAGCAGGGACGCCGCCGCCCCGAACGCCCCGAATCCCTACGGGCCGTCGCCGCCCTCGAGGACGTCCTCGACCTGCCCCCGCACTCCCTCACCCGGCTCCTCGGCCCCCGCCGCACCGCCGACACCGCCCCCGCCGGCCCGCCCGTACGCCCCTACCGCGACCTCATCGCCCCCGCCACCGCCGTCGACGACCTGCTCGCCGCCCTCTCCGGCCCCCGCGACACGGGCCTGCACACCCTCACCCACATCGAACGCATCCGCATCGGCCCCGACCGCCGCCTCACCCGCCGCGACTCCCAACACGCCCTCCGCGCCCACCGCGACGGCATCGACCGCTACCTCGCCCTCTACCAGGGCGACCCCGGCAGCGACATCACCCGCGTCGGCGTCCGCGCCGAGGAGAACTGCCGCCCCGGCCGCATCCGCCGCGACCAGGCCAACCACCTCCTCGCCGCCGAACTCCTCCTCGACCGCCGCCTCCGCGCCGGCGACACCCACCTCCTCGGCTACGGCTTCGACGACTCCCCCGCCCCCACCCCCAGCTGCGAATACGTCCGCGGCTTCAACTCCGGCGCCGCCCAGTACGTCCTCCAAGTCACCTTCCACCCCACCGCCCTCCCCGTCCGCTGCCACCGCTTCGCCCTCCACGCCCCCGGCGAACCCCCCTACGAAACCGAGGAGTTGACCCTCGACGGCCACCACTGCGTCCACCTCGTCGCCACCGCTCTGCGCCCCTGCCTCCTGGGCATCGGCTGGGACTGGGAGTAGCCGGCTCAGACCGACCAGTACGGGTCGTTGACGGCGATCGTCACCGACCGGTGGGTGTCGGCGTCGTAGGTCGTCGCGGGCAGTCCGAGCGGCGGTTCGGGCACGCCCGGCCGGTACCGCACATCACCCAGATCCGCGACGAACCAGACCAGGTACGTGCCCAGCCTCTCGTCCGCGTGGAGCGTCAGGAGCATCCCGTCTCCGTCCAGGCATCCGAGACCGACCGGGAACCCGGTCTTGTTGCCCGGCTCGTGCCTCTCCGTCACGTGGCATCCCCGGCCGTTCCAGGTCCGGGCGACCTGGTCCATCACCTGCGGCAACTTCGCGGGAGAGATCCTGGTCCCCCCGAAGACCACAGCCGACAGCAGGGAGCGCACGCTGTGTTCGCCGTCGTAGAGATCGGGGTCCCGAGCCACCTGGTAATTGCCGGACGCATAGGTCAACGGGGGCGATATCCCGTCCATGGTCGCCCCCAGGACGCCGTCGATCCGCTCCCGCGCCTGGCCGGCGCTGAACCGCACCTTCGCCCGGTCCCCCATCCCGGCGAAGAAGTAGCTGTTCTCGTACAGCACCACCACGGCGATCACGCACATCGCGGCCACCGCCGGCACGACCACCGTCAGACGCGCCCTCACCTGCGGTCCACCCGCTGGACGTCGCCACCGTGTCCGGTGACCACCGCGGCGATGTTGCCGAGCGAGGGGCCGCCGTTCTCCGGGGTGAGGTACTTGGTGTGCGCCCCGTACATGGGGTCGGTCGCCGCGCTCCAGTCGTCGACGGAGAAGCGGGTGGCCCCGAAGGTCTTGCTGGCCGGGTCCGTCCCGTACCAGGTCCCGTCCGGATCGAACACCAGGTGCTGGGCCACCGCGATCGCGGTCCCGAAGTCCGTGGCGTTCCTCAGGTCGTTGTACGAGGGCAGATGGGTCACCGGGTCGTCCGCCGCCGCGCCGACCCATACGTGGCCCGGCATCTTCAGGTCGGACGCCCTGGGCGTACCGACGCCCGGGCTACCGACGAAGACCACGTCGTCCGGCGGCGCGTAGGACGGATCGTGGACCGTGAGCCTCGTGGCGAGGCCCGTCACGAGCGACCCGTAACTGTGCCCGATGGAGGTGATGTGCGGCGGCGTACCGCCTGCGTGGCTCGCCCGCAGCCCGGTGAGGAACCTCGCGTAGTCGGGGGCGCCCTTGGCCGCCGCGTTGCCGGAGGCCGCCGTCGGATCGGCGTCGGGGGCGTCGTAGCCCAGCCAGACGATGGACGCGACCGAGCCGCCGGGCTTCTTCCTGCGGTCCGCCTCACGCCACAGGTTCAGCGTGTTCTCCGCCTCGTTGGTGCCGGGAAGGTACGGCTCCCCCTTCGGGCCCAGCGAATAGGGGGTGGAGGTGATCCCGGGGACGTAGGCGGAGACGTCCGTGGCGGTGTCGGGGTTGCCGAAGGAGATGACCGCCCGCCCGTTGCCCTCGGTGCTGACACCGAGCAGGTACGCGAGCGGCTGGGTCGCCTGGTTCTCCACGTTGTCCTTGAGCCGCCCCTGGATCGCCGCAAGCCTCCGGTACTCCTCCGTTTCTTTCCTTCCCTCCCGCTCCAGCTGTACGAGACGGTCGTTCAGATACGTCCGGTTCAGCTGGTCCCGCTCCTGGGCCGGAATGCCGTCCAGGTTCCGGATCACGTCCGCGTGCTGCTTCCGGAACCACTCCTGCCCCTGCGGGTCCAGGCTCCTCCACCAGGCGTTGACCTCCGTCGGGGTCGCCTTCTCCCCCGGCAGGTCCTTCTTCCAGGGCTCGTGGCCCGTGGCGTTCGCCGCCGCCAGGTCCATCTCGGCGGCGATGCCCAGGCCGTTCCCGGTGTCGGCGTGCTTGGTGTAGGTGGTGAGCAGCTCCGCCAGTTGCCGGTCGGCCTCCGTCGCCTCGGTGAGCGCGGCGACGATCCGCTTGTTGATCTCCTCGGCCGCCGCCCGCTGCTTGTCCTCCCAGCCCGGGGCCGTGTACGCGTTCGCCGACGGCAGCCAGGACACCGCGCCGGAGTCGCCCACGGAGAAGCCCTTGGCCGCCGCGTCGTCGAGCGCCTTCCGGAGCTTCGACTGGGCCAGCGCGAAGAGGTCGGCGTGGTCGCGCAGGTTCTTGCCGATGGCCGTCATCTCCAGATCGGCCCCGTGAAGTTTCTTACTGGTCGCGTAGATGATCGGAGCGGCGGCCTGGGCCGCCTCGCCCGTCCAGTAGAGGTCGCGCACCGGGAGGGCGGTGCCCTTCTTCCAGTCCTCGACGTGTTGGGCGAACGCCCTGTGCAGCGCGTCGTAGGCGTCCGCCGCACTGATCAGATGCGCCAGATCGGCATTCCTCAGACTCGCCAGGTCCACCTGCCCCCACCCCCGAAGTACTGACTGAGCGTCAACTCCATTGCGTCCTGCCGCTACCGTAGCGTCCGTATCCGACGCGAACAGGCCAAGGAGGAGATCGATGGCGGGCGAGACCGGGTTCATGGCCAAACCGGAGGACCTGAAGGCGGCCGGGAACAACGCGGTGACGGTGGGCGGGAGGATCCCGGACGAGACGGCGAAGCTGGCCGAGCCGACCACGGGGGCGGTCGCGAGCCTGGCCGGCTGGCAGAGTGCGGCTCCTCTGCAGAACTGCGGTGCCGCGTGGAAGAAGCTGCTCGACCGGCTCGCGAACGACATGAAGGCGGCGGGCGGCAACCTGATCAACTGCGCCGACAACTACCAGCGCGGCGACACGCTTCCGATGCCGACCACGCCCACCGTGACCGTCCCCGACCCCTTCAAGACGAAGCTCATCGGCGGCAAGCCGCTCGAGAGCGACCTGTAGCCGCCCTACGCCGCAGTGAAGTCGACGACCAGGCAGTCCTCCACCGGCAGGTAGCCGATCTGCTGGTAGATGGAGTTGCTGGTGGGGTTGGCCAGGTCGGTGTAGAGGAGGACCTCCTGGGCGCCCTGGGTGAGGACGTGGGCGGTGGCTGCGGCGGTGGCGGCGGAGGCGTAGCCGCGGCCTCGGAGGGGGGCGGGGGTGTAGACGGGGCCGATGCGGGACATGCCGGCGAGGATGGGGCTGGCGCCGGCGAGGGCGACGGGGGTGGTGTCGTCCTCCCAGAGGTGGAGGCCGGCGGCGGCGATGCGGTCGTCGACGACCCTGGGGATGTCCATCGGCGGGACGTCGACCTCGGCGAGGAATTCCGCGTACCAGCGGATGGCCAGGTCGCGGTCGGCCGGGGTGGCGAGGCGGTGGCGGCCGGTGGGCGGGTGTGCGGGGTCGGTGAGGCGGCCGAGCCGGTAGAGCCGTTCCTCGACGCGGACGGCCTGGGTGGTGCCGGTGGCGGCGGTCCAGGCGTCGGCGAAGGCGCGGACGGCCGCGGCGCCGCCGCCGACTCCGGTGAGTTCGGTGAACCCGGGCCCGGCGGCGGCCAGTTGGACGGCGAGCTCGGCGGCGGCGGCCTCGGTCATGACGGAGAGCCGCGGGGCGAAGGGCGGCGTCTGGAGGAAGGCGGCCTCGACCGGTCCGTCCGCCTCCGGGCGCCACCAGCCGAAGACGGGCGGCTCGCCGAAGACGTCGAGGCCGGCGGCGGCGAGCCGGTGGCTGATGGTGAGCAGCACGGTGTTCTCGGCGGGCCGGGCGGCGAGGAAGGCTCCGGCTTCGGCGCGGAAGTCGTCGAGGGAGGTGGAGAGGGTCCAGGTCATGGCACATCCTCACCGCCCCGGACGCCCTCTGCCAACCAATATCTCCGCGTAGGAAGGGTGTCTAGGCGACGACCACCCCGAGCCGCGCCCCGAGCTCGGCCGGGTCGGTGGTGGGCCGCTCGCAGGCGAAGTGGCGGCAGACGTACGCGGCGGGGGCCCCGTCGACGAGCGGCCGGTCGGCCAGCAGGGGCACCTCCCCGTCAGCCGGGGTGCCGACCGCGAGGACGGCGCCGGGGGCGGTGGCGAGCAGGGCGGCCCGGCGCAGTGCGGCGCGGGCCGGGTCGCCGTCCGGTCCGACGACGGCGATCTCGCGCGGCCCGTCGATCAGCGCTTCGGCGACGGCGAGGCCCCAGCCGATGAAGCGGGGTGCCCGGCCGGCGAGGGCGCCGACGACGCCGAGGGCGCGTTCGGCGGCGGTGCGGTGGCGCTCGGAGCCGGTGTACGCGGCGTAGCCGAGGAGCGCGCCGGCGGCGGCGGTCCAGCCGGAAGGGGTGGCGTTGTCGGTCGGGTCCTGCGGGCGGCGGATGAGTTCCTCGGCGTCGTCGGCGGTGTCGTAGAGCGCGCCGGAGGTCTCGTCGGTGAAGTGCTTGAGCACGGTGTCGAGGAGTCCGCCGGCGAGTTGGAGCCACTCGGGCGAGCCGGTGACGGCGTAGAGGGCGAGGAAGCCTTCGGCGGTGTCGGCGTAGTCCTCGAGGACGCCGGCGTTGGCGCCGGGCCTGCCGTCGCGGGAGGTGCGCAGCAGCCGTCCGTCGGGGGTGAGGTGGACGGCGAGCAGCAGGTCGGCGGCGCGTTCGGCGGCCTCGACGAGGTCGGGGCGTTCCAGCAGGGCGCCGGTCTCGGCGAGGGCGGCGATGGCGAGGCCGTTCCAGGCGGCGACGACCTTGTCGTCCCGGGCGGGTGCGGGCCGGGTGGCGCGGGCTTCCAGCATCCGGCCCCGGATCTCCTCGTACTCGGCGAAGTCCTCGGGGTCGGTGAGGAGTTGGAGCACGGAGGTGCCGTGTTCGAAGGTGCCGTCGGCGGTGACGGTGAACAGCCGGGCGGCGGTGGCGGCGTCGGCGGGCCCGAGGAGGTCGACCAGCTGGCCGGGTTCCCAGACGTAGTACGCGCCTTCGGCGGAGGCGCCGGTCTCCTCGTCGAGGCTGTCGGCGTCCAGGGCGGAGGCGAACGCGCCTTCGGGGGTGCGCAGTTCGCGCAGCAGGAAGTCCGCGGTGGAGAGGGCGACCCGGCGTGCGAGCTCGGAGCCGGTGGAGCGCCACAGGTGCAGGTAGGCGCGCAGCAGCAGCGCGTTGTCGTAGAGCATCTTCTCGAAGTGGGGCACCACCCAGGCGGCGTCCACCGAGTAGCGGGCGAAGCCGCCGCCGAGCTGGTCGTGCAGTCCGCCGCGGGCCATCGCCTCGCCGGTGCGCGCCGCCATCTCCAGCGCGGCCTCGGAGCCGGTCCTGGCGTGGTGGCGCAGCAGGAACTCGATGACCATGGCCGGCGGGAACTTGGGCGCCCCGCCGAAGCCGCCGCCCCGCTGGTCGAACTCTCGGCTGAGGGTGACGAGCGCCTGGTGCAGGTCGGCCTCGCCGGGCGGCCGGTGCGCGCCCGCCGCGTAGACGCCGGCCCGCTCGGCCAGGTCGGCCCTGATCCGCGCGGCGACCTCGCCGACCTCCTCGCGCCGCTCCCGCCAGGCGGCGTCCACGCCTTCCAGCACCTGCCGGAAGGAGGGCATCCCGTGCCGGGGCTGCGGCGGGAAGTACGTGCCGAAGTAGAACGGCTCCTTGTCGGGCGTGAGGAACACCGTCATCGGCCACCCGCCCTGCCCGGTGGCGGCCTGCACGGCCTCCATGTACACGGCGTCGACGTCGGGCCGCTCCTCGCGGTCCACCTTGACGGCGACGAACCGCTCGTTGAGGTACCCGGCGAGTCCTTCGTCCTCAAACGATTCGTGGGCCATGACATGACACCAGTGACACGCGGCGTAACCGACCGACAGCAGAACGGGTACGCCGCGGCGGCGGGCCTCCTCGAAGGCGTCGGCCTCCCAGGGCCACCAGTCGACGGGGTTGTCGGCGTGCTGCAGCAGGTAGGGCGAGGTCGCGTCCGCGAGACGGTTCGGCATGACCCCCATCCTGGCCCATCGGGGCCGGGGTGGGGGCGGTGACTCACTCCTTGGGAGCTTCGGGCTCCTCCGTGAAGTCGACCTTCTTGAACTGGCGGTTCATCGACTTGGCCAGGAACCAGGTGGCCACGCCGAGGGCGGCGAAGACGACGAAGCCGAGGAGACCGGGGGTGACCTTGGCGTCGTCGACGGCGAGGTCAGCGGCGAGGTGGACGAGGTTCACGGGGGCGCTCATATCTCTATGGTGGCCCGGCTCACGGGGAGCCGGGCCGTCGGGGGGTGGTTCAGTCGCGCGTGTCGCCCGCGGCCGAGGCGGCGGAGGTGGGGGTGCGCAGTCCGGCGAACAGGTCGTCCTCCGGGAGGTCCACGTCGATCAGGGTACGGGCGAGCTCGTAGTCCTCGGTGGGCCAGACCTCGCGCTGGACGTCCAGCGGCACGCGGAACCACGGACCGTCGGGGTCGATCTGGGTGGCGTGGGCGATGAGCGCGCGGTCGCGGGTCTCGAACCAGTCGTCGCAGCGCACCCGGGTGGTGATCTCGCGCTCCTTGCGGCCGCTCTTCTCCCAGCCGGCGATCCACTCGCCGTACGGGGAGTCGTGGCCGTTGTCGGTGAGGTACTGGTGCAGGGCGCGGATGCGGCCCATCGGGAAGCCGTGGTTGTAGTAGAGCTTCAGCGGCTGCCAGGGCTCGCCGGCCTCCGGGTAGGCGTCCGGGTCACCGGCGGCGTCGAAGGCCAGCATGGTGATCTTGTGGGTCATGATGTGGTCCGGGTGCGGGTAGCCGCCGTTCTCGTCGTAGGTCGTGATGACCTGCGGCTTGAACTCGCGGATCAGCCGGACCAGGGGCTCGGCGGCCTCCTTGACGTCCTGGAGGGCGAAGCAGCCCTCGGGGAGCGGAGGGAGCGGGTCCCCCTCGGGCAGGCCGGAGTCGACGAATCCGAGCCATGCCTGGCCGACGCCGAGGATGGCCCGCGCCTCGTCCATCTCCTTGCGCCGGACCTCGTGGATGTTCTCCTCGACGTACGGGTCCCCCTGGAGCTTGGGGTTGAGAACCGACCCGCGCTCGCCCCCCGTGCAGGTGGCCACGAGCACGTCCACCCCCTGCTCGACGTACATGGCCATGGTGGCCGCGCCCTTGCTGGACTCGTCGTCCGGGTGGGCGTGCACCGCCATCAGTCGCAACTGCTCAGTCAACGCCTTGCGTTCCTTCCACATCGTCGGGCGTTCCGCGAAGACCGGACTGCCCACCGTACGAACCGCTCGGTTCGGGGCTCCGCCACCGCGGGACCGGGCGCCTTCGGACGTCGCCGACGCGGCCGGACCCCGCCCCCGCCGGACCGGCTGCGGGCGTGCCCCTCCTATAGTGACGGACTGGAGGTCCGTCGCATTCCCCCGCACCACCCGCGCGGCCCCTCATCCAGGAGAGGACGGCGCCCGATGACCGCAGACACCACCACCCCGCGGCCGCCCGAGGGCCGCTACGGCCGGGGCGGCGACGGCGAGTCCGACCGCCGGCTCAAGGTGGTCGGCGCGGTGTGCGGCGTGCTGGGCCTGGGCCTGATCGCGTGGATGGGCGGCTCCTACCTGCTGCGGGAGTCGAAGATCAACGGCTCGGTGCCGACGTTCCAGGTGCTCTCCGACTCCGAGGTGCAGCTGCACCTGACCGTGCGCAAGGGCGAGGGCCAGGCCGGCAGTTGCACGGTGCGCTCCCAGGGCGACGACCACGCGGTGGTCGGGGTGGCCGACTTCCCCGTCCCGGCGGCCGGGAAGACGTACGAGGCGACGGTGACCCTGCGCACCACCGCCCGGGGCACCACGGCCGAGCTGCTGGGCTGCACGCCCGCCGAGTAAGGCGCATATTCGATCCGGGGAGCGGGCATCCGTACTTCGTCCCGCACCCGGCTCCCGTACACCGTGGCGTAACGCCGCCGTCAACGCGGCGCCAACGGCTCTCCCGCTTGTCGGCAGGACTTGTTAGGCTCGTGGTTTCGCCCCTTCCGCACCGGATGGTACGGGAGCGGGCGTTGCTTTGTAGTTACGACCGAATTCGATCGTCGACCCTTGCTGACGACTCACACCCTCAGCACAGCCCCAGCACCTACGAGGAGCACCTGTGACCCAGACCAGTGAGAACGTGACCTGGCTCACTCAGGCCGGCTACGACCAGCTCAAGGCCGAGCTGGACCATCTGACCGGGCCCTGGCGCATCGAGATCGCCGCGAAGATCGAGGCGGCTCGCGAGGAGGGCGACCTCAAGGAGAACGCGGGCTACCACGCGGCGAAGGAGGAGCAGGGCAAGACCGAGCTGCGCATCCGCCAGCTGACCCAGCTCCTGGAGCGCGCGAAGGTCGGCGAGGCCCCGGCCGACTCGGGTGTCGTCGCCCCGGGCATGGTCGTCACGGTCGCCTTCGACGGTGACGAGGACGACCTGATGGAGTTCCTGCTCGCCTCCCGCGAGGTCGCCGGCTCCGACACGCTCGACGTCTACTCGCCGCAGTCCCCGCTGGGCCGCGCGATCGACGGCAAGAAGATCGGTGACGAGGCCACCTACGACCTGCCGAACGGCAAGCCCGCCATGGTGAAGATCGTCAAGGTCGTACCGCACGCCGGCTGATCCGGCCCCCAAGGACGCACGAGGGCGGCCGCCGAGTCACGATGACTCGGCGGCCGCCCTCACGCATACGTCCTCCGGCGGTTCAGCCCGCGGCCGAGCGGTACTTGCGCACCGACAGCCAGGAGAACACCGCCGTGATCACCAGCGACCACAGCACCGACACCAGCGCCGCGTGCTGCATCGGCCAGGCGCTGTCCACCGGCCCGACCTGGTTGCCGAACAGCTCCCGGCACGCCTGGACGGTGGCGCTGAACGGGTTCCAGTACGCCACGGCCTGCAGCCAGCCCGGCATCGAACTGACCGGCACGAACGCGTTGGACACGAAGGTCAGCGGGAACAGCCAGATCAGCCCCGCCGAGGTGGCCGCCTCGGGGCTGCGCACCGACAGCCCGATCAGCGCGCCGATCCAGGAGAAGGCGTAGCCGAGCAGGAGCAGCAGCCCGAAGGCGCCGAGCGCCTTGGGCACCCCGTCGTGGATGCGCCAGCCGACCAGCAGGGCCACCAGCGCCAGCACGACGAGGGTGAACGCCGTCTGGCACAGGTCGGCCAGGGTGCGCCCGGCCAGCACCGCCGAGCGCGCCATCGGCAGCGAGCGGAAGCGGTCGACCAGGCCCTTGGTCATGTCCTCGGCGATGCCGGCCGAGGCGCCCGCGACGGCGAAGGTGACGGTCTGGGCGAAGATGCCGGCCATCAGGAACTGGATGTAGGTGTGGGAGCTGGAGCTCGCCCCGGGAATCCGGATCGCCCCACCCATCACGTACGAGAACAGCAGCACGAACATGACCGGCTGCATCAGCCCGAAGATCACGATCTCGGGGATGCGGGTCATCCGGCGCAGGTTGCGCTTCGCCACGACCCAGGAGTCGTGCGCCATGGCGGCCGCGCCCTGGCGCGGGGCGGGCATGGCCTCGCCGATGGCGTGCGAGGTGGAGGCGCTGGTCCCGGTGCTCATCTCAGCGCTCCTTTCCGGCCGTGACGGCCTGCTGCTCGTCCGGTCCGCCGTCGCCGCCGACGCCGTCCCCGCCGGGGGCCTGCCGACCCCGGCGGCCCTTGCCGTCCTTGCCGTCCTTGCCGTCCTTGCCGTCCTTGCCGCCGCCCCCGGCGCTCCCGGCGCCGTTCTCCTCCTCGGCCGTCTCGGCGAGGTGGCCGGTGAGGGTGAGGAAGACGTCGTCCAGGGTCGGCCGGCGCAGCCCGATGTCGTCGATCTCGACGCCGCGCGCGTCCAGTTCGCGGATGGCGGCGGCCAGCACCCGGGCGCCGCCGCTGACCGGGACGGTGATGCGGCGGGTGTTCTTCTCGACGGCGGGCTCGCCCAGCGCGTACCCGCCGAGGGCGGCGACCGCGTCGGCGATCATGCCGGGCTCGTGCACCACGACCTCGATCCGCTCGCCGCCGATCTGCGCCTTGAGGTGGTCGGCGGTGCCCCGGGCGATCACCTTGCCGTGGTCGACCACGACGATGTCGTGGGCGAGCCGGTCGGCCTCCTCCAGGTACTGGGTGGTGAGCAGCAGCGTGGTGCCCTGCTCGACGAGGGTCTCGATGACCTCCCACAGCGCCAGCCGGTTGCGCGGGTCGAGGCCCGTGGTCGGCTCGTCGAGGAACATCACGGGCGGGCGGACGACCAGCGCGGCGGCGAGGTCGAGGCGCCGGCGCATGCCGCCGGAGTACGTCTTGGCGGTGCGGTCCTTGGCCTCGGTGAGGTTGAACCACTCCAGCAGTTCCAGTGCGCGGGCCTTCGCCGCCCGGGTGCTCATCTGGTAGAGCTCGCCGACCATGGTGAGGTTCTCGAAGCCCGTCAGGTACTCGTCGACGGCCGCGTACTGGCCGGAGAGGCCGATCAGGCTGCGGACCTGGTTGGGGTGCTTGAGGACGTCGACCCCGGCGACCACGGCGCGGCCGGAGTCGGGGCGCAGCAGCGTGGTGAGGACGCGCACGGTGGTGGTCTTCCCGGCTCCGTTCGGGCCGAGCAGCCCGAGCACCGTGCCCTCGGGGACGTCCAGGCTGACGCCGTCCAGGGCTCGTACGTCGCCGAAGGTCTTCACCAGATTCTCGGCTTGGATGGCTGGCGCCATGACCTGCCTCATCTCATCGGACATATGGAGCGATCTGTCCCACTCTGCCCCGTTTTCGGGCACGCGGGCGACTCGGTTCTCACCCGCCGGACGCAGAACGCGATGTATCGCGAGTGTGGCAACTCGCGATACATCGCGTCAAGGGAATATAAGATCGGGTCTCAGCTCGAGACCACGTACCCGGCCTCCCGCAGCTCCCCGGTCACCGCCGCGCAGTGCTCGGGCCCCTTCGTCTCCAGGTGCAGGTCCACCTCGACCTCGGTCAGTCCCAGCCGCGGGTCGATCCGCACGTGCGCCACGTCCAGCACGTTGGCGTCCACCCTGGTCAGCACCCCCAGCAGGTCCGCCAGGGCGCCGGGCTTGTCCGCCAGGCGCACCCGCAGCGACAGGTAGCGCCCGGCCGCGGCCAGCCCGTGCCGCAGCACCCGCTGCATCAGCTGCGGGTCGATGTTGCCGCCGGAGAGCACCGCCACCACCGGGCCCTCGAAGGACTCCGGCTGCTCCAGCAGCGCCGCGATCGGCGCCGCGCCCGCCGGCTCGACCACCAGCTTGAGCCGCTCCAGGCCGAGCAGCAGGGCCCGGGAGAGTGCGTCCTCGGAGACGGTGCGGATGCCGTCGGCGAGGGTGTTGACCACCTCGAACGGGATGTCACCGGGCCGCCCGACCATGATCCCGTCCGCCATCGTGGCGAAGGACTCCAGCGACACCGGCCGCCCGGCCGCCAGCGAGGGCGGGTACGCGGCCGCGCCCGCCGCCTGCACCCCGATCACCCGTACGTCCGGCCGCAGCGGCTTGACGGCCGCCGCGATCCCGGCGAGCAGCCCGCCGCCGCCCACCCCGACCAGGATCGTGCGCACCTCGGGGCACTGCTCCAGGATCTCCAGGCCCACCGTCGCCTGGCCGGTCACCACGTCCCAGTGGTCGAAGGGGTGGATGAACACCGCGCCCGTCGCGTCCGCGTAGCTCCGCGCGGCCTGCAGCGCCTCGTCGACGTTGGCGCCGTGCAGCCGCACCTCCGCGCCGTACTCCCGGGTGGCCGCGACCTTGGGCAGCGGGGCCGCGACGGGCATGAACACCGTCGAGCGCACCCCCAGCAGCGAGGCCGCCAGCGCCACGCCCTGCGCGTGGTTGCCCGCGCTCGCGGCCACCACCCCGCCGGCCCGCTGCACGGGGCTGAGGCCCGCGATCCGCACGTAGGCGCCGCGCAGCTTGAAGGAGCCGGTGCGCTGGAGGTTCTCGCACTTGAGGTGGACGGGCGCGCCGACCAGCCGGGACAGGTACCGGCTGCCCTCCATCGGGGTCTGCCGGGCGACCCCGGCGAGCATCTTCTGGGCGCCGCGGACGTCGTCGAGGGTGATCGGCCAGGTGTGCATGGCGCAAGCGTAGGACGCGCCCGCGGAGCCGCTCTGGAACGCGACCGGTGCTGCCGGGCCTGTTCCCGGGCCCGCCCGGCCCGCGTACGCTGCTGGTCCTGAGCCTCCCTCACCGCACGACGATCGTGAGCCGCGATGACGACGACCTCGCCCCAGGCCACCGACCGCACCGAACCCGTGCACACCCAACTCCAGTACCAGCTGGCACTGTTCGCCCGCCGGATGGAACAGGTCCGCACCTCAGGCGGCGGCGTCGCCGCGCTGGACCGGGCCGCCTACCTGCTGCTCGACCGCCTCGACCGGCACGGCCCGGCGAACGTCAAAGCCCTGGCGGACGCCCTCGGCGTGGACTCCTCCACGGTGACCCGCCAGGTGGCCCCGCTGGTCGCCTCCGAGCTGGTCGGCCGGGTGCAGGACCCGGCCGACCGCCGTGCCGTACGGCTGGCGCTGACCCCCCGCGGCTGCGGCCGACTGGCCGAAGTCCGCGACGGCCGGGCCGAGTTGGCCCGCCGTCTGGTGGCGGACTGGCCGCCCGAGGAGCAGCACGCGTTCTGCTCCCTGCTGGCCCGCTTCAACCTCGCGATGGAGTCGTACAGCGCGGACCAGCAGGGCGGTCAGAACCCGTAGTCAGATCCCGTGGTCAGAACCCGTAGTCAGAACCCGTAGCCGGAACCTTCAGCCGGAACCTTCAGCCGAGACGCTCAGCCCAGCGCCTGGGTGAGGTCGGCGAGCAGGTCGTCGATCGACTCGATGCCGACCGAGACGCGCACCAGGTCCGCCGGGACCTCCAGGGCGGAACCGGCCACCGAGGCGTGCGTCATCCGGCCCGGGTGCTCGATCAGCGACTCGACGCCGCCCAGGGACTCGCCCAGGGTGAACAGCTGCGCGCGGTTGCAGACCTCGACGGCCGCCTCCTCGCCGCCGGCGACGCGGAAGGACACCATGCCGCCGAACGCCTTCATCTGCTTGGCGGCGATGTCGTGCCCGGGGTGCGTGGGCAGGCCCGGGTAGAGCACCTGGCTCACCTTGGGGTGGCCCGCCAGCAGCTCGGCGACCTTCTCGGCGTTGGAGCTGTGCCGGTCCATGCGCACGCCCAGCGTCTTGATGCCGCGCAGCACCAGCCAGGCGTCGAACGGCCCGGAGACGGCGCCCATCGCGTTCTGGTGGTACGCCACCTCCTCGCCCAGGCCCGCCTCGGCCAGCACCAGCGCACCGCCGACCACGTCCGAGTGGCCGCCCATGTACTTGGTGGTGGAGTGCACGACGGCGTCCGCGCCGAGCGCGATCGGCTGCTGCAGGTACGGGCTGGCGAAGGTGTTGTCGACGACCAGCAGCGCGCCGGCCCCGTGCGCGACCTCGGCGAGGGCGGTCAGGTCGGTGATGCCCAGCAGCGGGTTGGACGGGGTCTCGACCCACACCGCGCGGGTGTTGGGGCGCAGCTTGGCGCGGACGTCGTCCAGGTCCTGGGTGTTCGCGACGGAGAACTCGACGCCCCAGCGGGTCAGTACCTTGGCGAAGAGCCGGAAGGTGCCGCCGTAGGCGTCGTTGGGGATCACGATGTGGTCGCCCGGCTTGAGGATGGTCCGCAGCAGGGTGTCCTCGGCGGCCAGGCCGGAGGCGAAGGCGAGGCCGCGGGCGCCGCCCTCCAGTGCCGCGAGGCACTCCTCGAGCGCGGTGCGGGTGGGGTTGGCGCTGCGGCTGTACTCGTATCCGCCGCGCAGTCCGCCCACCCCGTCCTGCTTGTAGGTGGACACCTGGTAGATCGGCGTGACGACGGCCCCGGTCTGGGGGTCTGCTTCCTGACCCGCGTGGATGGCGAGGGTCTCGAAGCCCTGAGGAAGCTGGTGCTCGGTCATGGACACGAGCCTAGTGGGCGAATCCCGTCAACCCCGCACGAACCGGTGACCGGGGTGAACCCGCAGGCCGCGGCGGGCGGGATGCGGCCGCTCCCGGAATCCGGGGGCGGCCGTGCGCGTTGCACCCTGAGCCACCTTTCCCGACCCGCTGGAGCAGGCCGTGCTGTTCAACCGCCACAAGACCTCGCTCGTCCCCGCCGACCAGGCGCTGCCCGGCCGGGAGGCGCCCGCCTTCGCCCTCACCGAGCCGCACACCGTCCTGGGCCACCCGCTGAGCGGCCCCTACCCGCAGGGCCTGGAGGTGGCCGACTTCGGGCTGGGCTGCTTCTGGGGCGCCGAGCGCACGTTCTGGCGGCTGCCCGGCGTCTGGACGACGCTGGTCGGCTACCAGGGCGGCCACACGCCGAACCCGACGTACGAGGAGGTGTGCAGCGGGCTGACCGGGCACACCGAGGCGGTCCGGGTGGTCTTCGACCCGGCCGTGATCCCGTACGAGCGGCTGCTGAAGACGTTCTGGGAGGCCCACGACCCGACGCAGGGCAACCGCCAGGGCAACGACGTCGGCACCCAGTACCGCTCGGCCGTCTACACCCACTCCCCCGCCCAGGCGGCCGCCGCCGAGGCCACCCGCGATGCCTTCCAGCCCGCCCTGACCGCGCTCGGTCACGGGGCGATCACCACCGAGATCGCCCCGGCCGGCCCGTTCTACCCGGCGGAGCCGTACCACCAGCAGTACCTCTCGGACGCCAAGAACCCGGGCGGCTACTGCGGTCTGGGCGGTACGGGTGCCTCCTGCCCGATCGGCGTGGCCCGCACCGAGGGCTGAGCCCCCTCCGCCCGGCCCTCCCTCCCTCCCTCCCGAGTCTCCCGTTCCCGCCACTCCACGTGACGGCCCCCGGCCGCGGGCGCAGACTGGAAGGGCCTGCAGGTCGGCCCGTCCGCCCCGCCCGGCGGCCGGGCCGTCCTCGCCGGAGAACACGGGAGATCGCGGAGAGGAGTGCGCCATGTCCGGTCTCTACCAGCGGAACTTCGACGATCCGGAGGAGGTCCGTCCCTTCGAGGACGGCAAGGGGGAGCTGCGCCTGGTCAACCTGGACGCGGGCCCGGTGGGCCGGGCCGTGTTCGAACCGGGCTGGCAGTGGTCCAAGCACGTCAAGCCGATCGCCAAGACCGACAGCTGCCAGGCCGCCCACACCGGGTACGTGGTGTCCGGCCGGATCAAGGTCGTCATGGACGACGGCCAGCAGGCCGACTACGGCCCCGGCGACTTCATGATCTGCCCGCCCGGGCACGACGCCTGGGTCCTGGGCGACGACGCCTGCGTGATCGTCGACTGGCAGGGCTTCGCCGACTACGCCAAGCGGTGAGCGAGGGAGCCGCGAAGCCAGGCCTGAAGCCGCGCCCGAAACCACGGCCTGAGCGGACTCAGACCGCGCTGCCGGCCTTCCAGTCGGCCCAGCCGAGGTTCCAGCCGTTCAGGCCGTTGTCGGGGGCGACGGTCTTGTCCCCGGAGTTCACGACCTCGACCACGTCCCCGATCATCGAGGACTTGTAGAACCTGTAGCCGTCCGTGCCGCTGTCCTGCGCGCCCTTGGCGTCCTGCAGCCCGACGCAGCCGTGGCTGGTGTTCTGGCCGCCGAAGATCGACGGCGAGCCCCAGTAGTTGCCGTGGATGAAGGTGCCCGAGGTGGTCAGGCGCTGGGCGTGCGGCACGTCGGCGATGTCGTACTCGCTGCCGAGGTTGACGGTCTGCGAGTTCATCCGGGTCTGGGTGTACTGCTCGGAGATGACCATCTTGCCGCCCCAGGTGGTGTGCTCGGGGGACCCGCCGGAGATCTTGTAGACGGCGCTGACCGCCCCGTCCGTGGTGACGGTGAGCTTCTTGGTGGCGAGGTCGGCGACGCTGGTCTGGGCACGGCCGATGGTGAAGGTCACATCCTTGGACTGGGTGCCGAAGACGCCCTTGGCCCCCTGGACGTCCTTGAGCCGCAGCTTGAGGGTGACCTTGGTGCCCTTGGCCCAGTACTGCTGCGGGCGGAAGTCGAGCCGGGTGCTGGAGAACCAGTGCCCGACGATCTCGACGCCCGGCTCGGCGGTCACGGTGATCGCCTCCTGCACGGCCTTCTTGTCCGTGACCGGCTTGCTGAAGTTGATCGAGACCGGCATGCCGACGCCGACGACCGAGCCGTCCTCGGGCGTGAAGTAGCCGACGAAGGTGTTGGCGGGGGTGGCCGTGGTGAAGACGGCGTTGGCGTCCGCCTCCAGCTTGTCCTTGTCCTGGGCCGTCGCCGAGACGGTGTACTTGGTACCGCTGGCCGGGGCGGTGGCGGAGGTCCAGGAGGTGCCGTCGGCGGAGAGCTGGCCCGCGAGTTCCTTGCCGGTGGTGTCGACGACCTTGACGGTGCCCAGGGTGCCGTTGGTCACGGCGACCTTGACGGGCTCGCTGAAGCTCGCGGCCGAGGCGCCGTCGGCGGGGGTGACGGTGATCACGGCGGTCGAGGTCCTGGGGGTGGCGCTCGCGCCGCCGCCCGTCCCGGGGGTGCCGTTGGCGCCGCCCGAGCCGCTGCCGGAGTCGCTGTTGTCGTTGCAGGCCGCGAGGAGCAGGACGGGGGCACCGATCAGCCCGGCGAGCACGCCGCGCCGGCTCCAGTTGCCTCCGGCCGTCCGCTGCTGGCCGTCCCGTGCCGTCACGTCGCGCTCCTGTCGATCATCGGACCCTTTACGGATACAGAAACGCGATTCGTCCGGTCACGGTTCCATGACCGAAGCGTAAGCGATCGTATGAGATGACCCAACTTCCTCCCTAACAGGGACAAAACGCCCGGTCTGTGACGAACAGACCGGGCGTTCACGGGCGGTGACGACGGCGTCGCCGCTACTCGGCGGACTCGTCCACCTGGTACTCGTCCCACTGCTCGTCGTCCGGGTCGAACTCGGTCCGGGCCGACTCCCACGTCGCCGAGGCGAGTTCGACGCCGGGGACGTCGCCGAGCAGGGCGACCGGGTCGATGAAGTGGGCGAGCGAGCCGGACGGGTCCACCTCGATGGCCTCGACGGACTGCTCCCGCTCCTCGTCGTCGAGGTACTCGTCCCCGGCCACCTGCTGGAGGGCCGCCGCCTTGAGCGCGCCCTCGTCGGTGATCTCCGCGATGAGTTCGATCTTGACCCGGACGTAGCGCGGGGCTTCCTGGTCGGTCGTTTCAGTGCTGGTCATGCGTGCGAGCGTACGGGAAGGGCCGGCCCCCCGGTGAGGGACCGGCCCTGCCGTCTCTCCGCTCGGGCTCCCCCACCCGGGAGCCGCGGAGACGCGCCGTACGGCGCGCTGGTGGCCGCGGGAGCCACCGCACCCTGTCGATCCGGACGGGCCGGACAGGGGCGGGACGACGGCGCCTCCCACAGCATCGGACCCGGCGGCCGGGTCAGGACCGCCCGCCGTGTCCGGAGCCGGTGCACGTCCGCCGGGGAGCCGCTCCCGGACGGTCGCCACCGTCTCGCTCGGCGAACTCGCCGCCGACCTGCACCACGATGCCCCAGCCGTGTTAACCCGGTGATGCGGACACGTGACACCGGTGTACCACCTGCTGCCGGCCCTCCCGGTGACGCCGCATCAGCGCGGGATCAGCGCGGGGATCGGGCCGGGATCAGGGCGGGGATCAGCGCGGGGTTCAGTGCGCGGAGCGCCCGGTCAGGAAGCCCAGCAGGTCCTGGCGGGTGACGATGCCCTGCGGCTTGCCCTCGACGAGGACGACGGCCGCGTCGGCCTTCTCCAGCACCGTCATCAGGTTGGTGACGGTCTCGCCCGAGCCGACCACCGGCAGCGGCTTGGACATCACCTTGTCCAGCGTGTCGGTGAGCTCGATCTCCTTGGCGAAGATGCCCTCCAGCAGCAGCTTCTCCACCACCGAGCCGATCACCTCACCGGCCATGATGTCCGGGTGCCCGGCGCCCGGCGAGACCACCGGCATCTGCGAGACGCCGTACTCGCGCAGCACGCGCACGGCCTCGGCGACCGTCTCGCCCGGGTGCATGTGGACGAACTGCGGCACGCCGCCCTGCTCGATGCTCTCCTTGCGGGCCAGCACCTCGCCGATGTGCGCCTCGTCGGTGGAGGAGGGCAGGAAGCCGTAGTCGGCCATCCAGTCGTCGTTGAAGATCTTCGACAGGTAGCCGCGGCCGCCGTCCGGCAGCAGCACCACGACGACGTCGTCCGGCCCGAGCTTCTTGGCGACCTCCAGCGCGGCCACCACGGCCATGCCGCAGGAACCGCCGACCAGCAGGCCCTCCTCCTTGGCCAGGCGGCGGGTCATCTGGAAGGAGTCCTTGTCGGAGACGGCGACGATCTCGTCCGCGACGCTGCGGTCGTAGGCGGTCGGCCAGAAGTCCTCACCGACGCCCTCGACCAGGTACGGACGGCCGGTGCCGCCCGAGTACACCGAGCCCTCCGGGTCGGCGCCGACGACCTTGACCTTGCCGCCGGACACCTCCTTCAGGTAGTTGCCGGTGCCGGAGATGGTCCCGCCGGTGCCCACGCCCGCGACGAAGTGGGTGATCTTCCCCTCGGTCTGCTCCCACAGCTCCGGGCCGGTGGAGTGGTAGTGCGAGGCCGGGTTGTCCGGGTTGGAGTACTGGTCCGGCTTCCAGGCGTTCGGGGTCTCCCGGACGAGCCGGTCGGAGACGTTGTAGTACGAGTCCGGGTGCTCCGGGGCGACGGCGGTCGGACAGACGACCACCTCGGCGCCGTACGCGCGCAGGGTGTTGATCTTGTCGGTGGAGACCTTGTCAGGACACACGAAGATGCACTTGTAGCCCTTCTGCTGGGCCACGATCGCCAGGCCGACGCCGGTGTTGCCCGAGGTCGGCTCCACGATCGTGCCGCCGGGCTTGAGGGCGCCCGAGGCTTCGGCGGCCTCGATCATGCGCATCGCGATGCGGTCCTTCACCGAGCCGCCGGGGTTGAAGTACTCGACCTTCGCCAGCACTGTCGCGCTGATGCCCTCGGTGACCTTGTTCAGCTTGACCAGCGGCGTGTTGCCGACCAGGTCGATGATCGAGTTGTGGTACCGCACGGAGGGTCCTCCCGTTGTGTGGGCATGCGAGTGCATTCGGTACGGCAAAGCCTATGGCCCGACTCCCTCACTCCACTGTCGCTCCACCCAATGGCCGACGCCCACCGGTACTCCTGACCCCCGGGCGGGTAAGAGCGCTGTTACAGGTACTGCCGTGGCCCCGAGGGGCTCCACGAGGACGTGAAGGGGGCAGCGGATGCCAGGCGCACAGGACTCGCGGGCCCGGGTGGCCCGCCGGATCGCCACCGCGGCCGCGTACGGCGGCGGCGGGCTCGGCCTGCTGGGCGTGGGCCTGGTCGGCGTGCTGCTGACCGAGAGCAGGCTCGCCGTCCAGGCCATCGGCGTCCTGGAGACGACCCCGCCCAAGGCCGACGGCGTCTACGGCGAGGCGTTCGCCGACGGCCCGGCCCGGGGACAGGACGGGCCGCTCGTCCTGGCCGTCCTCGGGGACTCCACCGGCGCGGGCCTGGGCGTCCTGCGCGGCCGCGAGACCCCGGGCGCCCTGCTGGCCGCGGGCCTGGCCTCGGTGGCCGAGCGGCCCGTACGGCTGGTCAACGTGGCCCGCTCCGGCGGCCGCTCCGCCGACCTGTCCGGCCAGCTGGAGCAGGCCCTGCCGCACCACCCGGACGTCGCGGTGATCATGATCGGCGCCAACGACGTCACCCGGCACAGCCCGGCGCAGCTGGCCGTGCGCCACCTCGGCGAGGCCGTCGCGGCGCTGCGCGCCAACGGCTGCCAGGTGGTGGTCGGCACCTGCCCGGACCTCGGGACGATCAAGCCGGTGCACCCGCCGCTGCGCTGGGTGGCCCGGCGGCTGAGCCGGCAGCTGGCCGCCGCCCAGACCATCGCCGTGGTCGAGGCGGGCGGGCGGACCGTCTCGCTCGGCTCGCTGCTCGGCCCGGAGTTCGCCGCCCGGCCGGAGATGTTCGCGGCCGACCGCTACCACCCCTCCGCCCAGGGCTACGCGACCGCCGCGATGGCCGTGCTGCCCTCGGTCTGCGCGGCCCTGGGCCTGTGGCCGGAGGAGGAGCCCCCGGCCGCGCCCGCCCCGGTCGGGGCGGTGCTGCCGGTGGAGGTGGCGGCCGCGGCGGCCGCGGGGCGCTCGGGCACAGAGGTCGCCGGCGTGGAGGCGGAGGGCGCGGGCCGGCGCTGGGCCCTGCTGCGCCACCGGCTGCGGATCGGCGCACCGGCGCCCGGGGCCGCCCCGCAGGGGGTTCCGGACCTGCCCGGCAACACGTCGGCCAGCTCACACGCCGGTACGGGTGACGCCTGATCTACCAGGCGGTAACTTTCCTCCCGGACGTCAGGTCCGCCGTCACCCAGCGAGGAGCCCGCCATGCCCGAAGCCGTCATCGTCAGCGCCACCCGTTCGCCGATCGGCCGGGCCTTCAAGGGCTCGCTCAAGGACGTCCGCCCCGACGACCTGACCGCCCACATCATCCAGGCCGCCCTCGCCAAGGTCCCGCAGCTGGACCCGCGCGAGATCGACGACCTGATGCTCGGCTGCGGCCTTCCCGGCGGCGAGCAGGGCCACAACCTGGCCCGCATCGTGGCCGTCCAGATGGGCATGGACTACCTGCCCGGCGCCACCGTCACCCGCTACTGCTCCTCCTCGCTGCAGACCACGCGCATGGCGATGCACGCGATCAAGGCCGGCGAGGGCGACGTCTTCATCTCGGCCGGCGTCGAGACCGTCTCGCGCAGCATCCACGGCACCTCGGACGGCATGCCGGGCACCATGAACCCGCTCTTCGACGAGGCCCAGGCCCGTACGAAGAAGCGCGCCGAGGAGGGCGGCGGGGAATGGCACGACCCGCGCGAGGACGGCCTGCTGCCGGACGCCTACATCGCGATGGGCCAGACCGCCGAGAACCTGGCCGCGCTCAAGGGCATCACCCGCGCCGAGCAGGACGAGTTCGGCGTGCGCTCGCAGAACCTCGCCGAGGCGGCCATCAAGGCGGGCTTCTGGGAGCGCGAGATCACCCCGGTCACGACCCCGGACGGCACCGTCGTCAGCACGGACGACGGGCCGCGCGCGGGCGTCACCCTGGAGGGCGTCTCGGGCCTCAAGCCGGTCTTCCGCCCCGACGGCACCGTGACCGCCGGTAACTGCTGCCCGCTGAACGACGGCGCCGCGGCGCTGGTCGTCATGTCCGACACCAAGGCCCGCGAGCTGGGCATCACCCCGCTCGCCCGGGTGGTCTCCACCGGTGTCAGCGCCCTCTCCCCCGAGATCATGGGCTACGGCCCGGTCGAGGCGTCCAAGCAGGCGCTGCGTCGGGCCGGCCTGTCCATCGGCGACATCGACCTGGTCGAGATCAACGAGGCGTTCGCCGCCCAGGTGATCCCCTCCTACCGCGACCTCGGCATCGACCTGGACCGCCTGAACGTGAACGGCGGCGGCATCGCCGTCGGCCACCCCTTCGGCATGACCGGTGCCCGCATCACCACCACGCTGATCAACTCCCTGCAGTGGCATGACAAGCAGTTCGGCCTGGAGACCATGTGCGTCGGCGGCGGCCAGGGCATGGCGATGGTCATCGAGCGCCTGAGCTGACACCACACATGCGGGCGTTCCGCAACTCCAGGAGGTCTGGACCACCCGTTTGGAGTGACGCAGCGTAATTGAGGGCCGGATCACACCGAGAGGTCGATCCGGCCCTCTTTCCGCTCGAAACGGGCCCGGAAATCGACACTGCGGAGCGGATCAACTGCACTGCGTAGAACGGCAGTACCTAACAATTTGGGGACAAGAGCGAAAGTCACGGACAAAGTAGACATTCGCCACTGCGGTAACAGCCCCACATGCGGCAGTGTGGAGACGTAACCCCGATCCACTCCTCGCTAGGAGTACGTTCCGTGAGCGCCGTCTACGCCATCCTCCTGCTGATCCTGATCGCCGTGTCGACCGCCGTGCTGCTCCACCTCCGGGGCCTCTCCCGCCGGCTGGACGCGCACGCCGCGGCCCCCGCCGCGCCCTCACCCGTCGACGAGACCGCGATACGCCGGGCCGTCGCCGAGGCGCTCGCCGCCGACCGTGAGCGGGAGATCACCGAGGCCCGGGCTTTCTGGGCCGAGCAGGAGGCCCGCGCGGCCGAGGACGCCCCGCTGTTCGACTCCCCCTACACCGGCGGCGCCTTCACCGGCACCGACGAGTGGCCCCTCTTCTTCCCCCGCCCCACCGGCCCGCAGGAGGCCGCCGACAACGCCGGGACGATGGACCCGGAGTTCGGCGAGGCCCTGCGCTCCGCGCTGGAGGACCTGATCAGCGACGGCGTCACCGGCCCCGTCGACCCCGGCCCCGAGGGCGGCGTGCCGCTGCGCCCCGGCCCCCCGGCCGCGGAGAGCGCCAAGGACGCCCGCGCCCGCCGCGAGGCCGACCTGCTGGCCACGGGCCTGGAGGCCGGGCTGCTGGACACCGACCCGGTCGTCGAGGAGGCCCCGGTCGCCGCTCCCGACCCGCGCCGCCACCCCTCGCACCCCGACTTCGTCCCGAGCCAGGCGCCCTCGCGCGAGTGGACCGACACCCGCCTCGCCACCCTCGCCGAGGAGGCCGTCGCCCTGGTCGACGTCCGCCCGGGCCCGCTCGGCACCCTCGACGTCTACGCCTTCGCGGACGGCACCACCCTGTGCGTCGCCCCCGGCGACCGCGAGGCCGCGTACCGGCTGATCGACGCCGTCCGCGCCGGTGAGCACGTCCGGCTGCTCGGCGGCTCGCGCTTCTCCGGCTCGTACTCGCTGACCTTCTCCACCGACGAGGAGGCCGTCTACGTCCTGGCGGACCGGGTGGTCGCCAGCATCTGACGGCAACCGACGAACGAAGGCCGGCCGAGTCCTCGGGGTTACCGACTCGACCGGCCTTCGGCGTTCCCGGGCCCGCTCAGCCGCAGAGCGCCGCCGTCGCGCGCACGGAGGCCAGCGCCCCCTCCAACACCCCGGCGGCTTCCGGCCCTTCGGGCAGGGCCGCCAGCGCGGCCGCCAGATCGTGCCCGGCGACGGCCAGTTGGTCCCCCACCGCGAACACCCCGACGTCCGGCACCTCCCGCGCCGGCTCCCCCTCCGCCGCCAGCGCCGCCCCGGCCAACTCCCGTGCCAGCGCCAGCCCGGCCGCCGCCCGCGAGGCGTACCCGGGCACCGCGCCCAGCAGCTTGCTCTGCGGCAGCGAGCGGAAACGGTCCGACAGCGCCTCGACGGCTTCGACCAACGGCTGTACGTCATGCATGCCGAGAGCCTAACCGGAGCCCGGAACGCCGCCGGGCCCCGGAGCGGTGTGCTCCGGGGCCCGGCGGCAGTGCGAGGTGCGGGTGCGACTAGTCGTCGCCGCGCAGGGAGGCGATCAGGCGCAGCATCTCGAAGTAGATCCAGACCAGCGAGACGGTGAGCCCGAAGGCCGCGCGCCAGGACTCCTCCTGCGGGACGCCCCGGGCGATGGCGTGCTCGATCTCGGTGAAGTCCATCGCGAGGAAGAACGCGCCGAGGCCGATGCCGACCAGGCCGATGCCGACGCCCAGCGGGCCGCCCCAGGTGTTGAGGCCGCCGCCGAACGCCCAGGCGAAGCAGTTGATCAGCAGCAGCACGGAGAAGGCGAGGCCGATGGCCACGCCGATCCGGGCGGCCTTCGCACTGACCCGGAACCTGCCGCTCTTGAAGGCGGCCAGCATCGAGCCGAACACCAGCGCCGTGCCCAGCACCGCCTGGACGGCGATGCCCGGGTACAGCGTGTTCAGGAAGTGCGTCAGGGCCCCGAGGAACACGCCCTCCAGCGCCGCGTAGACCAGCACCAGGGTGGGGCTGATCTTCGACTTGAACTGGAGGACCAGGCCGACGATGAACGCGACCAGCGAGGCGCCGACCGCGAAGCCGAAGTTCTTGTACGGCAGCAGCAGCCAGGCCGCCGCGCCGCTGGCGACGAGGACCAGCAGCGACATCGTGGTCCGGGCGACCACGTCGTCGATCGTCATCCGCCCGGTGGCACCCGGGCCGGCCGCCGGGCCGTTGTACATCTGGTAGAGCTGCTCGTCCGTCATCGGGCCCTGGCCCGGCGCCGGCTGGGCGTACTGCGTGCCCGCGTAGGGGTTCTGGCCGTACGGCGCCCCGGCCTGCTGGTTCGCACCGAACCCCGCGTAGCCGGAGTCGCGGGTGAAGGACCCCTCCCGCGAGAAGACCGGGTTACTGCTTCTCATTGCTCATTCCCTCCGTGGCGGCACTGCACCGCCCGTGTATCAGGGTAATGGCTTGGCAAAAATACCGGGATACTCCGCGAGGAGGATTCGGTGAACGGCTCCCGGCGGATGTCACCCGGCTCCCCGGGCGCCGCGTTGCGCGGGACCGGCCGGGTGACGCCCGAGCGAATCCGCAACCCGTTCGGCGCACCGGGATCGTCGCGGCGGCCGGAGCTTCCCAGACTCGGAGGCGAGGGGGCGGACTCAACCGGAGAGGCATCTTCCATGAGCATCGGGCTCCGCCGCGTCCTCGCGGTCACCGCCGTCGTGTCCCTCGGCCTGGGCGCAGCGTCCTGCGGCAGCGCCAAGCAGTCCTCCGGCGGCGGTTCCTCCGGCAGCGCGAACGCGAGCGGCGGTGCCGCGGTGGGTGCCGTCCGGATCGGCCTGCTGCTGCCGGAGACCAAGACCACCCGCTACGAGCAGTTCGACCGCCCGCTGATCGAGAAGAAGATCAAGGAGCTGGCGCCGCAGGCGCAGATCGACTACTACAACGCCAACCAGGACGCGACGCTGCAGCAGACCCAGGTGGACACCGCGCTGACCAAGGGCGACAAGGTGCTGGTCCTGGACGCGGTGGACTCCAAGGCGATCCAGTCCTCCGTCCAGAAGGCCCACGACGCCGGCGTCAAGGTGCTCGCCTACGACCGGCTCGCCCAGGGCCCGGTGGACGCGTACGTGTCCTTCGACAACCACAAGGTCGGCGAGTTGCAGGGCCAGGCCCTGGTGGCGGCGGTCGGGGACAAGGCGGGCGCGGGCGAGATCTTCATGATCAACGGCTCGCCCACCGACCCCAACGCGGCGGACTTCAAGGCCGGCGCGCACAGCGCGATCGACGGCAAGCTGAAGATCGGCAAGGAGTTCGACACCCCTCAGTGGGACCCGAACACGGCCAACCAGGAGGCCGCCGCCGCGATCACCGCGATCGGTGCGGCCAACGTGGTCGGCGCCTACTCGGCCAACGACGGCATGGCCGCCGGTGTCGCGACGGCGCTGAAGGCGGCCGGCCTCGGCGTCCCGCTCACCGGCCAGGACGCCCAGCTCGACGGGATCCAGCGGATCGTCGCGGGCACCCAGACCATGACCGTCTACAAGCCGCTCAAGCCGGAGACCGACGCGGCCGCCCAGATCGCGGTCGGCCTCGCCTCCGGGAAGGCGCTGGACTCCGCCCTCGTGCCGACCACGGTGACCAACGGCAGCGGCAACACGGTGCCCGCCAACCTGCTCACCCCGATCGTCGTCACCAAGGACAAGGTCAAGGACACCGTGGTCGCCGACGGCTTCTACACCGTCGCGCAGATCTGCACGGCGGACTACGCCGACGCCTGCAAGACCGCCGGCCTCCAGTAGCAGGCGGTACCTCCGAAGCCGAACACGCCCCGCCCCCACGAGGGAGGCGGGGCAAGGGAGTTGGTCACTGTGGCAGGTGAGACCGTACTCGCCCTGCGCGGGGTCTCCAAACGGTTCGGCGCCGTCCAGGCGCTCACCGACATCGAACTGGAGGTGCGCGCCGGCGAGGTGGTGGCCCTGGTCGGCGACAACGGCGCCGGAAAGTCCACCCTCGTCAAGGCGATCGCCGGAGTGCACCAGCCCGACGACGGCGTCATCGAGTGGCAGGGCAGGCCGGTGGCCATCCACCGCCCGCAGGACGCCCAGCAGTTGGGCATCGCCACCGTCTACCAGGACCTCGCGCTCTGCGACAACCTCGACGTGGTCGGGAACCTCTTCCTCGGCCGCGAGATCCGCCGCCTGGGCATCCTCGACGAGGTCGCCATGGAGAAGCGCTCCCGGGGGCTGCTGGACACCCTATCCATCCGCATCCCCAGCGTACGGATCCCGGTCGCCTCGCTCTCCGGCGGCCAGCGCCAGGTGGTCGCGATCGCCCGCGCGCTCATCGGCTCGCCCCGGGTCGTGATGCTGGACGAGCCGACCGCCGCCCTCGGCGTCGAGCAGACCGCCCAGGTGCTCGACCTGGTCGAGCGGCTGCGCGAGCAGGACCACGGCGTGATCCTCATCAGCCACAACATGGCGGACGTGATGGCCGTCGCCGACACCGTCGCGGTGCTGCGGCTCGGCCGCAACAACGGGGTCTTCGACAAGCGCCACACCAGCCAGGAAGAGATCATCTCCGCCATCACCGGCGCCACGGACAACGCCGTGACCCGCCGCAGGGCCAGGGGCCAGGAGGGTTCCCAGTGAGCGACCACATCCCGGGGAGCGCCCCCGGCGGCGAACCCGAGCGCCACCACATCCCGCTGCCCGAGGACTCCATGCCCACCGGCGGCGTCAACGCCCCCGTCCCGGTCGCCCCCGAGGCCACCCCCGCGGTCGACCCCCGGCTGATCGTCCGCCAGGAGGGCATCAAGGGCTACCTGGCCGAGTTCCGCCGCCGCGTCGGCAGCGGTGAACTCGGCTCGCTGCCGGTGGTGGTGGCCCTGATCGTCATCTGGGTGGTGTTCGGCAGCCTCAACAGCAGCTTCCTGTCCGCCCAGAACCTGTCCAACCTCTCGCAGCAGATCGTCGGCACCGGCATGATCGCGCTCGGCGTCGTGTTCGTGCTGCTGCTCGGCGAGATCGACCTGTCCGTCGCCTACGTCAGCGGCCTGTGCGCGGCCCTGTTCGCCGTCCTGAACGTCAACAACGGGGTCGACCAGTGGGTCGCGCTCCTCGTCGCCCTGGCGAGCGGCGCCGCCGTCGGCGTGATCCACGGCCTGTTCTTCGCCAAGGTCGGCGTCCCGGCCTTCGTCGTCACCCTCGCCGGCAACCTCGGCTGGAACGGCCTGATGCTGCAGGTGCTCGGCGCCACCGGAACCGTCAACCTCTCCGGCAAGGACATCGTCTCCAGGCTCTACACCACCATCTACGGCCAGCAGATCGCCGCCTACGGCGCGGCGCTGATCGGCGTCGCGCTGTTCGTGCTCGCCTCGCTCGTCGACGCCCGCCGGCGCCGGGCCGCCGGCGTTCCGTACCGGCCGATGACCGACCTCGTGGTGCGCACGGTCGTCCTGGCGGTCATCGCCTTCCTCGCCGCCTACACGCTCAACCAGTACAAGGGGCTGCCGCTGGCGCTGCTGATCTTCCTGATCTTCATCGTGGTGCTGGACTTCGTGCTGCGCCGCACCGCCTACGGCCGCAAGGTGTTCGCGCTCGGCGGCAACATCGAGGGCGCCCGCCGGGCCGGCATCGACGTGGCCTGGATCAGGATCAGCGTCTTCAGCATCTGCTCCACCATGGCGGCGGTGGGCGGCCTCTTCCTGGCCGCGCAGATCCAGTCCGCCAGCCAGACCTCCGGCGGCGGCAACCTGCTGATGAACTCCATCGCGGCCGCCGTCATCGGCGGAACCAGCCTGTTCGGCGGGCGCGGCAAGACCTGGTCGGCACTGCTCGGCGCGCTGGTGATCGGCTCGATCCAGTCCGGGATGAACATCGAGGGCCTGAGCAACGCGATCCAGTTCATGATCACCGGCGCGGTGCTGCTCGCCGCCGTCGTCGTCGACTCCCTCGCCCGCCGCACCCAGCGCGCAGCCGGCCGCGCGTAGGGCCCGTGCGTAGGGCCCGTGCGGGGCCCGCATACGCCGACGATCCCGTCGTGTTCCCACGACGGGATCGCTCTTTCGCGCACCTCAGGCCGTTTCCCCTGGTCAACGGCCGTGGCGCGGGTGGTGCCCGGAGCCGGACTCGAACCGGCACGGCCTCGCGGCCAAGCAGTTTTAAGCTGCCCGTGTCTGCGTTCCACCATCCGGGCGTCCTGCGAACCACCCCCAGAGCCTAGTCGCCCGGATCGCCCTTTCGCATGTTCCCAGCCAGGGAAGTTGTCATGTTTCCTTGCCATCTGACGAACTGTCCGGCGATTCGGCCACCGAGAGTGTCCATTCCGGCCACGACCGCCGCCTCAGGGGTGAGGTCATACCGCAGGAGGAGACCTCCGAGCCGGTCTACGCCCAGCGGTGGTCGCTCCAACCGTTCGGCGGAGCGACGAGATTCCATGATCGTCCACGGAGGATGGAAGCAATAACCGCGAGCCATCGAGGAGCACCCCGTGACCACGTCGACCGCAACCGCCGTCCTCACCGGTCGGGCGGCCGCCCGCGCGACCGGCCTGAACAAGGTCTACGGGGAGGGGGAGACCCGCGTGGTCGCGCTCGACGACGTCAGCGTCACCTTCCCCCAGGGCGAGTACACCGCCATCATGGGCCCCTCCGGCTCCGGCAAGTCCACCCTCATGCACTGCATGGCCGGCCTCGACACCGTCTCCTCCGGCTCCACCACCATCGGCGACACCGAACTCGTCGGCCTCAAGGACAAGCAGCTGACCCAGCTGCGCCGCGACCACATCGGCTTCATCTTCCAGGCGTTCAACCTCCTGCCCACCCTCACCGCCCTGGAGAACATCACCCTCCCCATGGACATCGCCGGCCGCAAGGCCGACAAGGCCTGGCTCGACCGCGTCGTCGACACCGTCGGCCTGTCCGGGCGCCTGAGCCACCGCCCCTCCCAGCTCTCCGGCGGCCAGCAGCAGCGCGTCGCCTGCGCCCGCGCCCTCGCGAGCAAGCCCGACATCATCTTCGCCGACGAGCCCACCGGCAACCTCGACTCCCGCTCCGGCGCCGAGATCCTCTCCTTCCTGCGCAACTCCGTGCGCGAACTCGGCCAGACCGTCGTCATGGTCACCCACGACCCCGTCGCCGCCGCCTACGCCGACCGCGTCGTCTTCCTCGCCGACGGCCGCATCGTCGACGAACTCCACCAGCCCACCGCCGACACCGTCCTGGACCGCATGCGCCGCTTCGACGCCAAGGGCCGCACCAGCTGACAGCCCGGCAGCCCGGCCGACCGCTTCACCGACATCCAGGACACCTCATGTATCGCACCGCTTTGCGCAACGTGCTGGCCCACAAGGGCCGGCTGCTGATGACGGCGCTCGCCGTCATGCTCGGCACCGCCTTCGTCGCGGGCACCATGGTCTTCTCCGACACCTTCGGCAAGGCCATGCGGGACAGCAACTCCAAGAGCTACTCGGACGTCTCCGTCCAGGTCGTGGACCGCGCGGCCGACTCCGGGTCCTCCGGCCGGCACAAGAGCGAGAGCGGCACCGGCACGCTCGACGACTCCTCCGTGAAGACGCTGGCCGCCCTCCCGGGCACGGCCAACGCCCGGGGCGTGGTCAGCGGCTTCACCGGGGTGGCCGACAAGAAGGGCAACCTGATCGGCCAGACCTGGTCCGCCAAGGGCGCCAACTTCGCCCCGGGCCCGGACGGCGCCGACCCGCGCTACCCGATGGCCGAGGGCCGGGGCCCGAAGGACGCCACCGAGGTCGCCCTCGACCGTAAGACCGCCGACAAGGCGGGCTACAAGGTCGGCGACACCGTCCGCGTCGCCTCCACCGGGCCGGTCGTCTCGGCCAAGCTCACCGGTGTCTTCACCACCGACGACCCGGTGGTCAACACCGGCGGCACCCTCACCCTGTTCGACCGCGCCACCGCCCAGCAGGTGCTCCTGGAGCCCGGCCGCTACAGCAGCATCGTGCTGACCGCCAAGCCCGGCACCAGCCAGGACGCGCTGCTCGGCGACGTCCGGGGCAAGATCGGCACCGACAAGCAGTTCGACATCCAGACCGGCGCCCAGCTCAAGGCCGACGACGAGGCCATGATCACCCAGGGCACCGACAGCCTGCGCACCATGCTGCTGGTCTTCGCGGGCATCTCGCTGTTCGTCGGCATCTTCATCATCGCCAACACCTTCACCATGCTCGTCGCCCAGCGCACCAAGGAGCTGGCCCTGCTGCGCGCCATCGGCGCCAGCCGCAAGCAGGTGACCCGCTCGGTGCTCGTCGAGGCGCTCCTGATCGGCACGATCTCCGCCGTGGCCGGTCTGGCCGCCGGGGTCGGGATCGGCGCCGGGCTGCAGTCGCTGATGGGCAGCCTGGACGAGAACATGCCCAGCGGCTCGCTGGTCATCAAGCCGGTGACGATCCTGGTGACCATCGTGGTCGGCGTCCTGGTCACCGTCCTGTCGGCCCTGCTGCCGGCCCGCCGCGCCGCCCGGATCGCCCCCGTGGCCGCGATGAGCGGCGGGGACCAGCCCGCCACCCAGAAGAGCCTGCTCATCCGCAACACCATCGGCGCGCTGCTGGCCGCCTCGGGCCTGGCCCTGATCGCCTACGGCGCCTCCACCGGCGACGACTCCGGCCGGATGCCGGTCGGCATCGGCGCCTTCCTCTCGCTGATCGGCGTCTTCGTCCTGCTGCCGCTGCTGTCCCGCCCGGTGGTCGCGCTGGTCGGCCCGCTGCTGCGCGGCCTCGGCGGCACGCCCGGCAAGCTCGCCCAGCAGAACGCGGTGCGCAACCCGCGCCGCACCGCCGCCACGGCCGCCGCGCTCACCATCGGCCTGACCCTGGTCAGCGGCCTCACCGTGATCGGCTCCTCGGTCACCGACGCCCTGGACCGCACGCTGACCAGCTCGGTGAAGGCCGACTACCTGGTCGACGCCGCCAACGGGATGCCGCTGACCGGCTCGCTGACCGAGCAGATCGCCAAGGCCCCCGGGGTCGCCGCCTCCTCGCCGCTGGTGGAGTCCCGCTGGTCGCTGGCCGACACCTCCGTGAAGATCACGGGCCTGGACCCGAAGTCCTACGAGCAGCTCGTCCGGATGAAGCTGACCAGCGGTTCGGCGGACGCCCTCGGCAAGGGCCAGCTCCTCGTCGACTCGGACCTCGCGAAGAAGCTGAACGTCACCGCCGGCTCCACGGTGACCTCCGCCTTCCCCGACCGCACCTCCGCCCCGGTCACCGTCGGCGGCGTGTACGAGAAGGGCGGCGTGCTCGGCTCGGCCGTCATGGCCAACGCCGAGCTCGTCAAGCACGAGCCCAAGGCGCACGCCTCCGCCGTCCTGGTCAAGGGCCAGAACGGGGCCACCGAGGCGCTCAAGCAGTCCCTGACGGACGCCACCGGCGCCAACCCGGTGATCGAGGTCAAGTCCATGGAGGACGTGCGCAAGAACTTCAGCCAGGCGATCACCTTCGCGCTGAACATGATGTACGGCCTGCTGGCGATGTCCGTGCTGGTCGCGATCCTGGGCGTGATCAACACGCTGGCGATGTCGGTCTTCGAGCGCAAGCGCGAGATCGGGATGCTGCGCGCGATCGGCCTGGACCGCCGGGGCATCAAGCGGATGGTCCGTCTGGAGTCCGTGGTGATCTCGGTGTTCGGCGCGGGCATCGGCCTGGTGCTCGGCTGCTTCATCGCCTGGGCGATCAACGGCACCCTCAAGAACAGCCTGTCCGGGCTGACCACCGTCCTGCCGTGGGGCCAGCTGGCGCTCTTCCTGGGCCTGGCCGGTCTGGTCGGCCTGGTGGCCGCCCTCTGGCCCGCCCGCCGGGCCTCCAGGCTGGACATCCTGGAGAGCATCAAGACGGACTGACCGACCGACGGAGCGACGGCCCCGCCCGCACCGGAAGGTGCGGGCGGGGCCGGCACACAGAAGAGCCCCTGCCGGAGGGTTTCGGCAGGGGCTCTCTACTGCTGTACTCCGCCCGGTCGCAAGGCCGGCTGAGCACCACGGAGGTCGTGGTCCGGCGACACTGCCGGGCGGAGGGCCTCCGACTCATACCCCGGCGCTCCCACACCGGGGTCTCAGTCGCTTACTTGGCGGCGAGTTCCTTCTCGGCGGCGGGCTTGGCGGCCTCGACCGGCTTGGTGGGCGGCGTGACCTCCTGGATGGGCAGCTGCGGCTGCTCCATCTGGGAGAGGCCGACCATCTCGCGCTTGAAGAACATCGCGAGCGTCCAGTCCATGAAGACGCGGACCTTGCGGTTGAAGGTCGGCACCATCGCGCCGTGGTACAGGCGGTGGAACCACCAGGCGGGGCGGCCCTTGAGCTTGACCTTGCCGAAGAGGATCGCGACGCCCTTGTGCAGGCCGAGGCCCGCGACGGCGCCGAGGTTCTTGTGCTTGTACTCCTTCTGCGGGAAGCCCCGCATGCCGGAGATCACGTTGTCGCCGAGGACGACGGCCTGGCGGCAGGCGTGCTGGGCGTTCGGCGGGCACCAGGCGCCCTCGCCGGCGGCGAGGTCGGGCACCTGGGCGTTGTCGCCGGCGGACCACACGTACTCGAAGCCCTGGACCTGGAGGGTCGGGGCGGTGTCCACGTGGCCGCGCGGGCCCAGCGGCAGGCCGAAGTTGGCGAGGACCGGGTTCGGCTTCACGCCGGCCGTCCACACGATGGTGGCGGCGTCCATCTCCATGCCGTTCTTCAGCATGACGTGGCCGTCGATGCAGGAGTCCATCGAGGTCTCGATGTAGACCTCGATCTTCCGCTCCTCGAGCTTCTCCTTGGTCCACAGGCCCAGCTCCGGGCCGACCTCGGGGAGGATGCGGTTGGCGGCCTCGACCATGACGAAGCGCATGTCGTCACGGGTGAAGGTCTTGTACAGCTTGGCCGCGTCGCGGGCCATGTCTTCGATCTCGGCCAGCGTCTCGACGCCGGCGAAGCCGCCGCCGATGCAGACGAAGGTCAGGGCCTTGCGCCGGATCTCCGGGTCCGTGGTGGACTCGGCCTTGTCCAGCTGCGCCATGACGTGGTTGCGGAGGCCGATGGCCTCCTCGACCGTCTTCATGCCGATGCCGTTCTCCGCCAGACCCGGGATCGGGAAGGTGCGGGAGACCGAGCCGGTCGCGACGACCAGGTACTCGAACGGCAGCTCGTAGCTGTCGCCGGCCGCGGGCTGGACGGTGGCGACCTTACGGGCGTGGTCGATGCCGGTGACGGACCCGGTCAGCACCTCCGCCTGCTTGAGGACGCCGCGCAGCGGGGCGACGAGGTTGCGAGGCGCGACGCTGCCGCCGGCCGCCTCGGGAAGGAAGGGCAGGTACGTCATGTACGACCGCGGGTCGACGACCGTGACGGTCGCTTCGCCGTAGCGCATCTTCTTGAGGATGCGCATCGCGGCATACAGGCCGACGTAACCACCGCCGACAATGAGGATGCGAGGACGCTCCGTGGTGCTCATATCGGAAAGTATCCAGCACCGTCCGGAGCAGCCTTCGTGAGCCCGGTCACAAGTTGCTGGACACCCTGTGATACACTGCGCGGCCGCAAAACCGGGCCCGGCGCGAGGGTCCACCACCCCGCGCAGGCGCGTGAGAACACGCGCCGGAGCACCACCCCGTTGAGCAGCAACGATCCGCACCGGGCCTGCGTTCCCGCGCGCGATTTCGATTTTCAAACCTCAGTCGAGCGCTGGCCTGCGAACCAGTGGGCTTCACCGTCATCGGACCTTCGGTCCCACAATTCGGACGTCTCGGGCGACGGAGTGCGACGAATGACTGGATCGCCATGTGAAGAAATTCACGAACTTTCCCGCACGGGCCCGCGCGCGCCCCGGCCCCGGCCCCCTCACGGGGGTACCGGGGCCGGTCTACAGGCGTCCTGCTGGGCGGTGCCGGCCGGTCAGCCGGCCATGCTCCAGGCGATGCCGTCCAGGATGTCGTGCTCGCTGACGACCACCTCGGCCGCGCCCGTCCGCTCCATGATCTCCAGCAGCTCCAGCGCCCCGGCGGCGATCACGTCCACCCGGCCCGGGTGCATCGACGGGATGGCCGCGCGCTCGGCGTGGGTGGCGGCCAGCAGCTCGCGGGCGATCTCCGCGACGCGCTCGCGGCCGATCCGGGAGTGGTGGATGCGCTCCGAGTCGTAGGCCGGCAGGTCCTGGGCGATCGCGGAGACCGTGGTGACCGTCCCCGCCAGGCCCACCAGGGTGGCGGCGCCGGTCAGCGGGACGACCTCCTCGGCCTTGTCCAGCTCGGCCCGCACGTGCGCCCTGGCGGCCGCGATCTGCTCCTCGGAGGGCAGTTCGGCGCCCTCGAAGTGCCGCTCGGTCAGCCGGACGCAGCCGATGTCCACCGAGCGCGCCGCCTGCACGTCCGCCCCGCCGAGGACGAACTCGGTGGAGCCGCCGCCGAGGTCGAAGACCAGGTAGGGGGCCGGGAACCGACCGCCGGTCAGCTCCTTGGTGGCGCCGACGAAGGACAGGTGCGCCTCCTCCTCGCCGCTCACCACCTCGGGCTCGACGCCCAGGATCTCCCGCACGCCCTTGACGTACTCGTCGCTGTTCTCGGCGTCCCGCGAGGCGCTGGTGGCGACGAAGCGGGTGCGCTCCGGGCCGACGCCGAAGCCCCGGATGATCTCCAGGTACTCGCGGCAGGCCGCGAAGGTGCGCTCCAGCGCGTCCGGGTGCAGCCGGCCGGTGCGGTCCACGCCCTGGCCCAGCCGGTTGATGATCATCCGGCGGTCCAGGTCGGTGATCCCGCCCGTCTCCGCGTCGAGGTCGGCGACCAGCAGGCGGATGGAGTTGGTGCCGCAGTCGATCGCGGCCACGCGGGTCGTGCTCACTCGGACTCCTGCTCCTGCGAGGCTTCCTCGGCGGCCTTCTTCGCGGCCCGCTCGGCGGTCTTCTGCTGCTTGGCCGCGATGACGGCCTCGTGGTCCTGCGCCTTGGCGCGGTTGCGCAGGACGCGCCCGCCGGCGGCCTCGACCTCGGCCGGGGAGACGCAGGGGCCCTTGGCCCACCAGTCCTCCAGCATGCCGATCGCCTCGTCGCCGAGCGGGTTGACGCCCTCTCCGGCCGCCAGCGAGTGGCCGACCAGCACGTGCAGGCACTTCACCCGGTCCGGCATGCCGCCGGCGCTCGGGAAGCCCTCCAGCACCTCGATCGCGTCGCGCCGGGCGATGTAGTCCTCGTGCGCCTTCTGGTAGGCGGCGGCCAGCTCCGGGTCCTCGGCGAGGCGCGCGGTCTGGTCCTTCATCACGCCCTCGGCCTCCAGGGTGCCGATCAGCGAGGCGGCCTTGGGGCAGGTCAGGTAGTACAGCGTGGGGAACGGCGTGCCGTCCGGCAGGCGCGGGGCCGTCTCGACGACGTCCGGGTTGCCGCAGGGGCAGCGGTGCGCCACACCGCGCAGGCCGCGCGGCACCCGGCCGAGCTGGGCGGCGATGGCCGCGACGTCGGCGTCGGAGACGGCGGGGTGGTTCTCAGTGGTCATGGGGGGAGGTGTCTCCAGCGGATGGCGGTGGGGTCGGACGGGGGGCGGCAGGAGCGGCGGGGGCGGCAGCGGCGGTGTCGGCCGCGTCCACCGAGTCCCAGATGCCGGCGTACCAGGGCTTGGCCGCCTTCACCGGGCCGGCCGCCGTGCCCCCCGAGGGCGAGGCGGGCGCGGAGGCCCGGGCGGCGTCACGGCCGGCCGGGTCCACGGCGATGTACGGGGTCTCCCCCGGCACCGCGTAGTGCAGTCGGGCGCGGGCCTGCGCCTTCACGTACTCCGGGTCCTGCCAGCGGGCCTTGTCCCGGCGCAGCTGCTCGACCTGCTGGCGGGCGTGGTCGGCCTTCGCCCGCTGGGCGGAGATCTCGGCCCGCTGGGAGATGAACTGCCGTGTCGGGTACGCGAGGATCGCCACCAGTGAGCAGAGCACCAGGACGAGGACGGTCGCCCGGCTCGTGAACCGAGGACGGGCCGCCAAGCCCGGAATCCTCCAGCCTGCCATCTGCGGTGTCCCCTCCTGGTCGCGACGGTGCCCCGCCGACCACCCTACGGGGTGAACGGCGGGGCACCGGTCAGGCGTGCGGCTCAGCGCTCCGAGCGGCTGTGCTCACTGGTCCGCGGAGCGGCTGTGCGCACTACTCCGCAGAGCGGCTGTGCTCACTACTCCGCAGAGCGGAACCGCGGGAACGCGCCGCGGCCGGCGTACTCGGCGGCGTCGTCGAGGATCTCCTCGATGCGCAGCAGCTGGTTGTACTTGGCCACGCGCTCGGAGCGGGCCGGGGCGCCGGTCTTGATCTGGCCGCAGTTGGTGGCGACGGCGAGGTCGGCGATGGTGACGTCCTCGGTCTCGCCGGAGCGGTGCGACATCATGCAGCGGTAGCCGTTGCGCTGGGCCAGCTCGACGGCGTCCAGGGTCTCGGTCAGCGAGCCGATCTGGTTGACCTTGACCAGCAGGGCGTTGGCGGTGCCGGTCTCGATGCCGCGGGCCAGGCGCTGCGGGTTGGTGACGAACAGGTCGTCGCCGACCAGCTGGACCTTGTCGCCCAGCTTGACGGTCATGGCCTTCCAGCCGTCCCAATCCGACTCGTCCAGCGGGTCCTCGATGGAGACCAGCGGGTAGGCGTCGACCAGCTCGGCGTAGTACTCGATGAGCTCGGCCGAGGTGAGGGCCTTGCCCTCGAACTGGTAGGCGCCGTCCTCGAAGAACTCGGAGGCGGCGACGTCCAGGGCCAGGGCCACGTCGCGGCCGGGCTCGTAGCCGGCCTTCTGGATGGCCTCGACGATGAGGTCCAGGGCCTCGCGGTTGCTGTCCAGGTCGGGGGCGAAGCCGCCCTCGTCGCCGAGGCCCGTGGACAGGCCGCGCTCCTTCAGGACGCCCTTGAGGGTGTGGTAGACCTCGACGCCCCAGCGGACGGCCTCGGAGAAGGACTCCGCGCCGATCGGGGCGATCATGAACTCCTGGATGTCGACGTTGGAGTCCGCGTGCGAGCCGCCGTTGAGGATGTTCATCATCGGGACGGGCAGGACGTGCGCGTTCGGACCGCCCAGGTAGCGGAACAGCGGCAGGTCGCTGGCCTCGGAGGCGGCGTGGGCGACGGCCAGGGAGACGCCGAGGATGGCGTTGGCGCCGAGCGAGGACTTGTCCGGGGTGGCGTCCAGGTCGAGCATGGCCTGGTCGATCAGGCGCTGCTCGGTGGCGTCGTAGCCGACCAGCTCCGGGCCGATCTGCTCGATGACGGCCAGGACGGCCTTCTCCACGCCCTTGCCGAAGTAGCGGTTCTTGTCACCGTCGCGCAGCTCGAGCGCCTCGAAGGCGCCGGTGGAGGCACCGGACGGAACGGCGGCACGGCCGGTGCTGCCGTCGTCGAGGCCGACCTCGACCTCGACCGTGGGGTTGCCGCGGCTGTCGAGGATCTCACGGGCTACGACGACATCGATGGACGGCACGAGGCATCTCCTTGCGGAAGCAGGTCCCGCCGACAGGGGTGGTGATCAGCGGCGGGGCGATTGCGGAGTCGTTACGACCAGAGCCTAACCGCCCGGACCTCCGGGGCCACGTCGGCCTCGGTCCCGTCTCAGCGTGTGGCCCGGCTACCCACCGGTAGTTCACCTTCCCGCCCCGGAACGTCCGCACGGGCCGGGGCGAATGCGGACGAAGGGGACCGGCCCCGCGGCCGGCCCCCTCGTCAGGCCCTCGTCGGGCCCTCGTCGGGCCTTACGGCTCAGCCGAGGTGCAGCACCTGGCCCGGGAGGATGAGGTCCGGGTCGCCGCCGACGGTGGAGCGGTTGTGGTCGTACAGCGAGTGCCAGCCGCCGGAGACGCCCTGGGCCGAGGCGATGGTCGACAGGGTGTCGCCGGAGCGCACGGTGTAGTCCCCGGCCTTCGGCGCGGCACTCTGCGGCGCGGCGCTCTGCGGGGCGGCGTGCTTCGGCGCGTACGGCTGCGCCGGCTGCTCGGGCGTCTCGGCCTTGGGCGCGGCGTGCTTGGGCGCGTACTGCTGCACCGGCTTCTGCGCGGGCTTCTCGGCCTTCGGGGCCTGCTTCTTGGGCGCCGCCTGGGCCTTGGTGTCCGAGGAGGTGTCGACGGAGGCCGCCGGGCCGCCCTTGGACAGGCCGGCCTTCTGGGAGCAGACGGGCCAGGCGCCCGGGCCCTGGGAGGCCAGCACCTTCTCGGCGATGGCGATCTGCTGGCCCTTGCTGGCCTGGTTGGCCTGCGCGGCGAAGGCGGTGCCGCCGTACGCCTTCCAGGTGCTGGGGGTGAACTGCAGGCCCCCGTAGAAGCCGTTGCCGGTGTTGATGCTCCAGTTGCCGCCGCTCTCGCACTGGGCGACGGCGTCCCAGGTGGAGGCGGGGGCCGCGGAGGCGCCGGTGGCGGTGAGGAGCGGCAGTGCGAGTCCGACGCCGGCCACGCCGGCGACGGCGATGACCTTCTCGGTCTGGGTGCGACGACGGTGACGGCCAGATCCAACGAGCAGCATGAAGAGGTCCCTCTCCGCACGCCTGCGAGGTGAGCTGTCGGGTTCGGACCGGGAGGTGGCCCGGCCGCCGTGACGCGGAATCGGCTCCGCGCGGGCGGCTTCACCCCAAGCCGTGGGGACGGCAACAAACCTGGGTCCCCCGCCCCTGCCCAGGGTCTGGTCGGTTTCCCGTGGCGCGACGGGCAGGACTCGGCGTTCCGCGCACGGGGTCCGCAGCTGCGAACTCCACGGAGACTAGACAGATCATCAGCTCGATCACAAGCTCATCTCGCCGACATCACACAGAAATTACGGCGCGTGGTCGCTCGCCTACGCACGGCGCCGGTTTGTCCGGTTTGATGCGTGTTCACACCCCAATTGGCAGGCTATCGGCGACGGCGCGTCAGCGTGTCGGGGTGTCACGTGGACGTCATGTGGATTCACCGGTCGGCCGGAAGTGCGTGCGGAGAGTGCATTTCCGGACTGAACTCGACCGGAAGTTCCCGCAGTCCACGCATGATCAGACCGCCGCGCCAGCGCAGGTTCTCCGGCTCCTCCGCCAGCCGCAGATCGGGCAGCCGCGCGAGCAGCGTGGCCAGCGCGGCGCGGCCCTCCAGCCGGGCCAGCGGGGCGCCGATGCAGTAGTGGATTCCGTGCCCGAAACCCAGGTGGGGGTTGTCCGTCCGGGCCAGGTCGAGGGTGTTCTCGTCCGAGAACCGGGCCGGGTCGCGGTCCGCCGCCGCCAGCACCACCAGCACCGGATCGCCCACCGGGATGTCCGCCCCGCCGATCGACAGCGGCTTCGTCGCGAACCGCCAGGTCGCCAGCTCCACCGGCCCGTCGTAGCGCAGGAGTTCCTCGATGCCCGTCTCCAGCAGCCCGCTCTCGCCGCGGGCCACCGACTCCTGGAGCAGCCGGCGCTGCTCCGGGTTGCGCAGCAGCGCGTAGGTGCCGTTGCCGATCAGGTTGACGGTCGTCTCGAAGCCCGCGAACAGGAGGATGAAGGCCATCGCGGCGGCCTCGTTCTCCGTCAGGTGCTCACCGTGGTCACTGGCGCGGATCAGGCCGGAGATGAGGTCGTCCCCGAGGTCGGCGCGCTTGCGGTGGATCAGCTCCAGCAGGTAGGCCCGCATCCGCTTCACGGCCCGTCCCACGCCGCCGCGTCGGCCGCCTCCGTGCCGGATCATCATGCCCGCCCAGTCGCGGAAGTCGTCCTGGTCCTCGGACGGGACGCCCAGCAGGTCGCAGATCGCGTAGATGGGGAGGGGGAAGGCGAACTCGTGGATGAGGTCGGCCGATCCGCGCTGCGCGAAGCCGTCGATCAGCCGGTCGGTGAGCTGCTGCACCCTCGGCTCGAACTCGGCCACCCGGCGCGGGGTGAACGCCTTCGACACCAGGCGGCGCAGCCGGGTGTGGTCCGGCGGGTCGATGTTCAGCAGGTGCGTCATCAGGTCCGCCTGCCGCTCCCCCGGGATGCCCACCCGGCCGGTGCGGTGCGCCTGTTCGCTGTGGTGCGCCGGGTTCTTCGACAGCCGTCCGTCCGCGAGCGCCTGGCGGGCGTCCGCGTACCTGGTCACCAGCCACGCCTCGACGCCGCTCGGCAGGGTGGTGCGGTGCACCGGGGAGTGCTCGCGCAGCCAGGCGTAGGCCGGGTACGGGTCGGCGGCGAACTCCCAGGTGAAGAGCTGCGGGGCGGTGGCGTCGGGCTGAGCTGGCATGGGTCGACGGTATCCGGTGGACGCGGCGCGCCCGGCCCGTCGACGGCGTGCGAACGGTCCGCGAACGACTCCTTGCCCGCGTGTCGACGCTTCGTGCCCGGTCCGTGAACGGTTCTTGGACAGCTCTTGGCCCGGCGCCCGGCGTGAGCCTGGTCACCTGCGGGGTAATTCCTGTTGCGGAGGGTCAGGACGAGCCTACGATCCTCCGCAGTACGCGTGGGCGCCGGTGCGGTGTCGCCCACAGGGAGGAGCAGGCCATGCGGGTCGCCGGGGCAGTCGTCGTCATCGCGGTACTGGACGGCGGGTCGGGGGCCGACCTCGCCCGCCGGTTCACCGCCGCCGGCGCCGCCGGGATGCTCATCGCCGACCAGCACGTCGGCGTCGCGGAGGACCTCGCCTCCGAACTCGACCGCCCGGGCTGCCCCGTCGTCGGCGTCCACGGGGACGTGCGCCGCCCCAGCGACGTGGCCGCCGTCGTCGACACCGCCGAGAAGCACCTCGGCCCGATCGACCTCTTCTGCGTCGCCGGGCCGGACGGCGAGCGGATCGTCTCCCTCGCCGACCTGCCCGACCACCTCGACCTGGAGCGGCTGGCCGAACTGGTCGCCCTCGTCGGCGACGCCATCGCCGAGGTCGTCCTCCCGCTGCCCCGCCAGGCCGCGGCCTGAACCTCTACGGCTCCGGCCCCTCTTACGGCTTGAGCCCCTCGGCCGCGCGCACCGCGTCCCGGTAGCCCCGCGCGGCCGAGCGCAGCGCCGCGTCCACGTCCACCCCGGCGTCGTGCGCCCGCTGCGCCACCGCCAGCAGCAGCCGGCCCGCCGACTCGGCGGTCAGCTCCGCCGGCAGCTCGTACGGCTCGTCCGCCACCCCGCCGAAGCCCGCCCGCCGCACCCGGGAGACCAGCTTCGCCGCGTACGCCAGCGCCGGCAGCCCCGCCGGGACGCCGTCCAGGACGGACTCGCGGTCCGACTTCTCGGCCGCCTTCAGCTGCTCCCAGTTCGCCTCCACCTCGGCGGCGCCCTCGGCCTTCGCGTCCCCGAACACGTGCGGGTGCCGGTACATCAGCTTGTCGACGATGTCCCCGGCCACGTCGTCGATCGAGAACGGCTCCCCCTCGTCCTCCTCGGCGATGCGGGAGTGGAAGAACACCTGGAGCAGGACGTCGCCAAGCTCCTCGCGCAGGGTGTCGCGGTCCCCCTCCTCGATGGCCTCGACCAGCTCGTACGCCTCCTCGACCAGGTACTTCACGAGGCTCTCGTGCGTCTGCTCGGCGTCCCAGGGGCAGCCGCCGGGCGAGCGCAGCCGGTCCATCACCGACACCAGGTCCAGCAGCCGGGCCCCCGGCAGGTCGTACGAGCCGGGCAGCACCTCGATCTCGGGCACCTCCCCGGCGTGCTCGACGGCGAGGCGGGCCAGCGCGTCCGTCAGCCCCGGGTCCCCGTCCGGGCTCCCCAGCCACACCACCGGGCCCCCGCCCGCCGGCTGCCCGGTCAGCAGCCGCGCCAGCGCCGGCGCGGACCGCTCCGCCACGATCTCCGCCTCCACCCCGGCCCCGCGCAGCGCGGGCAGCTGCGGGTGCCCGGCATCGGCCGCCAGCACCCTCCCGGCCGAGCGCAGCGCCTCCCACGCGGGCCAGGACAGCAGGCCGGGGGCCACCCGGTGGGTCGTCGTGAGCAGGATCAGCTTGGCGTCCGCACCATTCGTCGTCACCCTCCGAACCTACCGGTCGCCGGTTCGCCGTGGGTTCAGCCGGAGACCGAAGGCCAGGCCCTCTCTTTCGGATGTTGTCGGGTGAGCGGGCGGCGTTGGGGTGCGTGCATCGGCGGCGCCGAGGAGGGAGTCCATGCGGTGGGGGCACCTCCCGGCCGAAGGCTGGGGGACATCGGCGACTGACGAAAAGCCGTCGAGGTGCGTGCCCCGGCGGCGACCGCCCGGCAAGATCCGAAAGAGAGGGCCTAGTGGGTCGGCTGGTGGGGGTGGAGGGTGTCGAGGGACTGGCGGAGGCGACGGACGGACGGGTGGTGGGGGCCGTCGCGGCGTTCGCGTTCGAGCAGGAGCTGGAGCAGCCACTGCCACGCCTGTTGGGGGTCGCCGGCGGCCGCGAGGTGGAGGCCGATGCGCTCGCGCAGGTCGAAGGCGCGCTCGGGGTCGGGGTCCTCCGCGTGGGCGTCGAGCAGGGCCCGGTACTCGGCGAGGGCCTCGGGGCCGCGGCCGAGGCGGTCGAGGCAGACGGCGGCGCGGTAGCGGTGGTCGAGGCCCTGGGGTCCGTGGGGTCCGCCCTCGGCGGTGACGGCCAGGCGCTGGTACTCGGGGAGCGCCTGCTCGGGGTGCCCCTGGTGGAGGAGGGTGCGGGCGTAGATGGTGCGGATGGTGCGGACGAGCGGGGCGTGTCCGCCCTGCTCGGCCTCGGCGTGGGGCAGCAGGCGGGCCGCGAGGTCGAGGACCTCCTCGTGGCGCCCGGCGTCGACCAGGTCGGAGAGGCGCGCGCACTGGACCGCCAGGTCGAAGCCGGCGGCCGGGACGGCGGGTGGCGCCGGGGGGACTGCGGGGGCGGGCGGCATCAGGAAGGGGCGCGGTTCCGGCGGGGCGGCCACCACGGCGGCGGGCGGCGGCTGGTGCGGGTACCGGAACGGCCGTACGGGGTCGGGCAGGGGCGTGTAGCGGGGCTGCGGGGCCGCGGCGGCCGGGGGCAGCAGCGGGAGCAGCCGCCCGTACACGGCCTGGGCGTCGGCCGGGCGGTCGGCGGGCTGCTTGGCGAGCAGGTCGAGGACGAGCCGTTCGAGCACCGGCGGCACGTCCGGGCGCAGGTCGCGCAGCGGGACGGGCGGTTCGTCGACGTGCCGGCGCAGGATGCCGAGGGCGGTGGGCGCCCTGAACGGCTCCTCGCCCGCGAGCATCTCGTGCAGCAGGCAGCCCAGCGCGTACAGGTCGCTGCGCGGATCGGTGGTGGAGGCGAGGGCCTGCTCGGGGGCCATGTACGCGGGGCTGCCGATCGGCACCCCGGTGAGGGTCAGGCGGGTGGTCTCGGTGTCCAGGGCGGTGGCGATGCCGAGGTCGAGCAGGACGGTGCGGCCGTCCTCCCGGACCATCACGTTGCTCGGCTTGAGGTCGCGGTGGACGACCGGGACGGCGTGGACGGCGGCCAGCGCCGCGCACAACTGGGCGGCGACGGCCACCGCCCGCTCGATCGGGAACGGCGCGTCCTCGGCGATGAGGTCGGCGAGGCTGACGCCGGGGACGCGCTGCATGACCAGGTACAGCTCGCCCCCGTCCTCCCCGGCGTCGAAGACGGTGACCAGCCCGGGGTGGTCGAGCGCGGCCGTGACCCGGCACTCGCGCAGGAAGCGGCGGCGCAACTCGTCGCCGTGGCGGCGGCGTTCGGTGGACGTGCCGGTGCCGATGCCGCTGCCGCTGATGCGGGGGTCGGTGCCCGTGCCGGTGCCGGGCAGCAGGTGCTCGGGGCGCAGCAGTTTGACCGCGACCGCGCGGTGCAGGCGTTCGTCCCGGCCGGCCCAGACCTGGCCCATCCCACCGTGGCCGATCTTCTCGGTGAGCCGGTAGCGGCCGGCGATCAGCCGGGGAGCCGTCACGGCCGGCCCTCGCGGGACTGGCGGCGCAGCAGTTCGCCGAGTTCTTTGAGATCGTCGGTGGCCCCGGTGACGGGGGCGACGGGAGTGGCGGGGGTCGTGGGGGCCTGCGACGGGGCCGGGGCGTAGGGGGCCGCCGGGGTGCCGTACCCGGGCGTGGTCCGGGCGTACGGCGAGGCGTAGGGCGAGGTGTAGGGCTGGGCCTGCGGCGCCGCGTACGACGGGGCCGGCGGGGAGGGCTGCGGTGCGGGGCGGCCCGCCTCCCAGACCTCGCGGCGGTCCATCAGCAGGAAGTGGGGCGTCGGGGCGAACCACAGCAGGAACAGGGTGATCTGGCCGGTGACGTCGGCCGTGGGGTTCTGCAGGCGGCCCGCGATCCCGGCGGAGACGATCAGTGCGAACAGCAACCCGCAGAACACGACGGCACCGGCGATGTCGTAGGCCCGTCGGCGCCGGACGGCCAGGACCAGCGACGGGACGGCGCCGAGCAGGCCGAAGGTCAGGACGGGGGCGAGGGCGAACAGCACCCGCGCGGTCGTGCCGAGGCGGCCCGGTATCGCGGCCGGCGCCGGGGGCGGCCCCGGAACGTACGGCGTGCCGCCGGGCGGTGGTCCGAACGGCCCGGGGTACTGCCCTGACATGTGCGCTCCTGAGCTGGTGGGAACCGATGCCGGCCGGGGACGGCCCGGTCCGGCCCACGGTACCGTCCGGCCGGGCCACCGCGGAGGGCTTCCGTCCGGCCGGTACCTCGCCGGTGGCGCGGTGCTGCTGAGCGGCCGTCAGCCGACGCCGGATCAGTGCTCCGGCGGGGTCAGGGCGCCGGTCGCCAGGGCGTCCGTCGCGGCCTGGGTGAGGACGCGGGCGAGGGCGGCGGCCCGGGTGAGGGCGGAGTCGAAGGCGGCCAGGCGGGCGAAGGCCGCGCCGAGGTGCTGCTGGGCGGGGAGCGGGAGGCGGGGCAGTTCGACCCGGCGGATGTCCAGGCGGGCGGTGGTGGTGGCGTGGCTGGCGGCGCGCCGGGTGCCGGCGGTGGAGCGGAACTGGCCGGCCAGGAACTCCGGGTCGAGGACGGCCGGGTCGGGCCGCAGCAGGTGGAGCTGGCGGCCCAGGGCGGCGCCGACCAGCGGGCCTTCGGCGGGGACGACGCGCGCGGGGCCGCTTCCGAGGGCGGGGACGAGGACGTCGCCGGGTCGGGTGCGGACCTCAGCGGCGGGGCCGGTCGCGCCGGTGCCTTCGGCGGCTTCGGCCAGCACGGCCGTGGGCGGGGTGTCGGCGGCGAGGTCCTGGTCGGTGACCACGCGGGTGCCGCCAAGGGCGGTGCCGGCCGGGCGGACGGCGGCGCCGGTACCGGAGGAGAACACCTCCAGCGCGCCGCTGCGGACCAGTTCCCCGACGGTCACCACGCCCGCGGCGGCGACGGCCCCGGGACCGTCCTGCGGGAGCAGCGTGGCCGGGTCGGCCAGCCCTGCCAGCAGTTCGGCCAACCGGCCGCCCAGGTGCGAGAGTTCGGCCGCGCCGCCGAGCGGGGCGGCGGAGGGGACGTGCCGCGCCGGGGAGAGGTCGGTCTCGTCGTCCAGCAGGTCGATGGCGGCCATGGCGCGGTGGACGCCGGGCCGGTCGGCCGGGACGGGCAGGCCCTCGCGGGCGGCGAGGTCGAAGCCGCTCCAGGCGTCCAGGACGGTGCGGTGCAGCCCGGGCCAGTCGACCTTGTCCCGGCCGCCCTCCGCCGTCGAGGGGGCCACTGAAGAGGGGGCGCCCGTCGCGGCGGCGCCCGGGGAGCCGGCCGCACCCGCCGCCGCGTCGACCAGCAGGACCTGGCGGAAGTCGTCGCCCGGCCGGGGCGCGCGGAGCACCCAGAGGTGCAGCGGGACACCGTACGGCGGGGCGGCGCCCGCGGGCAGGGCGACGACGGCCCGCAGGGCGCCGGAGCGGAGCAGTTCGGCGCGGATGCGGCGGCCGGCCCGGCGGGTGGCGACGGTCGGCGGGAGGAGGAGGGCGGCGAGGCCGCCGGGGCGGGTGTGGGCGAGGCAGTGCAGGACCCAGGCGAGTTCGGACTCGCCGCGCGGTGGGACGAGGCCGCCGGGCCAGCGGGCGTCGAACTGCAACTCGTCGTGGCCCCAGTCCCGTTCGTTGTACGGGGGCTGGCAGAGCACCGCCTCGAAGGTGTCGCCGGGGTAGGCGTCCGCGCGCAGGGCGTCGCCGGGGCGCAGGTCGAGCGGGAGCGGGCCGGGTTCCTCGGCGGGGGTGTGCAGGGCGAGCCGCAGGCCGGCGAGGGCGGCGGCGACCGGGTCGGTGTCCTGGCCGTAGCGGCCGGTGGTCGGGGGGTGGGCGAGCAGGACGGCGCCCAGCCCGGCCGCCGGGTCGAGCACCGTGGCGGGGACTCCGGCGACGGCCGCGAGCAGCCGGGCCGCCTCCGGCGGGGTGGGGCTGAGCTGGCGGGCGTTGGCCTCGGCGTGACGGGTGAGCAGTTGCTCGTACGCGTCGGCGGGGCCGCCGGAGCGGGCGCCGAGGTCGGCGAGCCCGCGGGCGAGGTCGAGCTGGGTGCTGCCGAGCAGGTGGGACAGCCGGAGGGTACGCGGGGCGTCCGGGCCGAGGGTGTGAACAGCGGTGTCGGCGACGGCCCTGGGCAGGGCGGTGGCGAGCCGGGTGTCGGGCTGGTCGGCGAGCTCGGCCCAGCGCGCGGGCGTGCGGTGCAGCAGGAGCAGCAGCGCGCCGGCCTCGACCAGCGGGGCGGCGGGGTGGCCGGCCGGGTCGCGGAGGGTGTCGACCAGTTGCCAGACCCGTTCCAGCAGGGGCAGTTCGCCGATCTTGCCCTGGGCGCGCAGCCAGGTCTCGACCTCGTCGAGGGCGAAGGTCGGGCTGGTGTCGGTGCCGCCCGCGGGGAGCGGGAAGTCGGGGTGGCGGCGGCGCCAGTTGCTGACCGCGGCCCGGCCGACCCCGGCCAGCCGGGCGATCTCGGTGGCGGTCACTTCGGGGCGGTCCGGCACGGGGACTCCTTAGGGGCGTGTGGCCACACAGCATAGCGACGCCCTCTCCGATCCTGTTCACGCTGTGAACAGAGAGCTTTTGTGAATCAGCATTGACAGTATTCACAGCCGAGTGGTGTGATCTCTCCGTCGCCACCGAACGGGGGCGGCGCCGGGAAGGCGGAGGCCGCCCGGCACGCCTCACCGATCACCGGGAGAACCTCATGTCCGCGACCACCCGCCGCACCGCCGCCCTGCTGCTGGGCGCCGCCCTGGTCACGCTCTCCGCGACGGCCTGCAACTCCACCGGCGGCTCCTCCGTCTCCACCGAGCCCAAGCAGAGCGCCGCCGCGAGCGCCCCCAGCAACACCGCCGGCAAGCCGGCCGAGAGCAAGCCGGCCGACGCCCCCAAGGTGGCGAAGCTCGGCGACACCATCTCGCTCAAGGGCAACGACCCGGCCGACACCGCCGACGTGACGCTGGTGAAGGTCGTCGACAGCGCCGAGCCCGACAACGAGTTCACCCACCCGGGGGACGGAAAGCGCTTCGTCGCGATCCAGTTCCGGATCAAGGCGAGCGGCAAGAAGGCGTACAGCGACGCCCCGGGCAACGGCGCCAAGGTGCTGGACGCCCAGGGCCAGGCGTACGGCTCGACGATCGCGGACACCAAGGCCGGCCCGAGCTTCCAGGTGCCCGCCAACATCGCCCCCGGCGAGAGCGCCCTCGGCTTCGTCACCTTCGAGGTGCCCAAGGACGCCAAGCTCGACAAGGCCCAGTTCGGCCTCGACAGCGGCTTCGCCCCGCAGACCGGCCAGTGGAAGATCGGCTGACGGCCCTGTTCACAGCCGCCGCCCGCACCCGTGCAAAAGGCGGCCCCGGGCAGAGCCCGGGACCGCCGTGAGCACCGGCGAGCGGCGCGGAGGTCACTTCACGGAACCTACTTCTTCGACCCCGCCAGGTCGTCGAACATGGCCGACAGGAACTCGCTGCACCAGCTCAGCAGTTCGCGCCCGACGAGCGGCTTGCCGCCGATGCGGCCGGTGCTGGGGCGCGGGACCAGCAGTTGCTGGGAGGCGGCCTTGACCTGGCTGCGCGGGTAGAGGCGGTTGAGGCGCAGTTCCTGGGACTCGCGCAGGTCCACCGGGCCGAAGCGGACGAAGTTGCCCTGGAGAGTGATGTCCGCGATGCCGCAGCGGCGGGCGTACAGGCGCAGCGCGGCGACCATCAGGAGGTTCTCGACCGGCTCGGGCAGCTTGCCGTAGCGGTCGACGAGCTCGTCGCGGACCTGCTGGATGTCCTCCTCGGAGTTGACGGCCGCGATGGAGCGGTACGCCTGGAGGCGCAGCCGCTCGCCGGGGGCGTAGTCGTGCGGCACGTGGGCGTCCACGGGCAGCTCGATCTTCACCTCCAGCGGCTCCTCCTCCGGCTCGCCGCCACCGGCCAGCGACTCGCGGAACTCGGCGACGGCCTCGCCGACCATCCGCATGTAGAGGTCGAAGCCGACTCCCGCGATGTGCCCGGACTGCTCGCCGCCGAGGAGGTTGCCGGCGCCGCGGATCTCCAGGTCCTTCATGGCGACGTACATGCCGGCGCCCATCTCGGTGTGCTGGGCGATGGTGGCGAGGCGCTCGTGGGCGGTCTCGGTGAGGGGCTTCTCCGGCGGGTAGAGCATGTAGGCGTAGCCGCGCTCGCGGCCACGGCCGACGCGGCCGCGCAGCTGGTGGAGCTGGGAGAGGCCGAAGGTGTCGCCGCGCTCGACGATGAGGGTGTTGGCGTTGGAGATGTCGATGCCGGACTCGACGATGGTGGTCGACACCAGGACGTCGAACTCCTTCTCCCAGAAGTCGACTACGACCTTCTCCAGCTGGGTCTCCCCCATCTGCCCGTGCGCGGTGGCGATCCGGGCCTCGGGCACCAGGTCCTTGAGCCGGGCCGCCGCCTTGTCGATCGACTCGACCCGGTTGTGGATGTAGAACACCTGGCCCTCGCGCAGGAGTTCGCGCCGGATCGCGGCCGAGATCTGCTTCTCGTCGTACGGTCCGACGAAGGTCAGCACCGGGTGCCGCTCCTCCGGCGGGGTGGTGATGGTGGACATCTCGCGGATGCCGGTGACGGCCATCTCCAGGGTGCGCGGGATCGGCGTCGCGGACATGGTGAGGACGTCCACGTTGGCGCGCAGCTTCTTCAGCTGCTCCTTGTGCTCGACGCCGAAGCGCTGCTCCTCGTCGACGATGACCAGGCCGAGGTCCTTGAACCTGGTCTCGGAGGAGAACAGCCGGTGCGTGCCGATGACGACGTCCACCGACCCCTCGAACAGGCCCTCCAGGACGGCCTTGGCCTCGCTGTCGGTCTGGAAGCGGGAGAGCGCCTTCACGGTGACCGGGAAGTTGGCGTAGCGCTCGGCGAAGGTGGAGAAGTGCTGCTGCACCAGCAGCGTGGTGGGCACCAGCACCGCCACCTGCTTGCCGTCCTGCACGGCCTTGAAGGCGGCGCGCACGGCGATCTCGGTCTTGCCGTAGCCGACGTCGCCGCAGATCAGCCGGTCCATCGGGACGGACTTCTCCATGTCGGACTTGACCTCGGCGATGGTGGTCAGCTGGTCCGGGGTCTCCGCGTACGGGAAGGCGTCCTCGAGTTCGCGCTGCCACGGGGTGTCCGGCCCGAAGGTGTGGCCGGGGGCGGCCATGCGGGCCGAGTAGAGCTTGATCAGGTCGGCGGCGATCTCCTTGACGGCCTTCTTGGCGCGCTGCTTGGTCTTCGCCCAGTCCGCGCCGCCGAGGCGGTGCAGGGTGGGGGCCTCGCCGCCGACGTACTTGGTGACCTGGTCGAGCTGGTCGGTGGGCACGAAGAGCCGGTCGCCGGGGTGGCCGCGCTTGGCGGGGGCGTACTCCAGCACCAGGTACTCGCGGGTGGCGCCCTGGACGGTGCGCTGCACCATCTCGACGTACCGGCCGACGCCGTGGGCCTCGTGCACCACGTAGTCCCCGGCCGCGAGCGCCAGCGGGTCGATGGCGTTGCGACGCCGGGAGGGCATCCGGCGCATGTCCTTGGTGGAGGACTTCTGGCCGGAGAGGTCGGTCTCGGTGATGACGGTGAGCTTCAACCCCTCGTCCACGAAGCCGTGTTCGATGGAGCCGCAGGAGACGTAGACGACGTCCCGGGTGGGCGCCTCGGCGAGGTCGGCGACCAGGCGGGCGGGGATGCCCTCGTTGCCGAGCACCTCGGCGAGGCGGGAGGCGGGGCCGTGGCCCTCGGTGACCATGACGACCCGCCAGTCGGCGGCCAGCCGCTCCTTGGCGTCGGCGATGGCGCGGGCGGTGTCGCCGCGGTACGCCTCGACGGCGTGCATGCCCAGCGTCAGCGTGTTGGCGTCGAACTCCAGGATCCCGTTCACCGTCGACTCGCTGGTCGCGAACGGGCTGACGGACCACCAGGGCAGTCCGATCTCGGCGGCGTGCTCGCGCACGTCGGCGAGGGAGCGCAGCGAGGCGGCGGAGACGTCGATCGCCTCCAGGTCGATCGGCCGGTCCCCGCCGGCCGCGGCGGCGACCCAGGAGGCGTGCAGGAACTCCTGGCTGGTCGCCACCAGGTCGGCGGCCCGGGTGCGGACCCGCTCGGGGTCGCAGACCACGGCGACGGAGCCGAGGGGCAGCACGTCGACCAGCAGTTCCATGTCGTCGACCAGGACGGGCGCCAGCGACTCCATGCCCTCGACCGCGATGCCCTCGGCGATCTTGTCCAGGATCTCGGCCAGCCCCGGGTGCTCGGCGGCGAGTTCGGCGGCGCGGGCGCGCACCTCGTCGGTGAGCAGCAGTTCGCGGCAGGGCGGGGCCCAGAGGCCGTGCTCGGCGATCTCCAGCGAGCGCTGGTCGGCGACCTTGAAGTAGCGGATCTCCTCGACCTCGTCGCCCCAGAACTCCACCCGCAGCGGGTGTTCCTCCGTCGGCGGGAAGACGTCCAGGATGCCGCCGCGGACGGCGAACTCGCCGCGCTTCTCGACCAGTTCGACCCTGGCGTAGGCGGCGGCCGCGAGTCTGCGGGCGACCTCCTCCAGGTCGTGCGACTCGCTCCGCCGGAGGGCCACGGGCTCCAGCTCGGCCAGCCCCTTGACCTGCGGCTGGAGCACCGAGCGGACGGGGGCGACGACCACCTGTACCGGCCCGGCCGCCGGGTCGTCGGCCCGCGGGTGCACGATCCGGCGCAGCACGGCGAGGCGGCGGCCCACGGTGTCGGAGCGGGGCGAGAGCCGCTCGTGCGGCAGGGTCTCCCAGGCGGGGAACTCGGCGACGGCGTCCGGCGGCAGCAGCGAGCGCAGCGAGGCGGCGAGGTCCTCGGCCTCCCGGCCGGTGGCGGTGACGGCGAGCACCGGCCGGCCCCGGTCACCGGCGGCCTGTCCGGCGAGGGCGCGGGCCAGCGCGGCGATGGCGAAGGGCCGGGCGGCGGGCGGTCCGACCAGGTCCAGGTGGCGGCGGCCGCCGCCCGCGGCCCCGGTGGCGGTGGCCGCTTCGATCGCCTCGGCGAGCGCCGCGTCCCGGGCGACGACGTCGAGCAGTCCGGTCAGACTCATCTGGGGTCTCTTCTTCGTCCCGTGGCTGGTGCTGCCTCCGGGCGGCGAAGGCCCGCCGGGGCAACGCGAACGGCCCGGCACGCCGAGCGGCCGGGGGGTTCCAGCCTACGCCGCGCCACGGACGCCCACGCGGTGTACGGCCGTGGCGGGGCCGGGGGTCGAGCGAGGCGCGAGATGCTCCGCTCCCGTACACACCCCCCGACGCGTCCCGGACGCGCCCGCGCTGTCAGGGACACGACCGGGGACGAACGACTGGACGGAACACCGAGCCGCCGGTGGACGAACCAGCCCGGAGGCGACCTAAAGGCCGGCTCGACCAGGTGCCACGAACTGGACATACTCCTGTCACTGCCCGTCCATGGAGTTCCTGCACCATGGTGAATGTGCCCGCCGCACCCAACCGTGGGGGATGGCTGCGGAGGGCACCTGTCGCACCACCGATGGGGGTCGGGGGTGCGAGGCCGGGCGACCCTGGGTGGGGGCGCCCGCCCAAGCGCCGGGAACCGTGGCGCCCTTTCCTGGAGGGCGCCACGGGTCTCGGCCTCTTCGCTTTCACGCGGTCCTCGCTCCGGGCCGCCGCACCGGCCCGGCTGGTCGGGACCACGGGCTTACCAGCGCGACAGGTTGATGTCGTACATCATCACCTGGTGCCCCTGGTTGGCGTTGAAGTCGTAACGCTCCCAGGTGAAGACCGTCCAGGAGCCCAGGCCGCCGCCCAGGTAGGTGACGACCTTGTTGTTGCCCGCGTCGATCCGGTCGACGTTGTAGACGCGCACGGACATCCAGCCGTCGTTCGCGAAGCACAGCTGTCCGCCGTAGCCGTAGTTGTACACCTTCGCGAAATCATCCCGGTTTCCGCAGTCGACGCGGTTCACGGCATTCGCGCCGGCGGCCGGCAGCAGGGTCGAGGCGGCGGCCGTCAGGGCCGCGAGCACGGCCATCCTGCGACCCGTTCCATTTCCCTTCCGAAGGCGAGTTCGGGGATTGGCGCGGCGAATCATTGAAACCCCTCCATCGGTAGCGTGCGAGACTCCCGAGATTCGCATGACGCACCGTGGGCGGACAGCTGTTTTCCGGCCAAGACCATTGCCCGGGAACGCATCACGGGCGAATGCGCTAGGGTCCCAACACACTTGCCGCACAAGAGGATAGGGGCAGACGCTTTGCCACGTCCCACTCAATTCGGGCGATTCTCCACCGCCGCCCTGACGGCCGTTCTGGCCACCCTCTCCGCGAGTTGCTCGGGGGAACCCGCAAAGGCGCCGGGGGATTTCTCCATGTCACCTCCGAGTTTCTCCTCCCCGAAGGCCCCGGCCTTCGGACGCAGCGGATTGACCGGACTCCCCCTTTCCGCTTATCGCGCGGACGACAGGACATCGGTCAAAGAGATTCAGGCGCGCAATTCCCTGACCGTCTCGTGCATGCACAGGGCCGGGTACGCGGCCTTCACCGGGGACGCTCTGCAGCCGCCGCACCCGCCGGACGACGCGACCGCGATGCCCGCCGGGGCCTGGGGCTACCTCGGCGGCCCGACCGCGCTCGAACTGGGCTTCCACCCGCCCAGGCGGCCGGACCCGCGCCGCCCCGACGCCGAGGCCGGGTACGGCGGCGAAGCCTACGACGCGGCCCGGGTGGACTGCGACCGGCAGGTCGCGGAGAGGATCGGCTCCCCGCCCGCCTCCGGCGCCGACCTGGTGAGCCGGCTGTTCGACGAGTCGACGAAGGCCGCCGCCCGGGACTCCCGGGTGGTCGAGGCGCGCCGGACGTGGGCCTCCTGCATGGAGAAGGCCGGGTTCCCGGCCTCGGCCCCGGAGGACCTGCCGAAGACGTACGGGACCGGGCCCGAGATCACCCAGGCCGAACTGGCCGCCGCCCGGGCCGACGCCGACTGCACCGACTCCAGCGGGCTCGCCGGGATCTGGTTCGCCGCCGTGGAGGGCTACCAGCGGCAGCTGATCGACCACAACAGCCAGGCCCTGACCGCCGTGAAGGAGGCGGTCAGGGCCCAGGGCGAGAAGCTCACCGAGCTGATCGCCGGTGAGGGGAAGAGCCAGAGCTAACGCTTGCGGTAGGAGACCGTGTTCGGGGTCGCGTAGTCGCTGCCGTCGTCGACGATGATGATCTTCGGGACGATCTTGGTCTCGTCCTCCGCCGACTGCGTCGACTGCGCCGTCGGCGGAGCGACGGGCTGCGCGGGCGGGGCGGCGGGCGGGGCGCCGGGCGGGGTCGCGGGCTTGGGCGGCAGCACGGACGGCGCGACCGGGCCGGTCACCACCCCGGGCTCGCCCTCGGCGGCGGGCTTCCGGTCCGCCGGAGCGCTGTCGGCGGGCTTGTCAGCGACGGGCTTGTCGGCGACGGGCTTCGCGATGACCGGCTTGTCGGCGACGGGCTTCTCGGCGACCGGCTTCTCGGCTGCGGGCTTCGCTCCCGTACCGCCGAGCACCGGTGCCCGGAGCACCGCCGTCGCCTCCCCCACCGGCACCTTGCGCAGGCTCGGCCGGGGGATCTCGCCGGTGTCCGCCTCCGAGTCCACGGCCGCGTCCACCGCACCGTCCGCCGCACCAGCGTCCGCAGGCGCCGCGTCGGCGGGACCAGCGGCAGCGGCCACGGAACCAGCGGCAGCGGCGACCTCCGCGAGCAGCTCGGGCTCGATCTGCCCGACCGCCGCGCCCGTCAGCGAGGCCAGGGTGGCCTTGATGTGGTCGAGGTGCTTCTGCACCGTCTCCAGCCGGGTGTCGAACTCGCGCTGCTCCCGCTCGATCCGCGCGTTGATCCCCTCCGCCTCCCGGCGGGCCTGCTCGACCAGCTGGTCGGCCTTGGCCTGGGCGTCGGCCTCCTGCTGCTTGATCTGCGAGAGCACGGTCTCCCGCTGCTGCTCGGCCTCCTTGACCCGGCGCTCGGCGGTGGCGGACACCTGGGCGTCCTCGCCGTCGGCCTTGGCCTGGGCCGCGGCGAAGGTCTCGTCGGCCTTGCGGCGGCGCGCGGCCAGCTCGGCCTCGGCGCTCTCGCTGGCCTCGGCGGCGGCCACCCGCACCTTGGCGGCGTAGGCGGTGGCGGCGTCCCGGGCGGTGCGGGCGTCCCGGTCGGCAGCGGAGCGCAGGCCCTCGGCCTCGGAGCGGGTGCGCTCCTCGGTGCGGCGGGCGGCCGCGTCGGCCTCCTTGCGCGTGGTCTCGGCGTACTCCTTGGCGGCCTTGTCGAGGGCCTGCCCGGCGTCGTACGTCTCGTCGCGCAGGTCCTCGGAGAAGCGCTCGGCCTTCTCCCGGACGGCCCGGGCCTCGTTGTGCGCCATCGCGGCGAGGCCGGCGGCCTGCTCGCTGAGCACCTCGTAGTCGGGCTCGGGCGCGTCCTCGGCGGCCCGGCGGATGTCGGCCAGCCGGCCCTCCATCTGCCGGATGCCGGCGCCGAGGACGCTCAGCCGTTCCCACGCCTCGTCGCGCTGCGCGGTCAGCGCCGTCAGGGCGCGCTCGACCTGATCGGGCGCGTAACCGCGCCGGGCCTGTGTGAAGCCGTACTGGGGGACGGCGTCGCTCATGGGCTCTTCCCCTCGTTTCGCGGGCTGCGGAGCCCATGATCGTGCGGAGCGGACGGATCCGGAACCGGTTCCGTCGCCGGGGCCGGATCCGGTCGTCGCGCGGACCGGAATGCGTACAAGGATGGACGAGTAGACCCATCCTCTTGACCTATTTTGCGCAGATCCGGACGAAACCCCAACGAGGCACCGCCGCTGCGGTACGCCGGAGGGGCCGCTCCGGACACCGGAACGACCCCTCCCCACCTGCGAGGACCTGCGACGGCCCGCTACAGCAGGCCGTCCCAGAACTGCTCCAGCAGCACGGCCCACCACGTGTCCGTGTTCTGCAGGGCCGCCGGGTCGATCGCGGCGAGCTGCGCCTGGAAGTCGGTCGTCCAGCGACCGGCCTGGTCGGGCGTCAGCCCGTACCGCAGCCGCCACATCCGGCCCAGCAGGGCCAGCGCGCGGACGAACTCCGGCACACCGCTGTTGACGAAGCGGGGCGGCCGGCCGGTTCCGTCGACGTCCACGGCGACGACGTTCGCGGTGCCGTACTGCACGCACAGCTGCCGTCCGTAGTCGTTGCCGAGCACCAGGTAGCCGCCGAAGTCCGGGGCGACGGGCAGGCCCCGCTCGGCGGCCAGCTCGGCCAGCGTCGGGATCGGGCGGCCCTCCTGCGCCTGGGCCCAGAAGAACGGGCCGAAGTCGCGCGGCAGCCCGGCCCACATCAGGCTCTGCGAGACCGGCTCCGGCACGCCCTGGCGGGAGACGGCGCGCTGCTCGTAGCGGAACAGGTTCTGCCCGAAGGCCGCGCCGACCTCCTGCGCCAGCTGCTGCGGGGGCAGCGGCGGCAGGGCCTGGACGGTGCCGGGCGCGGGCGGCGGCACCCGGAACGGGCGGACCCGCTGGGCGCCGGCGGCCTGCTGGTGCAGCTCGTCCAGGTGGTCGAGCAGCTCGGCCATCCCGGCCTGGCGGGAGGCGTGGTCCTGGCCGTACGGGGCGGTGTGGGTGAGCCGCACGTTCGGCCAGGACGCGGCGATCATGCGGTTGCAGTAGCCACCGGGCAGATCGCAGGACTCCAGCTCGGTGTACAGCTCCAGCACCTGCTCCGGCGGCACGTTCAGCCGCCGCAGGTCCTGGAGGATCTTCCACTCCGGGTGCGGGGTGCCGGGCTCACTGCGGTGCAGCAGCTTCTGCTCCGAGCCGTCCGGGCCCCGGTAGCTGAGCGCGGCGAAGTAGCCGGGCCCGACCGCGGGCACGCCCGGCGGCACCGGGGCCGGCGGCTGGCCGGCGACCGGCGCGGGCGGGACGACGCCCTGGGTGCCTCCCGCGGCCGGGTAGCCGTACCCGGCGACGGGCGCGGCGGGGACCGCCGGGCCGCCGGGCGGCGGCGGGACGGCGGGGCCGCCCGAGGGCGGGGTGCCCGGGTCGGCCGGGGCGCCGAGCAGAGCCGGGTCGAGGGCACCGGCCAGCTGGGTCGCCTCGTACGCCTGGCCCGCACCCGGCGCCGGCGCGGGCGCCGGGGCGGGCGCCTGCGGAGCGGCGGCGGGCGTGCCGGAGCCCGGGGTGTGCCGCAGTTCGGCGGGCGGGGGCGGCGGCGGGGCCGAGGCGGCGGCACGGCCGATCCCTCCGCCCGAGGCGGCCGGACCGGAGGAGCCGCCGCGCAGAGCGGCCGGCGGGGGCGGAGGCGGGGCCGAGGCCGCGGCGCGGCCCCGGCCGCCCTGCGGGGAGGGCGCGGTGGGCGCCGGAGGCGGCGGCGGGCCGGCCGGGATGCCCGAGGGCGGGGTGCCGGGGGCGCCGGGCAGACCCATCAGACCGGGCACGGATCCGGGGGTGGCCAGCATGGTGGGCGCCTGCTCCACCGGGGCCGCGGGCGTCCCCGCCGGCGGGGTGCCGGGGGTCGCAGGGGTGCCGGGCGCACCGGGTGCACCGGGCAGGCCCATCAGGCCCGCCATGGCCTCCGGCGGCGCGAGCAGCGTCGGCGCCGGCTCGGCGGCCGGGGCGGGCACGGGAGCCGGTGCCTGGGGCGCGGGCGCCGGGGCCGGCGGCGGCATCAGCACGGTCGCGGCCTCGGCGCCGGGCGGCGGGGGCGTGTCGGGCAGGTCGGAGCCGCTGGTGCGCAGGCCCTCGGGCATCAGCACGGGCGGGACGGGCGCGGGCGGCGCGGGCGGCGCCCACTCCTCGGCCCTCGGCGGTGCGGGCGGCGCCCAGTCCTCGGCCCGGGGCGGCGCGGGCGGTTCCCACTCCTCGGCCCTCGGCGGCGCGGGCGGCGCCCAGAGCGGTTCGTCGGCCCCGGGCGGCGGGGCGAGCATGGTCGGCGCGTCCCCGGCGGGCCGGTCCGAGACCGGCGGCGTGGTCAGCACGGCGGGCGCGGCAGGCTCGGCAGGCGAAGCGGGCGCGGCAGGCGCGGCAGGCGCGACGGGCACGGCAGGCGTGGCCGCCGCCGGGGCCCCCAGCTTCTCCGCCTCCGCCGCGATCGCCGCGGCCCCCGCCTCCTGCAGCCACTGCGGCGGGCTGAGCAGGAAGGAGGTCGCCTCCACCGGCCCGGGCGCGGGCTTCGCCGACCCCGCCGGGTTGGCCGCGACCGGCCGCCCGTACGCCTCCTCGTACTGCCGGACGACCTCGTTGACCGGCAGCGCCGGCCACAGCGTGCTGGCGCCCGAGTCCCGGGCGATCACCAGCCGCGCCTCGCCCGTGTCGGCGTCCGGCCCGGCGTCCGCGGGCTGCACGGCCCAGCAGACGAAGCCCAGGTCGAACTCCCGCACCCGTACCTCGCGCTGCCGCGGGAGCGGCACCCCGCCGTTGATCCACTCCTCGGCGAGCTCATGCGCCTGCGCGTACGTCACCACGCCCGGTTCACCCCTGTCGTCCGCATCCTCGTCAGTCCCCGTCAGTCCCCGTCAGATCCCGCTCAGCCCAGCGGGACGGCCCGGGCGAACCCGCCGTCCACCATCAGCTCCGCGACCGTCTCCAGCTCCGGCGGGCTGCCGGCCAGCCGCAGCAGGAACGCGTCGAAGTCGTCCCCGCAGGGCAGCAGCAGCCGGGCGCAGCGCTCCTCCGGGCTCTCCGGCGCGCCGGAGTCGCGGGCGTCGTCGTAGAGGTGGAACCAGACGGAGCCGGCCCCCTCGCCGCGCACCTTGAGGGCGACGAGGCCGCCCTGCGCGTAGGCGATGCCCAGGAAGTCCTTGGTGAGGTGGTCGCGCAGGCACTTGTTGGCGTACACGACGTCCTCGGTGCCGTACTCCTCGGTGAGGGTGAGGAACGGCTGGTCGAGCAGCAGGCCCAGTTCGGTGTCCAGCGCCACCCCGACCGGGGTGCGGCCGCCGCCGACCTTGAGGAAGGTGCGGTAGGCGCCGGGCAGCCGGTAGCCGAGGCGCTCCTCAGCGCGCTGCACCAGGTCCTCGGGGACGCCGATCGGGTCCCCGCCGTCCTTGGCCAGCGAGAAGTGGACGGGCCGGCGCTCCTGGAGCGGGCGGGTGCCGCGCCGGTTGTGGTCGGCTCCGGAGGTGGCCAGGCCGCCGTGGTGGCGCAGCAGGGCCTTCACCTCGACGGGGATTAGCTCCATCCGCCGCCAGCCGGGGGCGGAGTGGCCGGCCACGTGGTGCCAGGTCCAGCCGGCCGGGGTGGCGACGGCGGTCTCCTGGTCGGCCCAGAGCGGGTGGCCCTGGGTGAACAGCGCGGCGTTGGCCGAGACGTAGTCGGTCAGCCGCAGCTCGTCCACGCCGAAGCCCGCCGGCGGGTCGGCGACCTCGGCTGCGGCGGCGGCGTACGGGCCGAAGTCCGGGTAGCCGTACTCGTCCACCTGGACCCCGGCAGGGTGCCGCTCCGCACGGACCGGGTCCGGGAACTGCACCACCTGACCTGCGTACGCCGCGTTCGGTGCGACGGCGACGCCGGGCCGACCTGTCGTCATCTGGGAGCCCCCACTGCTGCTGCGTCCTCTGGTGCGCTTGCCGGGCACCAGCCTAGGGCCTGTCCGCAAGCGCCCGTCGTCCGCCCGTAGGGCGGGCCGAGCGGCGTTGGGGTGCGTGCATCGCAAGGCGGAGGAGGGAGCCACTGCGGAGTATTGGCGACCGACGACAACGCGGCGAGGTGCGTGCCCCGGCGTCGCTCGGCAGGCGGGCGCTTGCGGACAGGCCCTGGGGGGGTCACCCGCCTGGCGCACCCTTCGCACCCAGGGCCCGGCTCAAGACCTCCACGACCCGTGCCTGCTGGGCCTCGGTGAGGTGGGGGTGCAGGGGCAGGCTGAGCAGTTCGCGGGCGGCCCGTTCGGCGACGGGGAACGCCCCGGCGCGGTGGCCGAGGTGTCGCAGCGCGGGCTGGAGGTGGACGGGGGCGGGGTAGTGCACCCCGGCGCCGATGCCCGCGGCGTGCAGGGCGGCGAGCACGGTGTCCCGGTCGCGGCCGGGGGCGATCCGCACCGGGTAGAGGTGGCGGACGTGCTCGTTGCCGGGGGCGGTGCCCGGCAGGGTGAGCGCGCCGGACCGGGCGAGCGGGCCCAGCAGGGCGCGGTAGCGGTCGGCGGCGGCGCGGCGGGCGGCGTTCCAGGCGGGCAGCCGGCGCAGTTTGGCCCGCAGGACGACGGCCTGCAGGGCGTCCATCCGGGAGTTGAAGCCGAACCGCTCGTGGTCGTACTTGCCGCGGGTGCCGTGGTCGCCGATCCGGCGGACGGCGTCGGCCAGTTCGGGCTCGTCGGTGAGCACCGCGCCGGCGTCGCCGTAGGCGCCGAGGTTCTTGCCGGGGTAGAAGCTGGTGGCCGCGATCCGCCCGTACGCGCCGCGCCCGTGCTGGCGGGCGCCCTGGGACTGCGCCGCGTCCTCGATCACCGGCCGGCCGTCCGCGATCTCCAGCAGCGCCCCCATCGGCGCGAGTTGCCCGTACAGGTGGACGGGCAGCAGCGCCACCGCTCCGGGCAGGGCCTCGGCGGCCCGCCCGGGGTCGATCAGCAGGTGCTCGGGGTCGGCGTCGACGAGGACGGGCCGCAGCCCGGCGCGCAGCACGGCCTCGGCGGTGGCGACGAAGGTGTTGGCGGGCAGCACCACCCCGCCGCCGGGCGGCAGGTCGAGGGCGCGCAGGGCGAGTTCGAGGGCGTCGGTGCCGTTGGCGGCGCCCACGCAGTGCCGTACGCCGGTGAAGGCGGCGAACTCCCGCTCGAAGGCGGCCACTTCGGGGCCCTTGACGTAGGCGCCGCTGGCGAGCACCCGGTCGAAACCGGCCCGGACCTCGGCCTCGACCTCGGCGTGCGCGGCGGCCAGGTCGACCAGCGGGACGGGGCCGGTCACCGCACCGCCTCCCGCTCGCCGGAGCCCACCGGCACGGTGGCGCCGCCCAGTTCGAGGCTGAGCGAGGCGGCCTCCAGCAGCCGCAGCACCCGCAGCCCCGCCCGGCCGTCCGTCAGCGGGGGCCGGCCCTCGAGGATGGCGGCGGCGAACTCGGCCATGACGTTGCGCAGCGCCTCCTGCTCGACCAGCGCGGGGGCGACCATGTCGCCGACCCGGTAGGAGATCAGCGCCCGGTGCCGGATGGCATCGGTCAGCTCCTCGGGAGGGGTGAGGTCCACGCCCCGGTCGTGCACGGCGAGGCGGGCCTGCGGGTTGAGGTCGTCCCAGACGAGGGTGCGCCGGGAGCCGCCGATCAGCGTGGTGCGCACCTTCGTCGGGGAGAGCCAGTTGACGTGGCAGTGGGCGAGCGCGCCGTTGCTGAGGCGAAGCGTCAGGTACGCCACGCAGGCGCGGCCCGCGCCGATGGGGTCGGCGCCCTGGGCGGAGACGGCGACGGGCTCGACGCCGGGCGGCAGCACGAAGTCGAGGATGGACAGGTCGTGCGGGGCGAGGTCCCAGAGCACGTCCACGTCCGGCTGGACGAGGCCCAGGTTGATCCGCACCGAGTCGAAGAACTGCACGTCGCCGATCTCGCCGCCGTGCACGAGTTCGCGGATGCGGCGCACCACCGGGGTGTAGCAGAAGGTGTGGTCGCACATCAGCACCAGCCCCGAACGCGCGGCCAGTTCGACGAGTTCGGAGGCCTCGGCGGCGGAGGTGGTGATCGGCTTCTCGACCAGCACGTGCTTGCCGGCCTCCAGCGCGGCCCGCACCAGCCGGTAGTGCCCGGCGGCCGGGGTGGCCACCGCGACGGCGTCGACCCGCTCGTCGGCGAGCACCCGCCGGTAGTCGTCGGTCGCGCCGACGGTGCTGTACTCCCCCAGCACGGTGCGGGCCTTGGCTCCGTCCAGGTCGCAGAGCCAGTGCAGCCGCAGCGCCGGGGTGTGCTGCGCGTTGCGCACCAGCTTGGGCCCCCAGTAGCCGGCCCCGACCACGGCCAGCCCGACGGGCCGCTCGGGCACGGGTTCCGGCGGCGCGCCCGGGGTGGGCACATGGCCTCCGGGCGCCTGGTTGGCGGCCTCGGCCGCCCACTGCCGCGACGTCATTGTTTAGCCCCCCTCAGCTATGGCGCCGGCCGCCGCCCGGCGCGGTGCCGGAACGTTACCGGCCGGTGCCCCGGCCCGGATCGGTTTCCGGAAATCAGCGGACAAGTCATGACGGGAATGTGGGGATTCGGGCAGCATCGGGTGAGCGCGCGGTGGGCCGGCGCGCGCCCCGCAACCCCGGTTGTGCGGTTGTCGGTGCCGTTTGACAGGCTTGCACCGGAAGAGCCGGAGCCGGGCCGAAGGGGCCGGGCCGCCGAGGGACGAGCAGGAGCGAGGAGGGGGAGGACGGATGACCACCGGTGAGCCGGACGGCGTGCCCGTGCTGCGCCACCACCGCGACAGCCTGCTGCCCGCCGTCGCCGCCGCGCTCTCCCTCAAGGACGGCGAGGTGCACACCCTCGCGGGCGACAAGGACGCCCGCGGCCCGGCCCTGCACCCGCTGGTCGGCGAGTTCCTGGACGCCCTGCCGGTCGACGCGCGCGAGCGGTTCACCGGCCGCTGCCCGGAGGCCGTCCTGCTCTCCCGGTACCTGACCGCGGTCGACGGGAAGCGCTCCAAGCGCGCCGCCCGCAAGCCGATGACGCTGCACGAGGCGCGCAAGGCGCTCAGGGGCGCGCGGATGACGACCGTGCGCATCCGCGAGGAGGGCGACCCGGCGCACGGCACCCACGCCCCGCCCTGCCGCTCCTGCACACCGATGCTGGAGCACTTCACCGTACGGAGCGTCGCGGTCGGCCCACCCACGCACTGACCGCCGCCCGCGCCCCGCCCAGAGCATCACGCACGGCGCCCCCGTCCCCGAGCCCCGGAGCCCGTCCTGAACCCGCCCAGCCCGCCACCACCGCCGGCCACCCTCGCCCCCGACACCCTCGGGCGGACCCGCCCGCGCTTCCCCGCCGAGGTCGCCGCCGAGCTGAAGACGGCCGGCTGGCACCCCGGGCGCTGGGAGATCCGGCAGGCCGAGGAGTGGGCCGACGCCCTGGTGGGGCACGGAGCCCCGACGGGCGCGCAGCACGCGGTGTTCCCGGCGGCGGTGGAGGTCTGGGCCGAGTTCGGGGGCCTCGCCTTCGACCTGGGCGGCCCCGGCCGCCAGGTCGCCCGCACCCCGTTCCTGCTCGATCCGATGTGCGGCCTGCACCAGCCGCGCACCCTGTTCGACCTCGGCCGGGCCCTGGGCACCCAGCTCTCCCCGCTCGGCGAGGAGGCGTACGGGCAGGCGCTGCTGGCCGTCGACGAGGAGGGCCGCGTCTACAGCCTGGACCACACCGGCGAGTGGTTCCTCGGCCACGGCATCGACCAGGCGATCACCGCCCTGGTCCAGGGCACCGCCCCGCAGCGGCTGCTCACCGCCGAGGAGTACTGAGGCCTCTCACCTGCCGAGCCGGTCCGTCCGCACGGCCAGCCGGGACGGCAGCACCGCCTCCACCCGGAACCCGCCGTCCGCCTCCGGCCCGGACGAGAAGGTGCCGCCCAGTGCGATCACCCGCTCCCGCATCCCGACCAGCCCGTTGCCGCCGCTGGGCAGCTGCGCCGCGCTCTTCTCCCCGCCCGGGCAGGCGTTGACCACGCTCACCCGCACCCCGTTCGGCGCGTACGCGAGCAGCACGGACACCTGGGCGCCGCCCGCGTGCTTGTGCGCGTTGGTCAGTCCCTCCTGGACGACCCGGTACGCGGTCTGCTCCGCCTCGCCGGTGAACTCCTGGCGACTGCCGCTGACGGTCAGCGTCACCGCCATCCCCGCCGCCCGCGACTGGTCCACCAGCCTCGGCAGTCCGGCCAGCGAGTCCTGCTCGGGCTGGCCCCGCTCGTCGTCCATCCGCAGCACGCCGAGGATCTCGCGCAGCTCGTTGAGCGCCTGCCGGCCGACCTCGCCCATCAACTTGGCGCTCTGCGCGGCCTTCTCCGGGTCCTTGGCCACGATCCGCTCCAGCGCCCCGGCGTGCACCACCATCAGCGACACCCGGTGGGCCACCACGTCGTGCATCTCCCGGGCGATCCGGGTGCGCTCCTCCAGCCGGGCCCGGCGGGCGCGTTCGCGCGCCTGCTCGGCCAGCAGGTCCAGCTCGGTCTCCAGGCCGTGCGCGCGGTCCTGGAGCGACTCGATCAGGCGCCGCCGCGCCCCCACGTACAGGCCCGTGACCACCGGCGGGACGGTCAGCCCGACCGACACCATCACCGAGAGCAGTACCTGGCCCCACAGCGGGGGCTGCTCCACCTGCGTGTCGCCGGGGTTGAGCATCGAGACCAGCATGACGAGGACGCACTCGGCGAAGGCCAGCGCGGACAGCCCCACCACCCGCCGCCGGGTCGAGGGCCACTCCCAGGTCTCCGCCAGCGTGTAGAGCGCCACCACCAGCAGCGTCACGCTCAGCATCACGGGCATCAGCAGCAGCGTCACCAGCACCGGTACGGCCGGCCAGCGCCGCCGCAGCACCAGCGTGCCGCCGGCCAGCACGCCCACCAGCCCGATCCCGACCGAGGCCGCGCCGGACACGTGCATCCGGCTGTCGAAGAAGTTGACGCCGTTCACCACGCACTCGAGCGCGGCGAGCACCGCCAGCCCGATGTCCAGGAAGGCGCTGCGCGGCCGCTTCCACCACAAGAACGACATGACCGGCGCGCGCTCCCCAGGCGACTTGCTCATGCCTCACAGCCTAAGGCGCAACCTTCCCCCCTCCCCACCCGGTTCGCCCGGCACACCTCGACCGACTGCCAAGTGGTCCAGACCACAGCTGGTTTTCGGCAGCTCTGTCCGCCATCCGGCCACCTCTCGGACACCACACGTCCCGACACCTATGCTGGTCGCGTCGGACAGCGCGGTCCGCACGCGTCACACCCACCACACTGCGCGTGGACCTGTGACGATGAGCCGTTGCCGAACCCCACCACCACAGGGAGCCAGCCGTGACCGCTCCGGTCCCCAGCCCGGCGGACAGCCCGACTCCGGTCGTCGCCCCCGGCCCGGAAGCCGATAACTCAGCCCTGCGCGCGGACATCCGCCGCCTCGGCGACCTCCTCGGCGAGACCCTGGTCCGTCAGGAGGGCCCCCAGCTGCTGGGCCTGGTCGAACAGGTCCGCCTGCTCAGCCGCACCGACGGCGAGGCCACCGCCGAACTGCTCTCCGACATCGACCTGGAGACCGCCGCCAAGCTGGTGCGCGCCTTCTCCACCTACTTCCACCTCGCCAACGTCACCGAGCAGGTGCACCGCGGCCGCGAACTCGCCACCCGCCGCGCCCGCGAGGGCTCGCTGCTCGCCCAGACCGCCGACCAGCTCGCCGAGGCCGACCCCAAGCACCTCGAGGACACCCTGGCCCACCTCGCGGTCCGTCCGGTCTTCACCGCCCACCCCACCGAGGCCGCCCGCCGCAGCGTCCTCAACAAGCTGCGCAGGATCGGCGAACTCCTCGACCGCATCCACCGTCAGGAGATCTCCTCCGGCCTGGCCGCCGCCGACCCGGCCCGCGTCAGCAGCGCCCGCCGCTCCGCCGACCGCCGGCTCGCCGAGGTCATCGACCTGCTCTGGCAGACCGACGAGCTGCGCATCGCCCGCCCCGAGCCCACCGACGAGGCCCGCAACGCCGTCTACTACCTGGACGAGCTCTACCGCGAGGCCGTCCCCGAGGTGCTGGAGGAACTGCACGAGGAGCTCGCCCGCGTCGGCCTGAACCTGCCCGACGGCGTGCGCCCGCTCACCTTCGGCACCTGGATCGGCGGCGACCGCGACGGCAACCCCAACGTCACCCCGCAGGTCACCTGGGACGTCCTCAACCTCCAGCACGAGTACGGCATCAAGGACGCCCTCGCCGCGATCGACGACCTGCGCAACACCCTCTCCACCTCCGAGCGGCTCGCCGGCGCCTCCGTCGAACTGCTCGCCTCGCTCAACAACGACCTGCACCGGCTCCCCGAACTCAGCCCCCGCTACAAGCGGATGAACGCCGAGGAGCCCTACCGCCTCAAGGCCACCTGCGTGCGCCTGAAGCTGGAGAACACCCGCGAGCGCCTGGCCGGCGGCACCCCGCACGTCGAGGGCCGCGACTACCTCGGCACCCGCGAGCTGATCACCGACCTGCGCCTCGTCCAGGACTCCCTGCGCTCCCACCGCGGCGAGCTCATCGCCGACGGCCGCCTGGCCCGCACCATCCGCACCATCGAGGCGTTCGGCCTCCAGCTCGCCACCATGGACGTGCGCGAGCACGCCGAGGCCCACCACCACGCCCTCGGCCAGCTCTTCGACCGCCTCGGCGAGGAGGCGTGGCGCTACGCCGACATGCCCCGCGAGTACCGCCAGCGGCTGCTCGCCAAGGAGCTGCGCTCGCGCCGCCCGCTCGCCCCCACCCCGGCCCCGCTCGACGAGGCCGGCACCAAGACCCTCGGCGTCTTCAACACCATCCGCGAGGGCTTCGAGCGCTTCGGCGACGAGATCGTCGAGAGCTACATCATCTCGATGTGCCAGGGCGCCGACGACGTCTTCGCCGCCACCGTCCTGGCCCGCGAGGCCGGCCTGATCGACCTGCACGCCGGGATCGCCAAGATCGGCATCGTGCCGCTGCTGGAGACCACCGACGAGCTCCAGCAGGCCGACCGCATCCTCGACGAGATGCTCTCCGACCCCTCCTACCGGCTGCTCGTCTCGCTGCGCGGCGACGTCCAGGAGGTCATGCTCGGCTACTCCGACTCCTCCAAGTTCGGCGGCATCACCACCTCCCAGTGGGAGATCCACCGCGCCCAGCGCCGCCTGCGCGACGTCGCCCACCGCTACGGCATCCGCCTGCGCCTCTTCCACGGCCGCGGCGGCACCGTCGGCCGCGGCGGAGGCCCCTCGCACGAGGCGATCCTCGCCCAGCCCTGGGGCACCTTGGAGGGCGAGATCAAGGTCACCGAGCAGGGCGAGGTCATCTCCGACAAGTACCTGCTCCCCTCCCTCGCCCGGGAGAACCTGGAGCTGACCATCTCCGCCACCCTCTCCGCCTCCGCGCTGCACACCGCCCCGCGCCAGGCCCCCGAGGAACTGGCCCGCTGGGACGCGGCGATGGACCAGGTCTCCGAGGCCGCCCACACCTCCTACCGCGCCCTCGTCGAGCAGGACGACCTGCCGAAGTACTTCTTCGCCGCCACCCCGGTCGACCAGCTCGCCTCCCTGCACCTGGGCTCGCGCCCCTCCCGCCGCCCCGACTCCGGCGCCGGGCTGGACGGCCTGCGGGCCATCCCGTGGGTCTTCGGCTGGACGCAGTCCCGCCAGATCGTCCCCGGCTGGTACGGCGTCGGCTCCGGCCTCGCCGCCGCCCGCGAGGCGGGCCTGGGCGCCGTGCTGGACGAGATGTACGGCCAGTGGCACTTCTTCCGGAACTTCCTGTCCAACGTCGCCATGACGCTGGCCAAGACCGATCTGCGGATCGCCCGCCACTACGTCGAGCAGCTGGTGCCCGCCGAGCTGCACCACGTCTTCGACCAGATCGTCGCCGAGCACGACCGCACCCTGCGCGAGGTCCTGCGCCTCACCGGGGAGAGCGAACTGCTGGAGCACAACCCGGTGCTGAAGCAGACCTTCACCGTCCGCGACGCCTACCTCGACCCGATCTCCTACCTCCAGGTCGCCCTCCTGCGCCGCCAGCGCGAGGAGGTGGCCACCGGCCGCCACGAGGACCCGCTGCGCGCCCGCGCGCTGCTGCTCACCGTCAACGGCATCGCCGCCGGCCTGCGCAACACCGGCTGACGGCCCGCCCGAAGACATGACGACATGACGACATGACGAAGGGCCGGTGTCCACCCCCGTGGGACACCGGCCCTTCGCCGTCGGGGTCACCCGCCGCGGTGGACGACCTCGACGACCAGGGGGCCGTAGCGGGCCAGGATCTCCGCCCGCACGGCCTCCGCCTGCTGGGCCACGTCCACCCGCACCCCGGCGCCGTCGGCGCAGACCGCGACCCCGACGAGCGTCACGTTCCGGGGCTTCCAGTACGTCTCGGCCTCCCCGGCGATCCGGGCGGCCAGCGCGTCCAGGGCGACCCTGCTCGCGGCGGCGTCCCGGAACTCGATCCCGACCTCCGAGGAGCCCACCCGCTCCCGCACGGCCCGCTCGAAGTCCGCCGCCCCGGGCGTGCGCATGACGTAGAGCGTGCCGGGGCGGGCGTCCCCCCCGACGCACATCCCGAAGAACTGGTCCCGGTACGGGCCGACCCCCAGTTCGGCGACGGCTGCGCCGGCCCGGGAGACCGCCTCGTCGAACGGGAGCCACTTGCCGGTCGGCGAGACCGTCATCAGCCGCTGCGGGGCCATGCCCGGCATGCGCTCCTGCCCCAGCAAGGGCGCGTCCGACGGGACGGTCCTGGGGTCCGTCGGCGGGTACCACCCCGGGGTCCGCATCGAACTCGGCCCTCCCTGGCAGCCGTTGACCGGGCCGGCCGACCACCAGGGCGCCGTGGCGGTCGGCGTCGCCGTCGGCGGCGGCTCCCCGCCCCTGCCGCCGATCTGCCCCAGCACCCCCACCCCGGCCGCCAGCAGCGCCACCGAGGCCACCCCGCGCACCACGTTCTGCCGCCGCGCCCGCCGCCGCCCGGCCTCCCGCAGCGCCGCCAGCGGCGGGCTGCCGCCCACCGAGGCCGCCCTCGCACCGAGCCTGACGGCCAGCTGCTCCTCGAACCCGTCCGGCCGCTCAGCCGACATGGCCCATCAACTCCCTCTCACCGGACAGTTCCTGGCGAAGCGCCTTCATCGCCCGGGCGAGGTGGGTCTTGGCCGTGGGCAGGGAACAGCCCAGCTCCTCGGCCACCTTGATGACGGGGAGGTCCAGGTAGTACCGCAGCACCACCGCGGCCCGCTGACGCCTGGGCAGGGCCCGCAACGCCGCGGCCAGCCGCTCGTCCTCGACGCCCGCGCTCTCACCCGGGCCGTCCGGCGGTTCGGAGGTCAGCACCTCCCGCCTGGTCCGCCGCCAGCGGGAGACGTGCGTGCGGACCATCGTCGTCCGTACGTACCCCTCCGCCGCCTGCGGGTCCCTGATGGTGGACCGCTTCGGGTACACCCGGGCGAGGGCGTCGTGCAGCAGGTCGCGGGCGTCGTGGACGTCGCCCGTGATCAGGTAGGCCCCGCGCAGCAGGGCCTGGTACCGCGCCGCGACGAACTCGTCGAAGGGGTCGCCTCCGTCGCCGCCGTCGCCGCCCCCCGGACGCACCGATTCGCGCTTCATGACCCCAGGACGCCCCGCCCGTGGGAAACGGATGACATGGAAGAGGAAAAAAGGGCCGGCGCCCACGTTTCCCGTGGACACCGGCCCCGAAGAACCCGCGTACGCCTACTCGCCGACCTCGCCCGCGCGGCGGCGCTTGAGCCACAGGGCCGCGCCGCCGGCCGAGACCAGCAGGCCCCCGCCGACCGCGAACAGGCCCGCGTCGGGGCCCACCGAGTCGCCCAGGAGCGGGGCGAACTGCGCCGCCGCCGGCTCGGGGGTGGCCGCGGGCTCGGGCTCGGCGGCCGCGTCGGCGTGCGCCAACGCACCGCTCGACAGCAGCACCCCCGCCGCCCCCAGCGCGCCGACCGTGCCGACCCGCCGTCCGAGCTTCACCAGCCGGACCACCCGGCGCCGCCGAAGCAGACGCACCGGACGCAATCTCCGCATCGAGAACTCCCCAGGACTCGTTCGCGTACCAGGGCGACGCTATCCGATCCCGCACAGGGTTCTCACACGGATTCAGGTTTGGACCGGCAAGCGTTGTACGACTGTTGCGTACCCGCCACACCGTGCACATGACGACACGTCAGGCACCCGTTCGGTCAGGAGTTGTACGTCCCCTGAGCCCGCTCCAGGCCCTCGGACAGCAGCGCCTCCACGGCGTCGGCCGAGCGGTCCACGAACCAGTCCAGTTCCTTGCGCTCCGTCGAGGAGAAGTCCTTGAGCACGAAGTCCGCGACGTCCATCCGCCCCGGCGGGCGGCCGATCCCGCAGCGCACCCGGTAGTAGTCCGGGCCCAGCGACTTGGTGATCGACTTGAGCCCGTTGTGCCCGTTGTCCCCGCCGCCGAGCTTGAGCCGCAGCGCCGCGTAGTCGATGTCCAGCTCGTCGTGGACGGCGATCAGCGCCGAGGCGGGCGCCTTGTAGAAGTCCCGCAGCGCCGTCACCGGCCCGCCGGACAGGTTCATGAACGACAGGGGCTTGGCCAGCACCACCCGCCGGCCCGACAGCCGTCCTTCGGCCACCTGCGCCCGGCTCTTGTGCGCCTTGAACTTCGCGCCCATGCGCTGCGCCAGCAGGTCGACCACCATGAAGCCGATGTTGTGCCGGTTCCGGGCGTACTGCTCGCCCGGGTTGCCCAGCCCCACCACCAGCCAGGGGCCCTCGTACTCGTCCGCCATGCCTGCGGTCCTCTCCTTCGAACTCGTCGCCATCATCCCGGACGCACCGCTGCCCCGGCCGCTCCAGCGGGAGCGACCGGGGCAGCGGTCTCAGCTGTGGATCTCAGCGTGGATCTCAGCGTGGATCTCAGCTGTGGATCTCAGCTGTGGTTCTCAGCTACGGGGCGAAGCTCAGGCCTCGGTGCCCTCGGCCTCGGCGGCCTCCTCGGCCGGGGCGGCCTGGGCGGCGATGACCTGCAGCACGACGGTGTCGGCCTCGACGGCCAGGGTGGTGCCGACCGGCAGGACGATGTCCTTGGCGAGCACCGAGGCGCCGGCCTCCAGGCCCTCGACGGACACGGTGACGGCCTCGGGCAGGTGGGTGGCCTCGGCCTCGACCGGCAGGGCCTGCAGGACGTGCTCCAGCAGGTTGCCGCCGGGGGCCAGCTCGCCCTCGGTGTGGACCGGGATCTCGACGGTGACCTTCTCGCCACGCTTGACCAGCAGCAGGTCGACGTGCTCGATGGTGCGCTTGATGGCCTCGCGCTGGACGGCCTTCGGCAGGACGTACTCGTCCTTGCCCTCGATCGGGACGACCAGCAGGGCGTTCGGGGTCTTCAGCGCCATCATCAGGTCGTGGCCGGGCAGGTTCAGGTGAACCGGGGCGTGGCCGTGGCCGTAGACGACACCGGGGACGAAGCCGGCGCGACGGGCGCGACGGGCGGCACCCTTGCCGAACTCGGTACGGGTCTCGGCGGCGATGCGGATCTCGGACACGACTGCACTCCTCGTGAAATGGCGCGGGGGTGCAGGCAACGAAAAACCGCCGGGACCACACCCTCAGTACGTTCGGGGGTCACTCGGCGGCAACGACCTCTGCCGGCGGACGGGAATCCGGCACCGGCAGCGCGTCGATCACGGAGCGGGCGCCCGTAGAGCGGGCACACGGCATCCCTCGCCGAGCAGTTTCACGAGTCTAACCTCACCGGTGCGCTGACGCGAAATCGGCGGCGGCCCCGGCCCGCGAGGGGACCGGGGCCGCCACGGCGGAGCTTCGTCAGTGCACGCCCTCGAAGAGGCTCGTGACCGAGCCCTCCTCGAACACCTCGCGGATCGCGGCCGCGATCGACGGGGCGATGGAGAGGGTGGTGATCTTGTCCAGCTGCAGCGAGGCCGGGGTGGGCAGCGTGTTGGTGAACACGAACTCGCTCACCCGCGAGTTCTTCAGACGGTCCGCGGCCGGGCCGGAGAGCACGCCGTGGGTGGCCGCCACGAGGACGTCGGCCGCGCCGTTCTCGAACAGGGCGTCGGCCGCGGCGCAGATCGTGCCGGCGGTGTCGATCATGTCGTCGACCAGGACGCAGACGCGGTCCTTGACGTCACCGACCACGTCGGCCGACAGGATGGTGTTGGCCTGCGTCATGTCGCGGCGCTTGTGGATGATCGCCAGCGGCGCGTCCAGGCGGTCGCACCACTGGTCGGCCACCTTGACCCGGCCGGCGTCCGGGGAGACGACGGTGAGCTTGTCGCGGTCGACCTTCCCGCCGATGTAGTCGGCCAGCAGCGGCAGCGCGAACAGGTGGTCCACCGGGCCGTCGAAGAAGCCCTGGATCTGCGCGGTGTGCAGGTCGACGGCCATCAGGCGGTCGGCGCCGGCCTGGCGCAGCAGGTCGGCGACGAGCCGGGCGGAGATGGGCTCGCGGCCCAGGTGCTTCTTGTCCTGGCGGGCGTACCCGTAGAACGGCAGGATCGCGGTGATGCTCCGGGCGGAGGCCCGCTTCAGAGCATCGATCATGATCAGCTGTTCCATGATCCACTGGTTGATGGGAGCCGTGTGGCTCTGCATCACGAAGCAGTCCGCACCGCGCGCCGACTCCAGGAAGCGGACGTAGATCTCGCCGTTGGCGAAGTCCAGGGCCTTGGTCGGGACCAGTTCGGTTCCCAGCGCCGCAGCCACCTCCGTCGCCAGTTCCGGGTGGGCACGGCCGGAGAAGAGCTTCAGCTTCTTCTCACCCGACGTCGTGATCCCGCTCACTGCACCGTCTCCTCGCGTTGCGGACGCTGAACCCCTCAGCCCGCTCCGGGCAGGCGAGGGCCCGCGCGCAACAGGGGATCGGGGGAATTCTCGTACGCCTGGACACGGGCCGTGAGGCCCAGTGGCGCACGTATGTCCCCAAGGTTACGCGCCCGTGCGGAAACCGTCCGCCCCGGGACCTTCCCTCGGCGAACCGACCGCCCCGTCAGGCTTCCTCCGCCCCGTCCTTCGCAGCCTTCGCGGCCTGCGCCGATGCGGTCCCGGGGCGCTTGCGCTCCACCCAGCCCTCGATGTTGCGCTGCTGCGCCCGGCTCACGCCCAGTGCGCCCGGCTGCACGTCGTTGGTGATGACCGAGCCGGCCGCGGTGTAGGCGCCGTCACCGATCGTGACCGGGGCGATGAACATGTTGTCCGAACCCGTACGGCAGTGAGCGCCGATGACCGTGCGGTGCTTGTTGATGCCGTCGTAGTTGACGGTCACCGAGGCCGCGCCGACGTTGGTGCCCTCGCCGATGGTGGCGTCGCCGATGTAGGAGAGGTGCGGGACCTTGGAACCCTCGCCCAGCTCGGAGTTCTTCACCTCGACGTAGGTGCCGACCTTCGCCTTGCGGGCCAGCTTCGCGCCCGGCCGCAGATAGGCGTACGGGCCGGTGACGGCCAGCTCGCCGATCTCGGCGCTCACCGCCGTGGTGTTGCTCACACGGGCACCGGCGCCGACGAGGGTGTCGGTCAGGGTGGAGTTCGGGCCCACCTCGCAGCCCTCGCCCAGGTGGGTCGCGCCCTGCAGCTGGGTGTTGGGCAGGACGACGGCGTCGGGCTCGTACGTCACCTGCACGTCCAGCCAGGTGCTCGCCGGGTCCACGACGGTGACGCCCGCGCGCATCGCCTGCTCCAGCAGCCGGTCGTTCAGCAGCCGGCGGGCCTGGGCGAGCTGGACCCGGTCGTTGATGCCCAGGATGTCCCGGTGGTCCTCGGCGACGACGGCACCGACCCGGTGGCCGGCCTTGCGCAGGATCTCCAGGGTGTCGGTCAGGTACTCCTCGCCCTGGGAGTTGTCGGTGGTGAGCTCGGCCAGCGCCTCGGCGAGCAGCTTGGCGTCGAAGGCGAAGACGCCGGAGTTGATCTCGGTGATCGCCCGCTGGGTGTCGCTGGCGTCCCGCTCCTCGACGATCGCGGCGACCGTGCCGTCCTCGTCCCGCAGGATGCGCCCGTACCCGAAGGGGTCGGGGACGACGGCGGTCAGCACGGTCACGCCGTTGTCCTGCGCCTCGTGCGCCCGGGCCAGCCGGCGCAGGGTGTCGACGGTGAGCAGCGGGGAGTCCCCGGCGGTGACGATCACGGTGCCGTCCAGCACGACGCCGTCCCCGGCGAGCGCCTCCAGCGCCGTACGGACGGCGTGGCCGGTGCCCTTCTGCTCCTCCTGCACCACCGCGCGCGCCTGCGGGTGATGGGCGGCCAGGTGCTCCTCGACCTGCTCGCGCTGGTGCCCGACGACGACGACCAGCTGACCGGGGCTCAGCTCTCCGGCGGCCGAGACGGCATGACCCACCAACGAGCGCCCACACACCTCGTGCAGGACCTTGGGCAGCTTGTTGGACTTCATCCGGGTCCCGCCACCGGCGGCGAGCACGACAACGGCGGCAAGCGACTTGGCCATGCGGGGAGGCTCCTCAATCGGTTCACAGCGAGGGCGGATCGGCCTGGGGTGCGAATCCGCACAGATGCCCTGGCCATTCGAGGATAGTGCGAGGCGGCCGGCTCGAACGCCGGGCCCTCGACGTGCGGATTCCCGCCCGTGGCCGTTCGGAGTGCTCCCGGAGGAGGATTCGAACCCCCATAAGCTGGACCAAAACCAGCTGTCCTGCCCTTAGACGATCCGGGACCGCACAGCCGCCCACAGTCACTCCCGGCGGCGCGCTCGCCCAAGACTACGGCTTGACGGGCCTCACATCTACCACCCGCCGCCAACCGTCCCGCCCGATCCGGAGCGAACCTCACGGCGTCGAACCGACACGACGGTTCATCCATCCAGTCGGGTGAATTCACTCAAGCGCCGCGCGGCGGTGTGTTCCCACGACCACGGAGCGCAACCTACGATGCCGTAGGTTACGCGAACGTAGCCTCCGCTCCTCTCCCGTTCCGGGACGCCGCAAAGGGACGCCCATGACCATCCAGGCCGGCGAGGCGCGCGCGGGGTCCCCCGCGCTCCCCACCCCCTCCCCCGACCCCTCCCTCGACCCCTCCCTCGATCCCTCCAGCGACGAGGCCGCCGACGCCGCCCAGCTGTCCGCCACCCGCGGCGGGGAGCGCCAGGGCTTCGCCGAGCGGCTCGCGCTGGTGCTGTTCATCCTCGTGCCCTTCGCCGCCCTGCTGGCCGCCGCCCCGGTGGCCTGGGGCTGGGGGCTCGGCTGGACGGACGTCACGATCGCCGTCGTCATGTACTTCCTCACCTGCCACGGCGTCACCGTCGGCTACCACCGCTACTTCACCCACGGCGCCTTCAAGGCGAACCGCCCGATGCGCCTGGCCCTGGCCATCGCCGGCAGCCTGGCCGTCGAGGGCCCGCTGGTGCGCTGGGTCGCCGACCACCGCCGCCACCACCGCTTCAGCGACAAGGACGGCGACCCGCACTCGCCCTGGCGCTACGGCGAGACCGTCCCGGCCCTGATGAAGGGCCTGTGGTGGGCCCACATGGGCTGGATGTTCGACGAGGAGCAGACCTCTCAGGCCAAGTACGCCCCCGACCTCGTCGAGGACCCGGCCATGCGGCGGATCTCCCGGACGTTCTGGCTCTGGACCCTCATCTCCCTGCTGCTGCCCGCGCTGGTCGGCGGCCTGGTGACGCTCTCCTGGCAGGGCGCGCTGTCCTCCTTCTTCTGGGGCTCGCTGGTGCGCGTGGCGCTGCTGCACCACGTCACCTGGTCCATCAACTCGATCTGCCACGCCATCGGCCGGCGCCCCTTCCGCTCCCGGGACCGCTCCGGCAACGTCTGGTGGCTCGCGGTCCTGTCCTGCGGCGAGTCCTGGCACAACCTGCACCACGCCGACCCGACCGCCGCCCGGCACGGGGTGCTGCGCGGGCAGATCGACTCCTCGGCCCGGCTGATCCGCTGGTTCGAGCTGGCCGGCTGGGTCCGGGACGTCCGCTGGCCGGACGCGCAGCGGATCGCCGCCCGCCGCGCCGCATGAGGCGGCGCTTCCAGCATGATGTAGGGGTGAACGGGAGCAGCGCAGACAGCACAGGCGGTCACCACAGCACGCGGACGGACGCGGCGCCCGATGCGGCGCCCGCCCGTCCGCGCGCCGCTGCACCGACGGGGGCCGTCGACGGGGGTACGGAGCGGGGCGGGGCCGCGGCCCCGCGCCGGCGCGGCGGGCGGGTCCGGATGACGGGCAAGCAGCGGCGCGAGCAGCTGCTGGAGATCGGCCGGACGGTCTTCGCGGAGCGCGGCTACGACGGCACCTCGGTGGAGGAGATCGCCGAGCGCGCCGGGGTGTCCAAGCCGGTGGTGTACGAGCACTTCGGCGGCAAGGAGGGGCTGTACGCCGTCGTCGTGGACCGCGAGATGCAGCTGCTGCTGGACATGGTCACCGGGGCGCTGACCGGCGGGCACTCCCGGGAGCTGCTGGAGCAGGCGGCCTTCGCGCTGATGGACTACATCGACACCTCGACGGACGGCTTCCGCATCCTCGTCCGGGACTCGCCGGTGGCCCAGTCGACCGGCACCTTCGCCTCGCTGATCAGCGACATCGCCACCCAGGTCGAGGACATCCTCGGCCTGGAGTTCAAGTCCCGGGGCTTCGACGCGCGGCTGGCCCCGATGTACTCGCAGATGCTCGTCGGGATGGTCGCCCTGACCGGCCAGTGGTGGCTGGAGGTCCGCAAGCCGGACAAGGCGACGGTGGCGGCCCACCTGGTGAACCTGGCCTGGCACGGGCTGGAGGGCCTGGAGCGGCACCCGAACCTGGTCGGCGACCGCAAGGCCTGAGCCCGGGGCCGCGTCGGCCCTCGGCCCCCACGGCGTCGGCCCTCGATCCCTACCGGTCTCGCCGGCGTCGGCCCTCGGTCCCGCCCGCGTCAGCCCTTGGTCCCCACGGCGAAGATCCGCCGGAACGGGAACACCGTGCCGTACTCCCCGGCCGGGTACGCATCGCGCAGCAGCCGCCCGTACTCGGCGAGGAAGTCGGCCCGGTCGGCCGGGTCGGCGAGCCGGGTGAGGACGGGGCGCAGTGCGGTGCCCTTGACCCACTCCAGGACGGGGTCCTCCCCCGGGAGCAGGGTGCAGTAGGTGGTCTCCCAGACGTCGGCCTGGCAGCCGGCGCCGGCCAGGGCCTCGAGGTAGCGCTCGGGCCGGTGGACCCCGGCGCGTACGGCCTCCACCCCGAGCGCGTCGCGCCAGCGGGCGCTGCGGCGCAGGTCGGCGAGCAGGGTGTGGCTGGGGGCGTCGAAGTTGCCCGGCACCTGGAAGGCGACGACCCCGCCGGGGCGCAGGGCGTCGGCCCAGCGCGTGAGCACGGCCAGGTGCCCGTCCACCCACTGGAGGAGGGCGTTGGAGAAGACCAGGTCGGGAGCGGCGGGGGCCGGGTCGTAGTCACGGGCGTCGGCGAGCAGGTACTCGGCGCGGGGCTCGCCCTCGGCGCGGGCGGTGGCCAGCATGGGGGCGGAGGAGTCGACGCCGGTGAGGTGGGCGTCGGGCCAGCGCTCGCGCAGGGCGGCGGTGGAGTTGCCGGGGCCGCAGCCGATGTCGAGGAGCACCTCGGCGCCGGGGTGCGGAAGAGCGGGGACGCGAGCGAGCAGGTCGCGCAGCGGACGGTTGCGTTCGTCGGCGAAGCGCAGGTACTGAGCCGGGTCCCAGACGGGGGTGGCCATGGCGCACCTCTCATGTATCTCGATATCAAGATATCCACATGTAGCCTTGCTGGCACATTTCTCGATGTCAAGAGACTTCACATCGACACATCCACCGATACACTGATCGTCATGGAGGACGAGGTCGACAGGCTGGTCGCAGCGTGGCGCCGGGAGCGCCCCGACCTCGACGTGGAGCCGCTAGAGGTACTCAGCCGGGTCAGCCGGCTCGCCCGGCACCTCGACCGTGCCCGCCGCACCGCCTTCGCCGAGCACGGCCTGGAGCCCTGGGAGTTCGACGTCCTGACCGCCCTGCGGCGGGCCGGCTCCCCGTACCAGCTCTCCCCCGGCCAGCTGCTCACCCAGACCCTGGTCACCTCCGGCACCATGACCAACCGGATCGACCGCCTCACCGGCAAGGGCCTCGTCAAGCGGCTGCCCGACCCGGACGACCGGCGCGGCGTCCTCGTCCGCCTCACCGACGACGGCCGAGACCGCGCCGACCAGGCCCTCGCCGGACTGCTCGTCCACGAGCGCGAACTGCTCGCCCAGCTCACCGCGGGCCAGCAGGGCGAACTCGCGGCCCTGCTGCGGCTGCTGGTCGCGCCGTTCGACAACTTCCCGGGCTGACCCGGCCGTTCGGCTTCCTCGGCCTCCTCGGGCTCTTCCGTGTTCAGCCGTGCTCAGCCGTGCTCTTCCGTGCTCAGCCGCGCTCGGAGCTGCTCGCCACCGGCTGCGTCGGCGCGGGCGCGGCCGGCTCGGCCGGACTGACCCCGGCCCGGCGGGCGACCGCGACGGCGGCCAGCGTGGAGTGCACGCCCAGCTTGCCCAGCACGTTCTGCATGTGGGTGCGGACGGTGTGCGGGGACAGGTAGAGCCGCTCGGCGACGGCCTGGCGGCCCAGGCCCGCGACCATGCAGCGCAGGATCTGCTTCTCGCGCGGGGTCAGGGTGTCCACCAGCCGCTCGCTCTCGGTGCGGTCGCGCCGGGCGGTGGTCAGCTCGCGGATCACCCCGGTCAGCAGGGCCGGCGGCAGGTGCGTCTCGTCCCGCAGCACGCCCCGGACCACGGCGAGCAGCCGGGCCAGCGAACTCTCCTTCGCCACCCAGCCGGTGGCCCCGGCGTGCAGGGCGCGGGCGGCCCGGTGCGGGTCGTCGGCGGCGGCCAGCACGACGGCGCGCAGCCCCGGGTGGGCGCGGCGCAGCCGGCCCAGCAGGGTGATGCCGTCCGAGGCCGGGGGCGCCGGCCTGAGCTGGTCGGCCCGATGGGTCTCGAGGCGGGAGGTCTGGGCGCGCAGCGCGTCCCCTGGGTGTCCGCCGGCCGGCGGGGCGCATCCGGGCGGGGCGGCCGGGCGGCGCGGCTGCGGCACCGCCGGTGCCGGGCGCCGCCGTACGCCCGGCGGGCCGGGCTGGCCCGGTGCGACGGCCGGGCCGGAGGAGGGCGGCAGCGCCGGAGCTGCGCCCTGGGAACCGAGATCGGCGTCGATCAGCACCACGTCGTAGGCCCGCCCCTCACCGGCGGCCCGCTCCAGGGCCCGCTCGGCGGCGGCGGCACTGCCGGCCGCGCCCACCTCCACGTCGGGTTCGGCGGCCAGTGACGCGGCCAGTGCCTCGGCGAAGATCCGGTGGTCGTCCACCACCAGGACCCGAATCCGCCCCATCCTCAGTTCCCCCCTGCTCAGACCGTCCGAGCCGGCCGTCCCGGCCGAAGGGCACCCGCCCCCACCGGTGCCGCCAACAGCGTACGGGCCGGGAAGGGCGCTCGTGGCGGTTTGGTGAAGTTTCGTCAGGAGGTACCCAAGTGAACGGTGTTGACCGTTTCGGGAAAGACCGAGGGCGCCGCCCCCGGGTGGGGAGCGGCGCCCTCGGCGGCCGGATCAGCTGCCGTTCTTCTCCAGGGTGAACTTCCAGGCGTCGGCCACGATGTCGTCCAGGTTCGGGCGGCGCGGCGTCCAGCCGAGGGCCTCGTGGGCGCGGGCGGCGGAGGCGACCAGCACGGCCGGGTCGCCGGCGCGGCGGGCGGCGACCTGCACCGGGATCTCGCGGCCGGTGACGCGCTTGACCGACTCGATCACCTCGCGCACCGAGAAGCCGCTGCCGTTGCCCAGGTTGCAGATCAGGTGCTCGCCCGGCTTGGCCGCGTCCAGCGCCAGCAGGTGGGCGTCGGCGAGGTCGGCGACGTGGATGTAGTCGCGGATGCAGGTGCCGTCCGGGGTCGGGTAGTCGTCGCCGTAGACCGCGATGTGCGGGCGCTGACCCAGCGCGGCCTGGAAGACCAGCGGGATCAGGTGCGACTCGGGGTCGTGCCGCTCGCCGTAGGCGCCGTACGCGCCGGCCACGTTGAAGTAGCGCAGGGAGACGGCGGCCAGGCCGTGGGCGACGGCCTCGCCGGTGATCAGGTGGTCGACGGCCAGCTTGGTGGCGCCGTAGGTGTTGGTCGGGGCGGTGCGGGCCGTCTCGGCGATCGGCACGGCCTCCGGCTCGCCGTAGGTCGCGGCGGTGGAGGAGAACACCAGCCTGCGCACGCCGGCCTCGCGCATCGCGCTGATCAGCTCCAGGGAGCCGGCCACGTTGTTGCGCCAGTACTTCTCCGGGTCCACGACCGACTCGCCGACCTGGGAGGAGGCGGCGAAGTGCAGCACGCCGTCGAAGGAGCCGTCCAGCACCTTGCCGGCCTCCTGGATGCGCCCCTCGACGAACTCGGCACCCGCCGGGACGCCCTCGCGGAACCCGGTGGAGAGGTCGTCCAGGACGGTCACCTGGTGACCCGCCTCCAGCAGGTGGGCGGCCACCACACTGCCGACGTAGCCGGCGCCACCCGTGACCAGGTACTTACTCATGTCAAGACCTCCAGCGCGCGACGACGACCCGCCCCTTCGGCGGCGCCGTCGACGAAGTGCGAACGACTGGGGCCATTCTCCCTGTCCGTCGGAGTGCTCCGGACCACATCCGCGGGCCCGGTGCGGCTCCGGGTCTCCCGGCCCCGTCCGCCGCTCAGCTCCCGGACATCCGCTCCAGCAGGCCGGTGCGCGCCGCCACCGCGGCCGCCTCCAGCCTCGTACGCGCGCCGAGCTTCATCAGCACCCGCTGCACATGGGTACGGGCGGTGCTCGCGGCGATCCGCATCCCGGCGGCGATCGCCGCGGTGTCCTCGCCGTCCGCGATCCGGCCCAGCACCTGCACCTCACGGCGGGTCAGCAGCCGCAGCAGCCGCACGGCCTCGTCGTCCGGCTCGACGACCGGGCGCAGCAACTGGTCGAAGGCCCCGCGCAGCACGTCCACGGCGACGGCGGCCTCGCCCGCGCGGGCCCGTCCGATCGCCCGCTCGACCACCTCGATCCGCTCGTCGCTGGGCACGTAGCCCGCCGCGCCGGCCGCGAACGCCCCTGCCACGCCGCGCAGTTCACCCACCGGGCCGAGCACGATCACCGCCACCTCGGGGCGCTCGCGGCGGATCCGGCGCAGCCCGTCGAAGGCCCCCGGCTCCCCCGGCGCCGCCACGCCCAGCAGGCACACCTCGGGCCGGCGCCCCGCCACCAGGTCGGCCGCGGTCGCGGCCGGGGTGCCGACCGCCAGCACCCGGTGGCCGCGCAGTTGCAGCGCGGTCGCCAACGCCTCCGCCAACAGCCGGTGGTCGTCGACCACCACGAGTCGAACGCCCATGACGCCTCCAGGTCGGGGCCCGGCCCGAGCCCGCGCCCCTCGGGCGGGCGGGCGGCCGATGACGCACCATCACAGCGCATTCCGTACCCGACCTGCCAGACCTCTGCACCACGGCGGAACGCGAAAGACCCCCGCCGTGAGGCGGGGGTCTTCATGTGGAGCCCCCATGCGGAATCGAACCGCAGACCTTCTCCTTACCATGGAGACGCTCTACCGACTGAGCTATAGGGGCTTGCCGGGCGTTTCCGCCGGGCCGGTCGAACAAGGAAGACATTACACGGCCGCCGGGGCGGAAGGGAAATCGATCCCGGCCCTACGGCCCGTCGGGGGCGTGCGCCGCGTCGAACTCCTCGCGGGCGGCGAGCATCTGCCCGGTGCGCAGCTCCGTCCAGCGGCCCAGCGGCTCGAGCAGTCCGGCCAGCTCGCGGCCGAGCGGCAGCAGGTCGTAGACCACCCGCGGGGGCGTCTCCGGGAAGACCGTGCGCAGCACCAGGCCACTGCGCTCCAGGGTGCGCAGCGACTGGGTGAGCATCTTGCGGCTGACCCCGCCGACCCCGCGCTGCAGTTCGGAGAACCGCTGCGGGCCGCAGGTGACCAGGCTCATCAGGATCAGCATCGACCACTTGTCGGCCAGCTCGGCGAACACCGCGCGGCTGGGGCAGAGCTGGGCGAACACGTCGTGTTCGAGCACCGGCTCCTCGGTCTCCCTCGTCTCTCCTCGCCCGGTCGTCGCGACCCGGGCGGCTTGCGCCGTCGTCATGCCGTCCAGAGTAGTCCTTCGGTCTCCAATCCACCCTTGGTTACTGATGGAGACCTGGTCTATATTGGAGACCATCGAGGCGGGGCCCGCTCCCCGCGTCCGTCCTCCGCCGTTCCTCCGCCGTTCCTCATCGCCCGGGAGTGCCCACATGACCGCCGTCCGTCCGACCGTCGCCCTCGCCTACCACTCCGGCTACGGCCACACCGCCGTCCTCGCCGAGGCCGTCGCCCGCGGTGCCGCCGCCGGCGGAGCCGAGGTCGTGTCGATCGCCGTCGACACCATCACCGAGGAGCAGTGGGCCCAGCTCGACGCCGCCGACGCGATCGTCTTCGGCTCCCCCACCTACATGGGCACCGCCTCCGGCGCCTTCCACGTCTTCGCCGAGGCCACCAGCAAGCGCTGGTTCACCGACGCCTGGAAGGACAAGGTCGCCGCCGGCTTCACCAACTCCGCCTCCAAGAGCGGCGACAAGGCCGGCACCCTCGGCTACTTCCAGACCCTCGCCGCCCAGCACGGCATGAGCTGGGTCAACCTCGGCCTCAAGCCCGGCTGGAACGCCACCACCGCCAGCGAGGACGACCTCAACCGCCTCGGCTTCTCCAACGGCGCCGCCGCCTCCTCCCCCACCGACGCCGGCCCGGAGGCCGTCCACAAGGCCGACATCGCCACCGCCGAGCACCTCGGCGAGCGCGTCGCCCGGCACACCGCCGTCCTCCTCGCCGGCCGGGCCGCCCTCTCCGTCTGATCCGTGCTTCAGGCCGCCGGGTCCGCGTTCAGCGCGGGCGCCCGGCGGCCCGCCGCCGCCAGCTCCGTACCGCCCGTCTCCGGCAGCAGCCGCAGACAGGCGAGCGCCACCACGCCCAGCCCCGCCAGGTACCAGCCCACCGGCTGCGCCGTCCCGCACGCCTCCGTCAGCCTGGTCGCCACCAGCGGTGTCGTCGCCCCGCCCACCACGCCGCCCAGGTTGTACGTCAGCGCCGCGCCCGTGTAGCGCACCCGCGTCGGGAACAGCTCCGGCAGGAACGCCGCCACCGGCCCGAACATCGCCCCCAGCACCAGCATCGCCCCGACCAGCGCCACGAACACCAGCGGCCGGCGCCCGCTCTCCAGCAACGGGAACAGCAGCAGCGACCACGACCCCGCCAGCGCCGTCGCCCACCCCAGCGTCCGCCGCCGCCCCCACCCGTCACTGCGCGAGGCGCTCAGCCACACCGTGCCACCCATGCCCAGCGCGCCCACCAGCAGCACCGACAGCACCATCGTGCTCCCCAGGCCCAGACCGGTGGACGCGTACGCCAGGGCGAAGGTGGTCGTCAGGTAGAACAGCGCGTACCCCACGGTGATCACCCCGCAGCCCGCCAGCACCCGCCGCCAGTGCCCCCGCAGCACCTCCGCCAGCGGCAACCGCACCCTGCGGGCGCACTCCTCCCCACGGAACACCGGCGACTCCTCCAGCCGCAGCCGCACGAACAGCCCCACCGCCACCAGCGCCAGCGAGGCGACGAACGGCACCCGCCACCCCCAGTCCCTGAACGCCCGCTCGCTCAACCCGAGTTGCAGCGCCAGGAACACCCCGTTCGCCAACACGAACCCCAGCGTCGGCCCCAACTGCAGGAACCCCCCGTACCGCCCCCGCCGCCCCGCCGGCGCGTTCTCCGCCACCAACAGCGCCGCCCCACCCCACTCCCCGCCCAACCCCACGCCCTGACACACCCGCAACACCACCAGCACCCCCGGCGCCCACCACCCCCACACCCCGAACCCCGGCAACACCCCCACCAGCGCCGTCGCCACCCCCATCAGCAGCAGCGACACCACCAGCACCGCCCGCCGCCCCACCCTGTCCCCGAAATGCCCGAACACCACCGCCCCCAACGGCCGCGCCAGGAACGCCACCGCGTACACCGAGAACGCCGCCACCAACGCCCCCACCGCACCGAGGCCGGGAAAGAACACCGGCCCGAAGACCAGCGCCGCCGCCGTCCCGTAGATGAAGAAGTCGTAGAACTCGATCGCCGTCCCGACCAACGCGGCCACCGCCGCCCGCCGCACCTGCCCATCCTTCGCACTCATACCGCCACCCTCCCGACCCCGCCGCGCCCACCACCAGCCCCCGGCCGGGTGAGCCCGATGCGCCCGGTGCGGCTCGCGCCCCCGCGCGCGACCGCGCCTCCTACCGCGCGGCGGTCGACCCACGCCTCCGCCGCCGGACGGCGAACACCACGCCGGCGGCCACGGCCAGGGCCGTCACCACCGCGCCTGCGGCGATCGGCAGGCCGACACTCCCGCCGGAGCCTCGCGACGCATCGACCTTGGGCATGCCGCTGGGGGTCGCCGCCGCCGAACTCGGCGTGCTGGACGGCGTGGTGGAGGGTGTGGTGGAGGGTGTGGCCTGAGCGATCGGAAGCGGCGGAACATCCGCCGGGCCGGGATCGATCGGAGCCGTCAGGGCGATCCAGGGCCGTACGGAGCCGTATCCGAGGCGGTCCGTACGCGCAGGCCCGCCCTTCGGCCCGTCAGCCGTGTCGATCAGCACCCGCAGAACCTGGTTCGCCGTCCACTCCGGATGCGCCGACCACACCAGCGCGGCCGAGGCGGACACCAGGGCCGTCGCGTCCGAGGTGCCGTGACTCCGGCAGTAACCGGAGGGCGCGGTGCAGGCGGCGATCAGATCCTTCCCCGGCGCCACGAAGGCCACCTGCGGCCCGTACCCGGACTCGTCCGTCGCCGTGCCGTCCCGATCGGCCGCCCCGACGCCGACGACTCCCGGCAGAGCCGCCGGGATCTCGACCGGATTGCCCTTCTGTGCGTCGTTGCCGACACTCGCGACCACGAGAACGCCCTTCGCCCGCGCGGCGGCGACGGCGCTTCGCAGGGTGGCCACGTCCTCCGGCGACGTCACCGCCTCACTCATCGCCTGCGAGATGCTGACGACCTCGGCGCCCTGGTCGGCCGCGTAGGTGATGGCCGCCGAGAGCTGTCCCGTGAAGGCGGACGGGACGAGCGACTCGACCGTCCCATTGTTGATCTTGAGGGGAAGCAGCTTCACGCCGGGCGCCAGACCCTGGGCTCCCGTCCCGCCCAGGCCCTTGCCCGTCCCCGCGATGAGACCGGCCATCCCGGTACCGTGCCCGTCCGGGTCGGACCCGACGCCGCCGGAGCTGCCGCTGAAGTCCCTGCCGGGGAGGAACTGGCCTGCCAGGTCCGGGTGTTGCAGGTTGAACCCGCCGTCGATCACGGCGACGGTGATGCCCTGCCCCCTGGTCGCCTTCCACATCTCCTGCGCGTGCATCGCCTCCAGATGCCACTGCTGCTGCCGAATGGTGTCGGCGGCAGCAACCGGCCCAGCCACCACCACCGCCGCCACCACCAGCGCCCCGACCGCAGCCCGCCAACACTTCACGACTCCCCGCCCCGGCCTACGGGTTCGGCGGGTAGACGGCACCCTTCCGCCGCCGCACCACGACGAACACCACACCCGCGACCACCACCAGCCCGGCCACCACACCCCCGACGATCGGCAGCACGCTCCCGCCCGAACCCGACGACGCGTCAGCCTTCGGCTGCGAGGGCGGCGCCCCCACCGCCACGTCGGTCTCGGTGGGACTCGGCCGCGAGGACGGAGTGGCGGATGCACTGACGGTCGGCGACGGCACGGCAGTCGGCGGAGCCGAGTCGGCTGACAGCGGGGACTTGTCCGCCGGCCCGGGGTCGCCCGGGGTCACCAAGGCGATGCGGGGTCGGACGGCACCGTATCCGAGGTAGTCCGTGCGGTCGGACCCGCCACTCGGCTTGCCTGCCGTATTGATGAGAACGCGCAGGATCTGATTCGCCGTCCACTCCGGGTGCACCGACCACACCAGCGCTGCCGACGCCGAGACCAGGGCAGCCGAATCCGAGGTCCCGTGGCTCTTGCAGTACCCGGTCGAACCGGTGCACGCCGCAATCATGTCCATACCTGGCGCGACGAGCGTGACCTGCGGGCCGGACTCCGACTCGTCGGTCGCTTTCCCCTCCCGGTCCGTGGCGCCGACCCCGACCACATTGGGGAGGGCGCCCGGGTACTCGACCGGATTCCCCACCTGAGCATCGTTTCCGACGCTGGCCACCACGAGAGAGCCCTTGGCCCGCGCCCAAGCCAAGATCTTGTTCAGGTTCGCAACATCGGCGGCATCAACCGGGGCCGCTCTGGTCCCCAGAGAAATATTGATGACCTTGGCGCCGTGCTCGACTGCGTAGGTGACGGCCTGCCCGATCTGGTCCAAGAAATCGTGATCGGGCACTGAACCTCCAGCGCCGGTGTCAATCTTCAAAGGAAGAATCTTGGCACCTGGCGCGAGGCCGTAGGCCCCCTTTCCCCCATTGGCGCGGCCCGTTCCTGCGATGAGGCTCGAGATCCCCGTTCCGTGCCCCTCGACATAGGACCCGACTCCCCCCGAGCCTCCGCTGAAGTCCTTACCCGGGAGAAACTGCCCAGCCAGGTCCGGGTGATCCAGTTTGAATCCACCGTCGATGACCGCGACAGTGATGTTCTCCCCCTTCGATGTGTTCCACAGCTCGGGGGCATGCATCGAATCCAAGTGCCACTGATCCCCGCGGATCGAATCGCCGGCGAAGGCGGGTGCCACAGCCGGGCACACCACCGTTCCGACCCCCAGAAGCATCGCAGTCACGACACGCCAACGCAGTCGCACGCTCAATCGCCCCACCACAACTCCCTTGCCTACTAAGCGTGCCCTGAACAGGTCTGCCCGGCCGCCGGGCGAGCCCAGCGGCCGGGCAGTGATTGCCGTCCTACTCAATCACGTCCGGGTTGCTGTACGGAGTACCGCTGGTCCAGGTCTCCTCGTCCTCGTGCAGATAGTCCGCGCGCTTGCGACGGTCGCGCTCGTTCCTACCGCCGTGGCCGGCCATGCCCGGGGCCATCATCCCGTTCTGCCCCCGTGCACCGCCCTCGGCAGCTCCAGCTCCCGCACGGTTACGCAGGCCCGTGCCACCCGGCGTGAACTCACCACTGGCGGCAGGCCCCTTACGGCCGCCGACCACACCGCCCGGGGTCGAGGTCAAGCCCCTTCCCCTCGATCCACCGCCGCCGCCTCCGGCACCGTGACCGCCCATGGGGTGCATCCCACCCATGGGCATTCCACCTCGATTACCTCCAGCCGGCCCGGCCTCATTGAGACCGAACACCTTCCCGACCGGAAGCGCGGGCGCGCCAGGACTTCCGGGCCCCTTGGCGCCGCCGAACGGAACCGGCCGGGTGGAGCCCGAACCACCGCCCTTCACCGGGACGGCCCCGGGCCCGCCCCCGACAGGGAAGCCCGGGCCCTGAGCACCCGTCGGGTACCCGCCCGGAATCCCCGGCCCGCCGCCAGGGGAATTGAGCCCGCCACCCTGATAGATAGGAGTGGAACCCGGGCCATCCGGCGTCAGCGGCCCACTTCCGGGAATCGTCGGGTTCGGCAGGGTCGACGAAGGCGGCAGGCTGTCGATGCCTGTGCCAGTGGGATCGATGGGGCTGGATGGCGACGAGGGCGATCCCACCGATCCGGGGTCCTGCGGCAGCGGCGCCTGCCCGCCACCGTGCGGAGGGATCGACCCTGCTCTCCCTGAGGTCGATTCCCAGGAACCCGTTCCCGGCTCACGGTAGGAGACCGAGCTGCCAGCGTAGTTGGCAGTGGACGCTTGGTAGCTCCCTCCGGTGCTGCTGCTGCCACGACGCGGGCGGCTGACGTAGCCGCCGGAACCGCCCCCATAGCCGCCACCGTTCGGGTAGTCAGAGCTGCTGTACTGCTTATTGCCTTCTCCAGGCGTCCCCGGCAGCACCACATTGTCGCCGAGCCCGGTCAGCGTCGTCGTCGCCGCCGAGTACGCCTGGCCCAGCTTCTCCATCTGGTGGATGGCGTCCTGGTGCGCCCTGTAGACCTGGCTCTCGCTCGCCTTGAACATCGCGTCGGTAACCCACGGATTGCCGTCGAGCGCCAGCTTGCCCTTCATCGCATCGTCGATCTGCGCGGTGTTCGGATTTCCGGGATCATTCGGGTTGGTGCTGAACAGAAGAATGCCGTTGACGACCGAGGGGAGGGGCTGCTGCGTTCCGCGCCTCAGCACCTGGCGCTGCGCGTCCCTCGGAAACTCCGGCATGCCGGCCTTGACGCTGCTGAGCATCTCGCCGGCCTGGTGCATGGCCGTGCCCGCATTCGCCGCATAGGCACCGAGCTTCTCGGCGGACTGCTGCAGGTTGCCTGCCCAGGTCTTGAAGTTCTCGCCGGCCTGGCCTTCCCAATTGACGTTGCCGAGATGCGACTTGAGCGCCGCGCTCAGCTCGCCCAGCACGCGTCCGGCCGCCTGTAGCTGCTGACTCCGGCTCAGCACGAGCGAAGGCTGGGTGCTCGTGACCATCGCGATGAGTTGCTGGTGGGTCTTGTCCGCGAAATTCGTCGTTCCGTCCGACACTGCCTACTCCCCGTATCCCCGTGTCTCTTCAACCCACCCAGCCGTCAGCTGGCAGCCGTCTGGTTCCTGTCACCGCTCGACGCGGGCGGCGCAGCCGCATTGGCGGCGACCGCCTTCTGCGCTGCCGTCGTGTGGTCCTCGTTGGACGCGTAGTTGCTCGCCGACTTCGAGACCGAGTCCTGCATCGCCTTGATCTGTGCGGCGAAGTCCTTGTGCAGCTTGGCGAGTTCCTTGTGCACCTTGTCGTACGCCCCGGTCAGCACGGTCGCCTCGGTGAAGCCCTCTCCGAGGTGCGGGCCCTCCACCTTCTGCTGCTGCACCTTGTACGGCGCGGCGGCGGATCCCTCCATCGCCAGCAGCAGGGCCTCGATCTTCTTCGCGAAGGTCGTCAGCGTGTCGATCTCGACCTTGACGTCGTGCTTCCCGAAGGCGTCCACCAACTGCTTGGCGCTGGTGTCCGTCTGCCCCGTGCTGACGACCGGAGCGACGTTGACCTTGGTCCCGCCGTAGATGGGCACGCCCATGGGGATGACGATCTGACTGTCCAGCAGGTATGGCGCGTCCTCGGCCGACCCTCCTGGGTCCGACGGCGCCGCCGGTGCGGGCGGCGTCTTGCTTTCCCAATCCCCGAGCACCTTGTCCGGATCTGCCACAGCAGTTCACTCCTCCCCCGTACGGACGCTCCCCCGGACCTCCGGGAGACCGCTCCGCTCACCTCACACCGACGACTTCTCGCTCGTGCGCCTTCGGCCGAACCCGCCCGCCCTGTAGGCACATTGCGCCTCCGTCATGGTAGCCATCACCCCCGTCGTCCCGGCAGGGGCCTCGGCCCGCCGTGCACGATCGGTACGAACTTGACACGAACACCGCCCCGGCCGGCCCCACCCGCCCCCGGCTAGAATCGCCGGGTACGCCCCATCTGCCGCGCAATGTCGCACAGCAGCGACCCGAGGCCGCAGAACGGACGTGACCCATGCATCCACCGCACTCCCCCTGGTGGGCCCGCGCCGCACGCCCCGCCCGGCCACCCCTCCCCCTGGCCCTGATGCTGCGGGCGGCCGTCGGCATGGTGGTGCCCCTCGCCGTCGGTCTACTGACCCACCGGCTGGATCTCGGGGTGTTCGCGGGTCTCGGGGCGATGCACGCGACGATGAACGACCGGGTCGAGCCGCTGCGCCTCCGCATCACCCGCATCGGCACGGCCGTCGGCGCCTCCGCGCTGGGCATGCTGATCGGCACCACGCTCCAGCACGCCCACGCCTCCGCTCTCGTCCTCGGCGCCGCGCTCACCCTCACGGCCTTCGTCTCCGGCGCCCTGAGCGCGACGGGCCCGCGCGGGTCCGCGGCGGGGATGCTGCTGCTGGTGTCGGCGGCGCTGGGCAGTGGCATGCCGTTGCCGCATCCGTGGTGGGCGGCGGCGCCGATGATGCCGGTGGGCGCCGCCCTGGTCCTGGTGCTCGGCCTGCCCGCTCGCACCCGGCAGCGGCCGGAGGCCGATCCGCGGCGGCGCGCACTGGCCACGGCGTACGAGGCGCTGGGCCGCACCCTCTCCGACCTGGGGACGCCGCGGGCGGCGGCTTCCCGGCAGGTGCTGACGGCCCGTCTGAACCAGTTGCAGGACCTCCTCCCGCGGCCGAGTCACAGCGACAGCCGCCTCCAGCGGATGTACGAGGCAGCCCTCGCCGCCACCGAGGCGGCCACCGGGCTGCTGTGGGCCTCCCGCCCGGTCCCGCCCGAGATCGCCGCCGTCCCGACGCGGCTCGCGCAGGCGGTACGCCAAGGCGCCGCCGACGTCGCCGTGCCCGACTGGCAGCCCGACACCCCGGCCCGGCAGGCCCTGGACGCGGCTCTGCGCGCCGCCGCCGACACGGTGGCCGGCCGCGAGGCGCACCTGTCCACCGCCCCCGTCCCGCCGCCCGACCCGTGGCGGCTGCGGGCGCGCCCGCTGTCCGGGGTGTCCGCCCGGTACGGGCTGCGCGTGGCGCTGTGCATCGCGGTCGGCGAGGCGGTGACGGCCAACTACCCGTTGAGCAAGAGCTACTGGGTCCCGATGACGATCGCCTTCGTCCTCAAGCCGGACCTCGGTTCGGTGTTCCTGCGCGCGGTGAGCCGTTCGATCGGCACGGTGCTCGGTGTGGCGGTGACGGCCGCGCTGCTCTCCCTCACCACCGACGCGTGGGCGCTGACGGTGATCGCCGCCGGGTGCGTCGCCCTGCTCCCGTACGCGACGGCCGCGCACTACGGGCTGAACACCGTGGTGATGACCCCGATGGCGCTGGTCCTGCTGCAACTGGGCGGCCAGAGCGGCGCCGCCGAGTTCTGGCCCCGGGTGCTGGACACGGCGCTCGCCAGTGCGATCGTGCTGCTCTTCGGGTACCTGTTGTGGCCGGAGCGCCCGCGTCACCGGATCGAGCCCCGACTGGTGGCCGCGGCGACCGCCCTGCGCGCCTACCTGGACGCGGCCACCGACGACGCGGGGGCCCAGGTGTGGCTGCGCCGTACGGCGTACCGGGCGCTCGCGGAGGCCCGGCAGGAGGTGAGCCAGGGCCTGTCCGAGCCGCCGCCGACGGGCCGCCTGGCCGAGCGGTGGCTGCCGGCGACGGCCGCGCTGGAGCGGCTGGGCGGCGCGGTGGCGGCGTACACCGCGCAGGTCCGCTACGGGGGCCGTACGCCGGACCCGGCCGAGATCGACCGGGTCCGGGGGGCGTTGGACGAGCTGACGGCGGCCGCCCGCGCGCACCGCCCGCCGCTGCACGCCGCGGCCCGTCCGACGGCGCCCCACGACCCGGACCGCAGTGTGCTGGCCCGGGCCGCCGAGGAGCTCGAAACGCTCCTCTCCAAGAACAACTAGACCGTCAGACCTGCTCGGCCAGCTCCAGCCAGCTCATCTCGAGCTCCTCCTTCTCCTCCCGCACGCCCCGCAGCTGGGCGTCCAGCTCCGCGACCTTGGAGAAGTCGGCGGCGTGCTCGGCGAGTTGGGCGTGCAGCTTGGACTCCTTGTCGTCCAGCTTCGCGATCTGCCGCTCGAGCTTCTGCATCTCCTTCTTCGCCGCCCGCAGGTCCCCACCGGAGAGCCCGGCCTCGGGCGCCGCGTCCCCGGCAGGCACCGGAACGGCAGCGGCGGCGGCCGAGGCCGCCTCGGCGGCCATCCGCGCCCGGCGCTCCAGGTACTCGTCGACGCCGCCCGGCAGCATCCGCATCCGCTTGTCGCCGAGCAGCGCGTGCACCACGTCGGTGGTCCGCTCGATGAAGAACCGGTCGTGGCTGATGACGATCATCGAGCCGGGCCACCCGTCGAGCAGGTCCTCCAGCTGGTTGAGCGTCTCGATGTCCAGGTCGTTGGTCGGCTCGTCGAGGAACAGCACGTTGGGCTCGTCCATGAGCAGCCGCAGCAGTTGCAGCCGGCGACGCTCGCCACCGGACAGGTCGCCGACGGGCGTCCACTGCTTGTCCTTGCCGAAGCCGAACTGCTCGCACAGCTGCCCGGCGCTCATCTCCCGGCCCTTGCCGAGGTCGACGCGCGAGCGGACCTGCTCGACGGCCTGGAGCACCCGGGTCGCCGGGTCCAGCTCCACGACCTCCTGGGACAGGTACGCCAGCCGCACCGTCTTGCCGACCTTGACCACACCGGAGTCCGGCTGGACGTCGCCCTCGCTCGCGTACGCGTCCCGCAGCGCCCGCAGCAGCGAGGTCTTGCCGGCGCCGTTGACGCCGAGCAGGCCGATCCGGTCGCCGGGGCCGAGCTGCCAGGTGAGGTTCTCCAGCAGCAGCTTCGGCCCGGCCTTGACGGTGACGTTCTCCAGGTCGAAGACCGTCTTGCCGAGCCGCGCGTTGGCGAAGTTCATCAGCTCGCTCTTGTCGCGCGGGTCCGGCACGTCCGCGATGAGCGCGTTGGCGGCCTCGATGCGGTAGCGCGGCTTCGACGTACGGGCGGGGGCGCCGCGCCGCAGCCAGGCGAGCTCCTTGCGGGCCAGGTTCTGGCGCTTCTGCTCCTCGACGGCCTCGATGCGGGAGCGCTCGGCGCGGGCGAAGACGTAGTCGGAGTAGCCGCCCTCGTACTCGTGCACCTCGCCGTGCTGGACGTCCCACATCCGGGTGCAGACCTGGTCGAGGAACCAGCGGTCGTGGGTGACGCAGACGAGCGCGGAGCGGCGCTTCTGGAGGTGCTGGGCGAGCCAGTTGATGCCCTCGACGTCGAGGTGGTTGGTGGGCTCGTCGAGGATGATCAGCTCGGGCGAGCCGAGCAGCAGCTTGGCGAGGGCGATCCGGCGGCGCTCGCCACCGGAGAGCGGGCCGATGACGGTGTCCAGGCCGTCCGCGAAACCGGGCAGGTCGAGGCCACCGAAGAGGCCCTCGATGATGTCGCGGATGCGGGCGTCGCCGAGCCACTCGTGGTCGGCGCGGCCGGCGATGACCTCGTGCCGGATGGTGGCCTTCGGGTCGAGGGAGTCGTGCTGGGTGAGGACGGACGGTTCGAGGCCGCCGTTCCAGGTGATCCGGCCGCCGTCCGGCTCCTCCAGCTTGGCGAGCATCCGGATGAGGGTGGTCTTGCCGTCGCCGTTGCGCCCGACCACGCCGATCCGGTCGCCCTCGCTGACGCCGAGGCTGACCCCGTCCAGCAGGGCGCGGGTGCCGTAGACCTTCGTGACGGACTCGATGGTGGCGAGGTTGACGGCCACGTGTGCTGCGCTCCTGGGTTCGGCGGTCGTGGGGTGGGCTCTGCCCTCCCCCGTTCCGGGGCGGGCTCGGCCCTCCCCGGTCTCGGGGACACCCCGATCCACCCCAGCCTAGTCGGCCCGGCGATCAGCCCCGCGCCACGACCGAGGCCCCCGGCACCGGCCCGTACGTGGCGTGCGCGGTCCGGCAGGTGCCGGAGGCCCGCAGCGCCTCGGCGACGGCGGCGGCCGCGTCCGCGTCCTTGGCGAGGAACGCACAGGTCGGCCCGGAGCCGGAGACCAGCGCGCCCAGCGCACCGGCCTCGGTGCCGGCCCGCAGGGTGGCGGCCAGCGAGGGGCGCAGCGAGAGCGCGGCGGGCTGCAGGTCGTTGGTGAGGGCGGCGGCCAGGGCGACGGCGTCGCCCTCGGCGAGGGCGGCGAGCAGCGCCGGGTCGGCGTCGGGCGTGCGGACGTCCGCCTCGCCGGAGCCGGTGCCGGCCTCCTCGCGCAGCCGGTCGCACTCGCGGAAGACGGCGGGGGTGGACAGGCCGCCCTCGGCCACCGCGAACACCCAGTGGAAGGTGCCGGTGACGGGCAGCGCCTCCAGGATCTCGCCCCGGCCCCGGCCGAGGGCGACGCCGCCGAGCAGGGCGAACGGCACGTCGGAGCCGAGTTCGGCGGCCAGGTCGAGCAGCGTCTCGAAGGGGGTGTCCAGCTGCCACAGCGCGTCGCAGGCGAGGAGCGCGGCGGCGCAGTCCGCGCTGCCGCCGGCCATGCCGCCGGCGACGGGGATGGCCTTGGCGATGTGCAGGTGCACGCCGGGGTCGGCGAGGCCGTGGTGGGCGGCGAGCAGTCGGGCGGCGCGGGCGGCGAGGTTGCTGTCGTCCAGCGGGACGGCGGCGGCGTCGGGCCCGGTGCAGGTCAGGGTGACGCCCTCGCCCGCACGAGCCGTGACCTCGTCGCCCAGGGCGACCGCGAAGAAGACGTTCGCCAGGTCGTGGAAGCCGTCGGCGCGCAGACCGCCGACCCCGAGCTGGACGTTGACCTTGGCGGGCACCCGTACGGTGATCACTCAGCGTCCTCAGCAGACGTAGCGGGCTTGTGCTCGGCGATCGCGGCGAACTGCTCCACCGTCAGCATCTCCCCGCGCAGCTTGTGGTCGATCCCGGCGGCCGCGAGCGCCTGCTCGGCACCGGCGGCGGAGCCGGCCCAGCCGGCCAGGGCGGCCCGCAGGGTCTTGCGCCGCTGGGCGAACGCGGCGTCGACCACCGCGAACACCTCCCTACGGCTGGCGGTGGTCTTGGGCGGCTCGCGGCGGATCAGCGAGACCAGCCCGGAGTCCACGTTGGGGGCGGGCCAGAACACGTTGCGCCCGATGGCGCCGGCCCGCTTCACGTCGGCGTACCAGTTGGCCTTCACCGACGGGACGCCGTACACCTTGTTGCCCGGCTTGGCGGCGAGCCGGTCGGCGACCTCGCTCTGCACCATCACCAGCGTCCGCTCGATGCTGGGGAAGGTCGCCAGCATGTGCAGCAGGACGGGCACGGCCACGTTGTACGGCAGGTTGGCCACCAGCGCGGTCGGCGCCGGCCCGGGCAGCTCGGTGACCTCCATGGCGTCGCTGAACACCAGGTCGAAGGCGTCCACCTTGCCCGGCATCCGCCCGGCCACGGTGTCCGGCAGGTGCCGCGCCAGCACCGGGTCGATCTCGACCGCCGTCACGTGCCGCGCGACCTCCAGCAGCGCCAGCGTCAGCGACCCGAGCCCCGGCCCGACCTCCACCACCGCGTCCTGTTCCGTCACCCCGGCGGCACGGACGATCCGCCGCACGGTGTTGCCGTCGATGACGAAGTTCTGCCCGCGCTGCTTGGTCGGCTTCACGCCGAACGCGGCGGCCAGCTCCCGGATGTCGGCGGCGCCCAGCAGATGGCTGTCAGGGGTGGGTTCGGTGGTGCTCACGCGCCAAGGATATCGGCGCGGAGAGCACTCAGAGTTCGACGACCGCGGCGAGGTCGATCTCCACGGGGTACGGCACCGAGGTCCGGAGCACGCCCTCGTGCTGGGCGACGGGCAGGTAGACGCCCTTCTCCTCGTCCCGGTGGAACTCGTGGACGACCGGCAGGTGGTCGGGACCGCGCTCGACACGCCAGTAGTGAGGGATGCCCTTCTCGGCGTACTGGCCCGGCTTGCGAAACCGGTCGTTGGCCTCGGTTGCAGGCGAAACGACCTCTACCAGCAGCGCGATCGACTCCAACGGCAAGAACTCCGACGCTGTCCGGGTGCAGATGACCCGGTCGAAGACGGCTGCGTCCGGTCTGATCGCGTTGCGATCGTCAAGGAACACCGTGACCGGGCCGATGGCCGTGAACCGGCCGGTCCGGGCGCCACGAAGCTCACGCGTCAATGAGTCGCGCACCTCGTCGTGCCAGAAGTCGGTTCGGACCCGGGGAGTGATCACCCCATCGACCAGATCCCAGTCGAACGGAATGTCGATGTCCTGGAGCTGGTCGTACGTCCAGCCGCGCGACGGCGGGCTCATCCACTCACGCCACATACCAGGAAGCCTAGTTGACGGTCATGTGTGGCGAATCGATTCGCCCCCGAGGCGGATTCAGTAGTCGAAGGCGCGGGCGGTGTTCTCGGCGATGGCGGCCGACAGCTCGTCCTCGTGCAGCCCCAAGGTGGCGGCCATCGACCGCACCGTCACCGGGATCAGGTACGGCGCGTTCGGCCGCCCCCGGTAGGGGTGAGGGGTGAGGAAGGGGGCGTCGGTCTCGACGAGGACGCGGTCGAGAGGGGTGGCGGTGAGGGCGTCGCGCAGGGGCTGGTTGGCCTTGAAGGTGACGGGGCCGGCGAAGGAGAGGTACCAGCCGTGTGCCGCGCAGGTCTTGGCCATCTCGGCGTCGCCGGAGTAGCAGTGGAAGACGGTGCGCTCGGGGGCGCCCTCCTCCAGCAGGAGGGCGATGACGTCCTCGTGGGCGTCGCGGTCGTGGATGACCAGGGCCTTGCCGTGCCGCTTGGCCATCTCGATGTGCCGGCGGAAGGACTCCTTCTGGATCTCCACGCCCTCGGGCCCGGTGCGGAAGTAGTCCAGGCCCGTCTCGCCCACGGCGCGGACGTGCGGGAGGGCGGCGAGCGCGTCGATCTCGGCGAGGGCGGCGTCCAGCGCGGCCGCCCCGCCGCCCGGGCGCTTCTGCCCGGACCAGCCGTCCGGGTCCCCGAGGAAGATCCGCGGGGCCTCGTTGGGGTGGAGGGCGACGGCCGCGTGCACCTGCTCGAACCGGGCCGCCAGTTCGGCGGCCCAGCGCGAGCCGGGCACGTCGCACCCCACCTGGACGACGGTGGTGACCCCGACGGAGGCGGCGCGGGCCAGGCCCTCCTCCGGGGTGCCGGACTGCATGTCCAGGTGGGTGTGCGAGTCGGCCACCGCCACGGCCAGGGGTTCCGGCAGCGGCGGCGGGGTCGACCGGTCGTCGTCCTTCTTGGCCATGATCAGGCGGCCGGCTTCTCTTCGAGGCGGGGGAACAGGATCTCGCCCTTGACGACGGTGGCCCCGGCGGGCAGCCGGCCCCAGTCCCCGGTGGTGGCGATGGTCTGCGAGGCGAGCGTGCCGAGGCCCTCGGCGGCGCCCAGCGAGTCCCACAGCTTCTCGGCGGTGGAGGGCATCACCGGGTTGAGCAGGACGGCGGTGCCGCGCAGCGCCTCGGCGGCGGTGTACAGGATGGTGGCCAGGCGGGCCTGCCCCTCGGGCGACTCGTCCTTGGCGACCTTCCACGGCTCCTGCTCGGTGAGGTAGCCGTTGACCTGCTTGACGAAGTCGAAGATCGCCGCGATGCCGCCCGCGAAGTCCAGCTCCTCGCCGATCTTCACGTCGGCGATCGAGACGGCCTTCGCCAGCCCGTCCGCGATCGCCTGCTCGGCCTCACCGGCCGAGACGCCGGCCGGCAGCTTCCCGCCGAAGTACTTGCCGACCATCGCGGCGACCCGGGAGGCCAGGTTGCCGAAGTCGTTGGCGAGCTCGGAGGTGTACCGGGCGGTGAAGTCCTCCCAGGAGAACGAGCCGTCGGTGCCGAACGGGATCGCCCGCAGGAAGTAGTAGCGGTACGCGTCCACGCCGAAGTGCGAGGTGAGGTCGGTGGGCGCGATACCGGTCAGGTTGGACTTGGACATCTTCTCGCCGCCGACCATCAGCCAGCCGTTGGCGACGACCCGCTTGGGCAGCGGCAGCCCGGCGGCCATCAGCATGGCGGGCCAGATGACGGCGTGGAAGCGCAGGATGTCCTTGCCGACCAGGTGGACGGAGGCGGGCCACAGCTCGGCGAAGCGCTCCGGGTCGCTGCCGTAGCCGGCGGCGGTGATGTAGTTCTGCAGCGCGTCGACCCACACGTACAGGACGTGCTTCTCGTCCCAGGGCAGCGGGACGCCCCAGTTGAAGGTGGAGCGGGAGATCGAGAGGTCCTTGAGGTCCTGCTCGACGAAGCGCAGCACCTCGTTGCGGGCCGAGGCGGGCTGGATGAAGTCGGGGTTGGCCGCGTAGAACTCGAGCAGCTTCTCGGCGTAGGCGGAGAGGCGGAAGAAGTAGTTCTCCTCCTCCAGCCACTCGACGGGCCGCTTGTGCACGGAGCAGAGCTTCTCGTCCTCGGTGGCGCCGTCGAGCAGCTCGGAGGGGAGCTTGAACTCCTCGCACCCCACGCAGTACGGGCCGGAGTAGCCGCCCTTGTAGATCTCGCCCTTGTCGAAGAGGTCCTGGACGAACTCCTGCACCCGGGCGGTGTGCCGCTCCTCGGTGGTGCGGATGAAGTCGTCGTTGGCGATCTCCAGGTGCTGCCAGAGCGGCTTCCACGCCTCCTCGACCAGCTTGTCGCACCACTCCTGCGGGCTGACGCCGTTGGCCTCGGCCGTACGCATGATCTTCTGGCCGTGCTCGTCGGTGCCCGTCAGGTACCACACCTTCTCGCCGCGCTGGCGGTGCCAGCGGGTGAGGACGTCGCCCGCCACGGTGGTGTACGCGTGGCCGAGGTGCGGGCGATCGTTGACGTAGTAGATCGGGGTGGAAACGTAGTACGTCGGGGCGTCCGCCCCGGTGGTGCTGTGGTCTGCAGTGGCCGCCATGGTCGGAAAGCTTAGTCGCGTGCGGGGGCCGTCCTCGACCGCGTTTCGCCCACGGGAGGACGGCCCGCACGCGCGCCCCGGCGTCAGCCGATCAGCCGCGACCAGAACCGGGCCCAGCGTCCGGTCGGCCTGACGGTCCCCTCCGCCGGGGGCGCCCCGGCCGGCTCGGCGTGCGCCGGGTAGCCGGGGGCGTGCTGCCAGGGCTGGTCGGCGACGGCGACGCGGCCCTCGCGCATGATGCGGACGGTGTGGCCGCCGCACCCGGGGCAGGTCGGCTTGAGCAGCGGGGACGGCACCCGGACGCCGTTGGCGTGGTACTCGAACACGACGTGGCCCTCCTTGGACACGTGGTGCTCGATGTCGTACGCCTGCTCCCACCCGTACCCGCAGCGCAGGCACGCGAAGGAGTACGCCTCCCGCACGGTCTCGACGGGGGTGTGCGGTCGGCCGGCCAGGCCGGCGGTGCTCAGCGCGTTGCCCCCGAGGGGGCTGCCCACCATCTCGCTCATAGCCGTCTCCCAGCGCCCGCCGGACGCTCGCCCGGCTGGGTCTTTCCCTCTCAGGAAATGCCCGGACCACCACGGCGGACGCCCGTCTTGTGAAGTCTTGGAAGCGGATTGGAAGGCCCTATACAAAGGGCGCGTTCCGAAGCGGAATCCGGTACCGAAACTTCAACTCAGTGAGCGTTTACCGGGGCCTTCCCTCCAAGGTACGACTCCCCTCGCGCCACGCAACCCCCGGATTTCACTGCTTTACCGCGGCGTCCTTCTTGGCCGCCACGACGGCGTCGAACACGTCCCGCTTGGGCAGCCCCAGCTCCACCGCGACGGCCGCGATGGCCTCCTTGCGCCGCTCCCCGGCCTCCTCCCGCAGGGCCACCAGCCGGGCCAGGTCGGCCGGGGTGTGCTCCTGCGGCGCCGCGGGCGGGGCTCCGGCGACGACGACGGTGATCTCGCCCTTGACGCCGTCCGCCGCCCAGGCGGCCAGCTCGCCGATCGGGCCGCGCTTGACCTCCTCGTAGGTCTTGGTCAGTTCCCGGCAGACGGCGGCGGGGCGCTCGGGCCCGAAGGCTTCGGCCATGGCGGCCAGCGCCTCGGCGATGCGGTGCGGGGCCTCGAAGAAGACCATGGTGCGCGGCTCGGCGGCGACGGTGGCGAGCTGCCGGGCCCGGTCGCCGGTCTTGCGGGGCAGGAAGCCCTCGAAGGTGAAGCGGTCGACGGGCAGGCCGGAGAGGGCGAGCGCGGTGAGCACCGCGGAGGGCCCGGGCACGGCCGTGACCTTGACCTCGGCCTCGACGGCGGCCGCGACCAGCCGGTAGCCGGGGTCGGAGACGGAGGGCATCCCGGCGTCGGTGACCAGCAGCACCCGGGCGCCGCCGAGCAGCGCCTCGACCAGTTCCGGGGTGCGGCCCACCTCGTTGCCCTCGAAGTAGGAGACCACCCGCCCGGCCGGGGTCACCCCCAGGGCCTGGGTGAGGCGGCGCAGCCGCCGGGTGTCCTCGGCCGCGATCACGTCGGCCGTGGCCAGTTCGGTGAGCAGCCGGGGCGGGGCGTCCGAGACGTCGCCGATGGGGGTGCCTGCGAGAACGAGTACTCCTGTCACGGGCCCCATCCTTCCAGTTCCCGGACGGCGGGGCTTTTGGTGACGATTCGGTCAGCTTCCGAGGGAACGGACGCACGTGCGAACCCCGCCCATACGATGTGGCGGATGAACGGAGACACGGCGGCTCGCACGCCCACTGGTACAGACCACACCGCGCAGGGCGGCGTCGGCCTGCCGGCCCCCCGTTCCCCGCAGGGCGCACCGGACGGCGGGCCGGCGCTCCAGGCCACGCCGGGCGCCGGTACGGGCTGGACCGAACGGCTGGCCGCCTTCGGCTTCCGGGCCCGACCGCAGGGCCCGGCGGCGCCCCTGACCGAGCGCCTGGTGCCGCCGATGCCGGACGGCCCCGGGGTCACCAAGCGCGACGTCGCGCAGTCCCCGCTGCTGCTGCGCCTGGGCCTGCGCCTGCCGCAGGGCCTCTGGTACTTCCTGTGCCGCTGGGCGGGCTGGCTGGGCCCGCTCGCGGTGGCGCTCTTCGCGGCCCTGCTGCGCTTCACCGACCTCGGCCAGCCGCACGCGATCATCTTCGACGAGACGTACTACGCCAAGGACGCCTACGCGCTCTGGCACGGCGGCTACGAGATCAACTGGCCCGAGGACTCCAACACCAAGATCATGACGCCGGGCGAGCCCGTGCCCTACCGCCCGATGGCCTCGTACGTGGTCCATCCGCCGGTGGGCAAGTGGATCATCGGCGTCGGCGAGCACCTGTTCGGCATGAACCCGTTCGGCTGGCGCTTCTCGGTGGCCCTGCTCGGCACCCTGTCGGTGCTGATGCTGGCCCGGATCGCCCGCCGGATGTTCCGCTCCACCCTGCTGGGCTGCGTGGCGGGCCTGCTGCTCGCGGTGGACGGCCTGCACCTGGTGCTCAGCCGGGCGGCCCTGCTGGACCTGGTGGTGATGTTCTGGACGCTGGCCTCCTTCGGCTGCCTGGTGCTGGACCGCGACCACACCCGGGCCAGGCTGGCCGCGAAGCTCGGCGGCGTGGAGAACGCCGTCCTGGCGCAGCGGGTGAACCTGGGCTGGCGCCCGTGGCGGATCGCCGCCGGCGTCTGCATCGGCCTGACCTGCGCCACCAAGTGGAGCGGCCTGTACGTGGCGGTGTTCCTCGGCCTGATGGTGGTGCTCTGGGACGCGGGCGCCCGTCGGCTGGCCGGCGCCCCCCGGCCGTACGCGGCCGTGCTCACCCGGGACGTGCTGCCGGCCTTCGTCTCGATCGTCCTGGTCGCGCTGGCCGTGTACATCACCTCGTGGTGGGGCTGGTTCGCCAGCAGCAACGCCCCCGGCCAGGGCGGCTGGGGCCGGGACTGGGCGGTCGGCCGCTCCACCGACTACCCGTGGATACCCGAGGGCCTGCGGGCCCTGTGGAACTACCACACGACGGTGTACCAGTTCCACACCAACCTGCACGACCCGCACACCTACCAGTCCAACCCGTGGTCCTGGCTGGTCCTGGGCCGGCCGGTGTCCTTCTACTACAGCTCCCCCAAGCTGGGCGAGGACGGCTGCACCGCCGCCAACTGCGCCCGCGAGGTGCTGGGCATCGGCACCCCGCTGCTGTGGTGGGCGGCCGTGGTGGCGCTGGTGTACTGCCTGTGGCGCTGGATCTTCCGCCGGGACTGGCGGGCCGGGGCGCTGCTGTGCGGCCTGGGCGCCGGCTACCTGCCCTGGTTCCTGTACCAGGAGCGGACGATCTTCCTCTTCTACGCGGTGGTGTTCGTCCCCTTCCTGGCCCTCGCGGTGACGATGCTGGTCGGTGCGCTCATCGGCCCGGCGACGGCCTCCCGGGACAGGCGGGCCATCGGCTCGGCGGCGGCCGGGCTGCTGGTGCTGCTGATCGTCTGGAACTTCCTGTATTTCTATCCGCTCTTCACCGGCCAGACGATCCCGCTGGACGACTGGCGCGCCCGGATGTGGTTCAACAGCTGGGTCTGACCGGAATCCCGCACCCGCGGATCGTCCGTATGCGGTGCACGACACGTACCAGATCCGTCACAAGTCCCCGGCATTTCGTCGGCGCACCGACGGGCGCTGCCTAGGGTGGGGGGATCACCCGCGTTTCCGGCGCCGCCGGCGGCGCCCGGCCGCGAGACCCCTGGGGGAGCTGCACCATGCGCAAAGGCGCCAAGATCGGCATCATCACCGGCGTTTCCGTCGCCGTTCTGGCGGGCGGAGGCTACGGCGCCTACAGCCTGATGGGCGGCTCGGACTCCACCTCCGGCGGCAAGAAGGCCCGTACGGTGGTCGCCGAGCCGCCCTCGGCCGAGCAGGCGGCCAGCGGCACCAAGGACTTCCTGGCGGCCTGGGCGGCCGGGGACCTCGCCAAGGCGGCCTCGCTGACGGACGACCCGGCCTCCGCCGAGAAGGCGCTGACGGCCTTCCGGGACGGGGTGAAGCCGAGCGCGCTGACCCTCTCCCCCGCGGGCCCGGCGACTCCGCAGGCGTTCGCCTCGGCCACCGGCACCCCCTCCACCGCCAAGCCCTCCGCCGGCGCCTCCGCGACGCCGTCCGCGGGGGCGACGCCCGCCGCCACCGACTCGCCGTCCGCCGCCGCCACGCCGGGGCCCACCGGCGTGCTGATGGGCTTCAAGGCGCGCGCCGAGTTCGCGGGCACCAGCCGGGTGTGGGACTACAACGGCTTCCTGAACGTCGTGAAGATGAGCGACGACACCCCGGCCGTGCACTGGGCGCCGACCGTGCTCCACCCGCACCTGAACGCCACCGAGACCATCGCCGTCCAGCCGGTCTTCGCCCCGGCGGGCACCGTGGTGGACCGCAACGGCAAGCAGCTGCAGGGCTCCTCGCTCACCCCGGCGCTGCTCGGCGCCCTCCAGGACAACGCCCACAAGCTGCTGCCGCCGGACCCGGCCAAGGACCAGGACGCGGGCAGCGCGGTGGTGATCACCGACACCGCCGGCAAGGGCGCGACCGACAAGCTGTTCACCATCGTCGAGCCCAAGCCCGCCAAGCCGTTCAAGACGACCATCGACAACAACCTCCAGGCCGCGGCCGAGAAGGCGATGGCGGACCTGGGCGGCAAGCCGGGGTCGATCGTGGCGATCGAGCCGAGCACGGGCAACGTGCTGGCCTTCGCCAACTCCCCCTCCAGCGGCCAGAACCGGGCCTTCACGGGCCTGCTCGCCCCCGGCTCCACGATGAAGATCGTCACCTCGACGGCCCTGCTGGAGGCCGGGATCAACCCGGACACGGTGGTGGCCTGCCCGGAGAAGAGCAGCAACCCGGTCGCGATCCCCAACGACTTCCCGGGCGCCTTCCCGAACAACACCCTCCAGCAGGACTTCATGGTGTCCTGCAACACCGCCTTCATCAACCAGGGCCTGACCAGCCTCAAGCCCGAGTCGCTCTCCGGCACCGCCAAGGACGTCTACGGCATCGGCCTGGACTGGAAGACGGGCCTGGCGAGCGCCGACGGCAAGATCCCGGCCACGCCGGGCAGCAAGGACGAGCAGGCCATGAACTACATCGGCCAGGGCAAGGTCCAGATGAACCCGCTGGCCATCGCCTCGATCACGGCGACCGTCCAGAGCGGCGCGTTCAAGCAGCCGATCCTGGTGCCGGGCCTGCCCCAGCAGGCGGCGGCCCGGCCGATCTCGCCGGAGGTCGCCGGCAAGCTGCGCGCGATGATGAACGCCACCGCCGTCAGCGGCACCGCCAGCCAGGTCATGGCCGGGATCACCGACAACGCGGGCGCCAAGACCGGCTCCGCCGAGGTCCAGGGCGCGTCCACCACCAACAGCTGGTTCACCGCCTTCCGCGGCAACCTCGCCGTCGCGGCCGAGGTCCAGGGCGGCGGCCACGGCGTCGACGCCGCCGGCCCGGCGGTGGCCTCGCTCCTCAAGGCGAACCGCTGACAGCACAGATGACGGAGCCCGTCCCGCCTTCGAGAGGCGGGACGGGCTCCGTCGTGTCCGGGGCCGGTCAGCCGAGCGGCAGGGCGGGCAGCGGGGGCTCCGCGGCCGCCCTGGGCGGCGGCACCGGGCGGCGGCTGTTCCAGCGCCGGGCGGCCAGCCGAGGCCAGATCAGCAGCACCGCGGGCAGCCCCAGGTACCCGAAGCGCCCGGCGGGGGCGAAGATGAACGCGATCGTGAGCCCGGCGGCGAGCAGGTCGGCGGCCCCGATCGCGGAGACCGGCGGACGGGCCAGCAGCCAGATGGCCACCCCGACGGCGCCCACGGTGACCAGCGCCAGCGAGATGGTGTGCCCGGTGGGCCCGAAGCCCGCCAGCACCTTGCCCGGCAGCGGGCTGCCGGCCGGAGTGCGGATCGCGGTCAGCCCGAGCGGGAAGCGGACGACCTGGTCGCGCAGCGCGTCCGACTGCCGCAGCCAGACGGGCACGATCACGGCGAGGCTGGCGCCCACCGAGATCAGGGCGGCCCGGGCGGCGGGCCTGCGGCCGTACAGGTGCCAGATCAGCAGGACGGCGACGGGCAGGGCGGGCCAGGCCGTCCACTTGAGGGTGCAGGCGAGGGCGAGCACCAGGCCCGCGCCGACCGGACGGTCCCGGTCGGCGAGCGCCATGGCCAGGCAGCAGACGCCGATCAGCGGCAGGTCCACCCCGCCGACGACCAGGGCCAGCGCTATCAGCGGCGAGGCGGTGAGGACGGCCAGCGGCAGCAGCGGCGCCCGCAGGTCGGTCGTGTTCCGGCGCGAGGGGCGCAGCAGCCGCCAGGCGGCCAGCAGGCAGACGACGAAGGCGAGGGCGAACCAGATCCGGGCGTCCCCCGCGACCTGGGTGAAGGCGTTGGAGCTGCCGAGCAGTTGGCGCGGCATCCCGAACAGGGACATCGCCGGCAGGTACGGGTTGTAGTCGGTGACGACCGCCGTGTGCGGCAGGTAGGCGTCACCGGTGGTGAGCAGCAGGTGCGCGGAGCGCTCGACGACCATCACCTCGGACTGGTGGCGCCCGGTCAGGGCGAGCAGTGCGAGCGGGGCGACGACGGCGCCGAGGAGGGCCGCGGCGGCGGCCGCCCGGGAGGCGACGCGGCGCGGCAGGGCGAGGCAGAGGAGCCCGGCGAGGAGGTAGGAGGGGGCGGCGATCAGGCCCCACAGCCGCTGGTTCTCGAGGTCGGAGACGAGCGGGAAGGCGGCCGCCCAGCCGGCCGCGACGAGGCAGCCGAGCAGTTGGACGGAGCGCATGGAGGCCAGGCGCGCGGGATTCAGCCGATCGGGCGTGGGCGGAAAGGTGCTCTCGCCACGCTGCCGGGGGAAGGGCCGGCCGGTGGAGCCGCGCGCGGGGCGTCCGGGCCCGGTCGGCGCTTCGGAGGGGAGGGACGTGGCCGGCGTTCTGGCGCGGCCGGTGAAGCGGCCGCGCGTGCGGGAGTAGCCGGACGTGCGGGTGCTCACCATGGTGGAAGGTTAGGGCTGCCGGACGGGCCCTGTCGCCACTGCGCAGGGCACAGTTCGTGCCGTGACACGCGAAGGGCCGCCCGGTGTCGTCCAGTTCGGCGACGTTCGGCGGCCCTTCACGATCGGGTAACGGCCGGGTCAACGCGCGTCGACCTCGACCGGCTCCTTCGGCGTCCCCTGCTCCAGCCGCGAGTGCTTGATGCTGTAGCCGAAGTAGACGACCACGGCGACGGCGAGGGCGATGCCGCCGGCCCGGAAGGTGTCGGCGTGCAGGCCCTTGATCAGGTAGGCGCAGAAGCCGATGCTGAGCAGCGGGACGACGGGGTAGCCGGGCACCTTGAAGCCGCGCGGGAGGTCGGGCTGGGTGCGGCGCAGGATGATCACGCCGACGGCCACGACGGAGAACGCGATGAGGGTGCCCAGCGAGGTGATGTCGGCCAGCACGTTCAGGGGGACGAAGGCGGCCAGCGTGCCCACGCCGACCCCGACCACGATGGTGTTCCAGACCGGCGTGCCGGTGCGCGGGGAGACCTCGGCGAACCGCTTGGGCAGCATGCCGTCGCGGCCCATCGAGTACAGGATGCGGGTCTGGCCGTAGATCACCACGAGGGTGACGCTGAAGATCGAGACGATCGCGCCGACCGCGAAGATCATCGCGGGCCAGCTCTGCCCGGTGATGTCCTGCATGATCTGGGCGAGGCCCGCCTCCTGGCCCTTGAACTCGCCCCAGGGCTGGGCGCCGATGCCGGCCAGCGCGACCAGGATGTAGATCAGGGTCACCACGACCAGCGAGATGATGATCGCCAGGGGCATCGTGCGGCGCGGGTTCTTGACCTCCTCACCGGCGGTGGACACCGCGTCCAGGCCGATGAACGAGAAGAAGATGCTGGACGCGGCCATCTGCACCCCGCCGATGCCCAGCGGCATGAACGGGGTCAGGTTGCCGGAGTGGAATCCGGTGAGGGCGACGCAGACGAACAGCACCAGGATCACGATCTTGGTCGCGACCATGACCGCGTTGACCTTCACCGACTCGCTGACGCCGCGCACCAGCAGGAAGCAGATCATCGCGACCAGCAGCAGCGCGGGCAGGTTGAACCAGTGACCGCCGCCGGGGGCGCCGGACAGCTGCTCGGGGATCCTGACCCCGAAGGCCAGGTCGAGGAACTTGTTCAGGTACTCGGCCCAGCTGACCGCGATCGCGGAGGCCGAGACGCCGTACTCCATCAGCAGGCAGATGCCCACGCCGAAGGCCACGCCCTCGCCGAGGGTGGCGTAGGCGTAGGAGTACGAGGAGCCGGAGACCGGGATCGCGGAGGCCATCTCGGCGTAGCAGAGCGCGGTGAGTCCGGCGGTGACCGCGGCGATCACGAAGGACAGGATGACGGCCGGGCCCGCCTGCGGCACCGCACTGCCGAGCACGAAGAAGATGCCGGTGCCGATGGTGGCGCCGATGCCGATCGAGGACAGCTGCCAGAGGCCGACGGTGCGGCGCAGGTGGATGCCGGAGCGTCCGCCCTCCGCGGGCGCGCCCGCCGGAAGGCCGTGGCCCTCACTCTCCGCGATCAGGGACGAGACGGGCTTGCGTCGCAGGAGGCGCGAGCCGAGGGTGTTGCCAGCCAAAACCACGGTCCTTCTAGGCGGGGGAGGGTGTCCTAGTGGTCGGTCACCCGTGACGCCGGGGGGGTGTCATCGGGGATCAACCGAACAAACATGGGACAGTACCCCGCGAAAGCGCCAGTGTCGTCAACAAACGATACCGATCGGCGCATTGGACGAATCGTCGCATGAGACACCACGAACCGGACACTTCGTACGCTTTCTAGCCCCCAAGTCCGGCCCCGGGCTCAGCCGCCCAGCACCGCGCGCATCACCGAGCGGGCGATCGGCGCGGCCAGGGCCCCACCGCTCACGTCCGTCGCATCACTGTCCGCGACCACCACCGCCACCGCCACCGGCGGCACCGCCGTCGATCCCGCGGGCTTGGCCCAGGCGATGAACCAGGCGTACGGCGTCCCGCTGTTGTCCACCCCGTGCTGGGCGGTGCCGGTCTTGCCGCCCACCACGGCGCCCGCGATCCGGGCGTTCCCGCCGGTGCCGTTCTCCACCACGCCGGTCATCAGCCGCTGCAACTGCCCGGCCACCTCCGGGGTCACCGCCCGCCGGTAGGGGGCCGGCCTCATCTGCCGGACCACGGTGCCGTCGGCCTTCGTCAGTCTGTCCACAAGCTGTGGACGCATCACCGTGCCGTCGTTGGCGATCCCGGCCGCGACCATCGCCATCACCAGCGGCGTGGCCGCGGTGTCGAACTGGCCGATGGAGGAGAGCGCCAGCTGGGACTCGTCCATCCGGGTGTCGAAGTTCGAGCGGGCCGGGCGCACCGGAATGTCCAGCCTCGGGTCGTTGAAGCCGAAGTCCGCGGCCGTCCGCGCCATCCGGTCCAGCCCCGTGCGCACCCCCAGGTAGCCGAAGACGCTGTTGCAGCTCGCCGTCATCGCGGCGGCCAGCGAGCGGCCCGGCTGGTCGCAGACGGCGGCGTCGTTGACCAGCGGGGTGGTGGTGCCGGGCAGGACGTACGGGAAGGGCGCGGCGGTCGGCGCGTCCGGGTCGGTGACCACCCCGGCGCTCAGCGCGGCGGCGGCCGTGACCACCTTGAAGGTCGAGCCCGGCGGGTAGGTCTGGCGCAGCGCGCGGTTGAGCATGGGCTGGTCGGCGTCGGTCCGCAGCCGGTTCCACGCCTCCTGGTCGGAGGAGCCGTAGCCCGCGAAGCTCCCCGGGTCGTAGGAGGGCGTGCTGGCCAGCGCCAGGATCCGGCCGGTGGCGGGCTCGATCGCCGCCACCGCGCCCTGCTGGCGGCCCAGGCCCCGCATCGCGGCCTCCTGGGCGGCCCGGTCGAGCGTGGTGTACACGTCCCCGCCGGGGTTCTGCTTCCGGGTGACCGCGTCCCACGGCGACCAGCCGGCGAGCAGGCCGTCCGTGCCGGTCAGCAGGGCGTCCTCGGTGCCCTCCAGCTGGGTGTTGCCGTACGCCTGGGAGGAGTAGCCGGTGACGGCCGCGAAGGTGGGGCCGTCCGTGTAGCCGCGCTTGTAGGCGTACCGGCCGTGGGTGGCCACCGAGGTGGTGACGGGGTCGGAGCCGACCAGGATGTCGCCGCGCGGCTGGGCGTACCGCTCCAGGACGGGCCGCTGGTTGGCGCTGTTGCCGTTGAGCCCCTCGGCCTCGAACACCTGCACCCGGGTGGCCTGGACGCACAGCGCCGCGACGAGCAGCAGGCAGAAGGTCGCGGCCCGGCGCCCGGTGATCGAGATCCCCGGCAGGCCCTGCGGGCCGTTGCCCTTCGACGTCTTCCTCACGCGGGCCTCCGCGCGATGTCGCTCATCCGCACCAGCAGCGCCACGATGATCCAGTTGGTGACCACCGAGGACCCGCCCTGGGCGACGAACGGCAGGGTCATCCCGGTCAGCGGGATCAGCGCGAGCACCCCGCCCGCCACCACGAACACCTGCAGCCCGACGATCGCGGCCAGCCCGATCGCGAGCAGCCGCCCGAACGGGTCGCGCAGGGCGATGCCCGTCCGGAAGCCCCGGGAGATCAGCAGCGCGTACAGCAGGAAGACGGCGAACAGCCCGGTCAGGCCCAGCTCCTCGCCGATGGTGGCGAGGATGAAGTCCGACTTGGCGGCGAAGCCGATCAGCACCGAGTGGCCGTTGCCCAGCCCGGTGCCCAGCTCCCCGCCCCAGGCGAAGGCGAACAGCGACTGGGCGATCTGGTTGGCGCCCCGGCCCGCCGCGATCGAGCCCAGCGGGTCCAGCCAGTCCGTCACCCGGCTGTGCACGTGCGGGGAGAGCCAGCCCACCGTCACCGCCCCGACCGCGGCCAGGCCCAGCCCGATCGCGATCCAGCCGGTACGGGCGGTGGCGACGTAGAGCATCACCACGAACAGGCCGAAGAACAGCAGCGAGGTGCCGAGGTCGGTCTCCAGCACCAGCACCCCGACGAACGCCGCCCAGATCAGCAGCACCGGCCCCAGCACCCGCCCGCGCGGCAGCTGCCAGCGCCACACCCGGCGGCCGGTCAGCGCCAGCGCGTCCCGGTGCACCGCCAGGTAGGCGGCGAAGAAGACGGCCAGCAGGATCTTGGCGAACTCCCCCGGCTGGAAGGACAGCGGCCCGATCACGATCCAGATCCGGGAGCCGTACACCGGCGGGAAGAAGACCGGCAGCACCAGCAGGACCAGCGCCACCAGCGCCCCGAGGTAGGCGTAGCGCTGCAGCCGCCGGTGGTCGCGCACCAGCAGCACCACCGCGATGAACAGCGCCACCCCCAGGCTCGACCAGAGCAGCTGGGTGGAGGCGGCCGCGGCCCGGCCGGGGCCGGCCCGGTCCAGCCGGTAGATCACCACCAGCCCGATCCCGTTGAGCAGGACGGCGATCGGCAGCAGCAGCGGGTCCGCGTACCGGGCCCGCCACCGGACGACGGCGTGCGCCGCCAGCGCCAGCACCCCGAGCGCCCCGCCGTACTGCGCCGCGTCGGCGGGCACCTCACCGTCCAGGTTGACGCCGACCTCGACGTAGCCGAACACGGCGGCCAGGACGGCGGCCACCGTCAGCACGAGCTCGGTGGTGCGCCCCGGCCGCACCGGCCGGCCGGGCCCGGCGGCGGACCTCGTCACGGCGGAGGGTGTCGCCACGGGTCGCTCCAGGGACGTCGGACGGGTGTCGGACAGGCCGGCCGGGGCCGGGCAGCCCCGGTTTCGCACCCTAACGAGCGCTATCCATGTTTATCGGCTCTTCGACCCGGTGTGTCCGCCATTGACCGCCACTCAGACCGACTGCTCACACGCACTACTCGGGCCGACGCCCCGCCAGTGGCGCCACCACCGCTCCCACCAGGGCCGACAGGGCGAGGGCGAGCAGTAGTTCCGGCCACGGCGCCGCGACCAGCCCCGTCCGGGCCGCCGTCACCAGGCCGCTCACCGCGCCGTTCGCCGGGGAGCCCGGCACCACCAGCGCGGCGGCCGAGAGCCCCAGCGTCGCCAGGATGCCGTACGGCGAGCGGAGCAGCACCGGACGGTTGCCCAGCGCCCCGGCCAGCACCCCCGTCAGCACGCAGACCACCGCAGCCGCCAGACCTGCCGTCAGCGCCTCACCCACGCCCGGGGCGTTCCCGGCGCCCTTGTTCGCCACCGGCCCGCTCACCGCCCACAGCGCCGCCACCCCGGCCGCCGCCAGCAGCAGACCGGCCGTCAGCGCCGCCAGCAGTGCCCCCAGGTGCACCCGGGCCGCGCCCGCCGCCGCGACCAGGCAGGCCCGCGAGGCCGGCGGCTCGGCGTTCAGCGCGGCCCGGACGAACCAGGCGCTCACCGGCACCAGCACCCCCGCGCCGAACCCCAGACCGCCCAGCAGCGGATCGCCCTGCTGCACCCCGATCACCATCAGCAGCACGAACGCCAGGAACGGCGGCAGCCAGGCGTGCGAGCGCACCAGCAGCTCCAGGTGGTACCGCGTCAGCGCCCCGACGGCGCCCACCGCTCCCCCTCCCGTCACCCCTCCCCCTCCCGCCGCCGCACCGCCAGCACCCGCACCGCCGGACGGCCCACCAGCAGACTGCGCAGCAGCGCGTCCGAGTGCGCGGAGGCCACCGCCAGCCGCACCACCGTCCCGCCGAGGGCGGAGCGCTCCGGCGCACCGGGCAGCCGCTCGGGCAGCGGGGAGCCGTCCGGCACGTCCACCTCGATCTCCATCACCGGGCCGCCCGGTTCGTACGGCGCCTCCTGTGCCTCCAGCGCCTCCTGACGCAGCGCGCCGTCCGCGCCGACCCGGTACACGGCGCCGGTGCGCCCGGCCAGCCGGGCCGGGTCGTGGTCCACGAACAGGACGGCGCCGCCCTGCGCCGCCCGCTCGGCGGCCGCCTCGTCCAGCACCGCCCGGGCCTCCGGATCCAGCCCCGTCCAGGCTTCGTCCAGCAGCAGCACCCTCGGCTCGGCGATCAACGCCTGCGCCACCGCCACCTTCTGGCAGGTGCCCTTCGACAGCCGGCTCAGCGGCGTGCCCGCCCGGTCCGCGATGCCGAACCGGTCCAGCCACAGCCCGGCCCGCCGCCGCGCCTCCCCGGCCGACAGCCCGTGCACCCGGCCCACCCTCAGCAGGTACGAGGCCGCGTCGAACGGCAGTGCCGGCGGGAAGCGTTCGGGCACGTACGCCACCGGGCCCGGCCGCGCGACCCTGCCGGTGCTGGGCCGCTCGATCCCGGCCGCCAGCCGCAGCAGCGTCGACTTGCCGCTCCCGTTCGTCCCCGCGATCCGCACCAACTCCCCGGGGCCGACCACCAGATGAACCCCGCGCAGGATCCACCGGCCGCCCCGCCCGTACCGCTTGCCGACCGCCGTCAGCTCCATCCGCTACCGCCTCCCCACCCGTGGCGTACGCAGGCTAGCGGGGCCCCTGTGAAAGCGGCGTGAACCCGGCGCCCTGCGGCGGGCTCGTTTGGCCTTGGCGAACTGATGATCCCTAGGATCGCCGCGTGAATACCGGACGACGACCGAAGACCAGGATCGGCAGCCTGCTGGCCGCCCTGGCGATAACCGGCGCCTCGCTGCTGCTGGGCGTGCCCGCGCATGCCGACGAACCGACAGCCGGCGCCACCCCCGCCGCCCCCAAGGAGGCTCCCAGGGTCGACCTGGTCCTGGATGTCAGCGGCTCGATGACCGCCACCGACATCCAGGGCAAGAGCCGCATCTCGGTGGCCCAGCAGTCGCTGAACGAGGTGATCGACGCCCTGCCCCCCGAGACCGAGTTCGGCATCCGCACCCTGGGCGCGACCTACCCCGGCAACGACAAGAACCTCGGCTGCCAGGACACCAAGCAGCTGTTCCCGGTCGGCAAGACCAACAAGGTGGAGGCCAAGACCGCGGTCGCCACCCTGCGCCCCACCGGCTGGACCCCGATGGGCCTGGCGCTGCGCGGCGCCGCGCAGGACCTCGGCAAGGGCGAGACCACCCGCCGCGTGGTGCTGATCACCGACGGCGAGGACACCTGCACCCCGCCCGACCCCTGTGACGTGGCCCGCGAGCTCGCCTCCCAGGGCATCCACCTGGTGGTCGACACCCTGGGCCTGGCGCACGACGACAAGACCCGCCAGCAGCTCCAGTGCATCGCCAACGCGACCGGCGGCAGCTACACCGACGTCCGCACCCCGCAGCAGCTCACCGACAAGGTGAAGCAGCTGGTCGACCGCACCAACGACACCTACACGGTGGCCCCGGTCAAGACCGCGGGCACCGACAAGTGCGAGAACGCCCCGGTGCTCGCCCCGGGCGTCTACAGCGACCGCGAGAAGTTCTCCGAGCACCGCGTCTACAAGGTGCCGGTCAAGTCCGGCCAGGAGCTGCGCGCCTCCGTCAGCGTCTCGCTCGACCGCGCGGTGAACCGCGACTACGGCGTCCTGCTGCAGGCCACCAGCGCCGCCGGCCAGGAGCTGGTCCGCGGCACCGACGCGGGGAGCAGCCGCACCGACGTCGTCTCCACGGGCCTGCGCTGGTCCACCGACGACTCCAAGGGCTACGTCACCGCGAGCCCGAGCACCTCGGCCAAGGACAAGGACAAGGACAAGCCGGACACCACCGTCTGCCTGGTCGTCAGCAACTCGGCCTCCCCGGCGACCGGCGTCCAGGCCGACCCCGGCATGCCGCTGGAGCTGACCGTCGACCTGACCGCCGCCTCGCCCTCCCCCGAGGGCGCCGCGATGGGCCTCGGCCGCGGCTGGATCCTGTTGCTCACCCTCACCCTGGCCGGCCTGCTCTTCGGCCTGGTCTTCGGCTGGATCGCCCGCTGGCGCATCTCCGTCTGGCGGGAGAACTGATCATGCGTAGGACCTTCCGCGGCGCCCTCGCCGCCCTCGCCCTGCTGCCCGCCCTCGCCCTCGGCGCCCCGGCGGCCTCCGCCGACTCGCCCTCGCCCTCCGCGAGCGCGACCGGCGGCGCCCCCGCCCCGGCCACCAAGGCGGGCACCACCTTCCTGACCGCGGTGAACCTCTCCCCCGGCCAGGACGCCAAGGTGGCCGCCTCCACCGGCGACTACCTGTACTGGGCCTTCGGCGCCGCCGAGGGCCAGACCCCGTCGATCACCCTCGGCGTCGACCTGGCCCCCACCGCGGACCGGCACGGCCCGCAGACCTGGTCGGTCGAGGTCTTCGACGGGCTGCGCCGCCGCCAGGCGTGCACCGCCGGCACCCAGAACGCCACGGGCGCGAAGGAGGCGACCAGCCTCCAGCTCAGCTGCACCCTGCGCGAGGTCCGCACCTGGGCCGAGCCGTGGTCCGGCGACCCGCTGCCCGGCACGTACTACGTCCGGCTGTCGGTCACCGACGCCCCGCAGCCCGACCTGGGCCTGGCCGCCTCCGTCCAGCTGCACGTCGCCGCCAAGGGCGACGCCGACAACGCCCAGCCGGAGGGCGGGGAGCTGAAGGCCCCGCTCGTCCCGCCGGTGGGCGGCGGCGCCTCCACCGCCAAGGCCGCCGCCCCGGTGGCCGAGGAGGAGCACTGGTACACCGGCTGGTTCTCCGGCTGGAACAGCCGCTGGTACTGGACGATCGGCGGCGGCTTCCTGGCCGCGCTGGCGGGCGTCCTGGGCTACAACCTCACCCGGCACCCCCGCGGCCACCGCCCGGGCCGCTACGGCTCCGTGCCGCCGCAGTCGGGCACGCACCACCACCACGAGGGCCACGCCGAGCGCCACTGAGCCCCGCGCAACGAGCGAACGAGGGCCCGGCCGGAGTCATCCGGCCGGGCCCTCGGCGCGTGTTCGCGCGTATTCGGGAGCGCGCTCAGCCCCGGAAGAGGTCGTGCCCCACGTCCGAGGGCACCTCGTCCTGCACCGGCTTGCCGCCCGGCCCGGGCACGTGCTCGCCCGGGATCGGCTCGGAGCCCTCCCGGTGCAGCAGCACCACCCCGTCCTCGGCCCACACCTGCCGGTACCCGTGCGCCAGCAGCAGCTCGATCCGGGCGGCCTGCTCCTTGTCCGTCTTGAACGGGAAGGACCGCTTGTCCGAGCGGGTCAGCACGTAGGCGCGCCCGCGCGGCGTGCCGTCCACCAGCACCACGTCCGTACGGGCCGTCAGCCGCGGCGCGATCTGGTTGTCCGCCTCGACGGAGGCGCCGTCCGGGATCAGCGCGGCGGCCCGCACCAGCGCGGCCTCGCTCGCCCGGGGCGCCCAGGAGGAGGGCACGGCCAGCTGCGCCAGCCCGATCGGCACGGCGGCGACCAGCGCGATCCCGGCCACGCCCAGGCCCGTCAGCCGGGCCCGCCGTACGAGCGGCTCCGGCCGGTCGGCGGCGCTGAGGCGGCCCAGCACCTCGACGGCCGACACCAGCAGGATCGGCCACAGCATCGAGTCGTAGTGCCGGGCGACCGACCAGTGGTTGGGGTTGCTGGACAGGATGCGCTCGGCCAGCAGCGGCACCAGGCACAGCACGGTGGCCGAGCGCAGCGGCACCAGCAGCATGGACCCGAAGAGCCAGAGCAGCAGCAGCGGCTTGAGCGGCTGGTCGAAGGCGGTCTGCACCAGCAGGAACGGGTTGTGCAGCAGGTGCCGCAGCGCGTCCCCGCCGTCCGCGCCGAGCGCCGTGTAGTTCCAGTAGTAGCCCGGCTCGCCGCCCATCGCGGGGATCAGCCACTTGATCGCCACCGCCGCCGCGAGGGGCCCGCCGATCAGCAGCCCCAGCCCGGTGAAGCGGCCCGCGCGGTCCTGCGTACGGCGGGTGCGCAGCAGCAGCACCAGCCCGTACGCGCCGACCATCAGGCCGAGGTCCTCCTTGGTGCAGCACAGCAGCAGGGCCGCGAGCACCACCGTGCCGTAGCGCCGGGCGAGGCCCCGCTCCAGCATCAGCAGGATCAGCGGGACGGCGAAGGCCACCTCGTGGAAGCCGACCCGGGCGGCGACGAGCAGCGGCCAGCCGAGCGCGTAGACGAGCCCGGCCAGGTCGGCGGCGCGACGGGCGGTGCGCGGCTCGGCGGCGGCGAAGCCGTGCGCGGTGATCCGCCGGATCAGCGGCACCCCGGCGGCGAACAGCAGCGACTGACCGAGGATCAGCGAGCGCGGGTCGTCCCAGATCCAGTACAGCGGCGCGAGCAGCGCCAGGACGGGCGAGAAGTGGTCGCCCAGCAGCGAGAACCCGGGCGGGAACTCGTGGTGGAAGCTCTTGAGCGTGGAGACCGGCAGCCCGAAGTGGGCGTAGCCGCGCACGCCCTGGTCGAAGATGCCGAGGTCGAAGCCGCCGAGGCCGACCGACACCCAGCCCTGCATGCCGACCGCGAGCATCGTGACGAAGCAGAGGGCCGTGAGCAGCAGGGTCCGCCGGCCCGGGGTGAGGGCGGCCTCCAGCCGCCGGGCCCGTCCGGTCGGTGCGGCGTCCGCCGTCTCCGTCGCCTCGGATCGGGTCTCGGTGGTCCTGGTGGTCTCGGTGGTCACGTCAGCCCTGTTTCGTCAGTGCGTCGTCGTGGTCGAGTGCGGAGGCGGGCAACGCCCAGGAGCCGTCCTCCCCGGCGGCCCGGCGGCGCACCCGGTACAGGCGCAGGCCGATGACCACCAGGACCGCGATGCCGATCGGCGGGTAGATCGAGCCGGGCAGCTGCCAGTTCCAGCCGACCTCGCGGCCCCACCGGTGCGGCACCAGCCACATGATGTGCGAGAGGAACACCGTCGCCGTCACGCCGAGCAGCACCCGGCGGGCGGTCGTCCTGGCCTCGGCGGCCAGCAGGGCGAGCAGGGGCAGGCACCAGACCCAGTGGTGGGTCCAGCTGATCGGGGAGACCAGCAGCGCGGTGAGCGCGGTGCACACCCCGCCCCAGGCGTCGGCCCGGCGCAGCACCCGCACGGAGCGCCCGGCCAGCACGGCCACCCCGATCCCCAGGGAGGCGACGAGCGCCGTGGCGATCAGCCCGACCGTGCCGGGGTCGTTGACGTCGAGCAGCCGGCAGACCGCCCCGCGCAGCGACTGGTTGTCCACCAGGACGGTCACCCCGACCCGGCTCGGGTCCCACAGGTACTTCGTCCAGAAGCCGTACGAGGCGTCCGGCAGCGCGGCCCAGCCGATCAGCGCGGCCGCCAGGAAGGTCGCGCCGGAGACCATCGCGGCGCGCACCCGGCCGGTCAGCAGCAGGTAGACGGCGAACAGCCCGGGGGTGATCTTGATCGCGGTGGCCAGGCCGATGCCCACGCCCTTGAGCGGGGAGCGGTCCGGGCGGGTGAGGTCCCACAGGACCAGGCAGAGGATGGCCAGGTTCACCTGGCCGTACTGGAAGGTGGTGTAGACCGGCTCCAGCCAGACCCCGACGCCCGTGGCCAGCAGCACGGCGGCCGGGCGGTTGCGCTTGGCGGGCCAGCCGGCCAGCCGGAAGGACAGGTGGGCGGCCAGGGCCAGCAGCGCGTAGTTGCCGAGCATCACCAGGACGCGCAGGGTGCTCACGTCGAACCAGGTGCTCGGCACGAACAGCATCGCCGCGAAGGGCGGGTAGGTGGCCGGCAGGTCCCATCCGGGCAGGCGCATCGCGTAGAGGTCGTCGCCGTTCACGACGGCCTGGCCCTCCGCCCGGTAGACCAGCATGTCGACCATGCTCGCCCCGTGCAGGTGCCGCTGGTACGCGAACACCGCGATCGACACCGCCGCGAGGACGGCCGCCCCGATGGTCCAGGCTCTCGAACCGAACTCGCGCACCGCGATGGCACCCCGTTGAGTTAGACCAGATCGTTCCGGCGTCAGCGTCTGGGCCCAACCACCATAACCGACCCCCCTGAGCCCCAAACCGCGTCAGAAACACTCCCCCGACGCCGCTGTGACGCCCGCCACAGCACCCCCGCACACACCGCGGGGCCCGGGAACCGCGCGGCCCCGGCCAGGCGAAGGCCCGGAAATGCGAAGTCCCGCCGGGAGTTACCTCCCGGCGGGACTTCGTTGGGTGGAGCTGAGGGGATTCGAACCCCTGACCCCCTCGATGCGAACGAGGTGCGCTACCGGACTGCGCCACAGCCCCAACGAGAAGAAACTCTAGCACCTTTCGGAGGGGGTCCGTGACCACCCCCCTGGTCGGGGGCGGTCACCCCCCTCATTCGTTGGCGGCGCGGGGGCGGGACTCCGGGGCGGGGGCCTCGGCGTACTGGTCGAACAGCGGGGTGTTGCGGGGCTCGGCCGGGCGCCCGGAGGTCCAGGTGCCGGGGGCGGAGAGGTCGAGGCCCCGGGAGACCCGGGGGGCGACCGGCGCGGTGACGTAGGTCGGCAGCGGGACGGGCACGGGCTCCCAGGAGTCCGGGCCCGCGGCGCCGCGCTCGCGCATGCCGTCGACCCACTCCTCGTGCTCGGTGACCTCCGCGACGGCGGAGGCGGTGGGCGTCGCGGGCGACGGGTCGGCGGCCAGCCGCAGGTGCTGGCGGCGGGCGGCGCGCTCCCCGACGGGCGCCGCCGGGGCGGCGGGCTCCTCGACGGGCCGGTGCTCGGTGACGGCCTCCGTGCTCGCCGCGCGCTGCTGCTCGCGCTTGCGCAGCCGCTCGGCGGCCTGGACGGCCCGGTCGCGGTCCAGCTTCACCTCGAACCGCTGGCGCTCCAGCCGGCGCAGGTGGCCGATGTACAGGGTGAGGAGGGCCGCCGGCACGGCCGGGACCCAGAGGAAGGCGAGGCCGAAGACCGCGGCGAAGACGGCGCCGAGGGCGAAGGCGAAGAAGAGGACGGTGACCATCCGGCGCCGGCGGGCCAGCAGCCGCGCCCTGCGCTCCGCACCGCCGGGGACCACCGGGGCGGGCGCCGGAACCGCGGCCGCAACGGGCGCCGGAGCGGGCACCGGAGCGGGCCGCCCGGCCGGGGGTTCGGGCTCCCGCACGTCGGGGTCGCCGGGGGCGGCCTCCTCCTGCGCGGAGGGGCCGTCGGTGTTCTTCTCGTCACGCGATTCGTCGCCCAGGGCCCGGGCTGCCCGCCGCTCCAGCGCCGAACGCCCGGCCAGCAGGCGGATGGCGGTGCTGAAGCGTTCCGTCGGGCGCGCCTCGTTGAGTTCGTCCTGCCTGCGGAGCCACATCGGCACCAGATAGGCGGCCCAGGCCCCTACGATGACGGCGTAGATAAGGCCGCTACTGCTCACGATTCACACCGTACGGGCGGTGGCGAAGGCGCGGCAGCAATTTGGCGCGGCGTGTCGTGTGATCAAGCTGATTCTCCGACTATTTTGCCGGTATTTGTGCCGGTCCGGTGCGGCGCCGATGCCATATCGATATTTCTTTCGAACATATATTCAATTATTCGGCTCGCGGCCGGAACTGAGCGCCCGCCAGCGCTCCAGCATCCCCTCCGGAACCTCCTCGGCGGTCAGTGCGTACACCAGGTGGTCACGCCAGTCGCCGTCGATGTGGAGATAACGCGGGCGGATTCCCTCCGAGCGGAAGCCGAGCTTTTCCACCACCCGGCGGCTCGGGGCGTTCTCCGGGCGGATGCAGACCTCGATCCGGTGCAGGCCCATGGTGCGGAAACAGTGGTCCACCGAAAGCGCCACGGCGGTCGGCATGATGCCCCGGCCGGCCACCGCCTCGTCGATCCAGTAACCGACGTTCGCCGCGCACATCGAGCCCCAGGTGATCCCGCCGACCGTCAACTGCCCCACCATCTGGCCCTTGTGGACCACGACGAAGGGCAGCATCCGGCCGGCCGCCGCCTCGTTGCGCAGGAAGCGGACCATCTGCCGGTACGTCGGGCGGGGGCCCGCGGCCTGACCGGCCGGGCCCGGCGGGACGGTGGCCTCCCAGCGGCGCAGCCAGTCGCGGTTGCGGCGGCTGATCTCCTGCCACTCGCCCTGGTCGCGGCGCCGGATCGGGCGCAGCACGACCTCGCCCTCCTGGAGCTCCACCGGCCAGCCGGCACCCGCGTTCAGTGCGCTCTCCCCGAGTCGGAGCCGGAGTGAGCGCCCGAGCCGGAGGCCGGGGCGTCGGGCCGGGGGTGGTCCCCGCCGCGCAGCTGGTCCACGGCGTGGGCGAGCAGCGGCTCCAGGACGGCCAGGCCGTCCCGGACTCCGCCGGTCGAGCCCGGCAGGTTGACGATAAGGGTCCGCCCGGCGAGCCCCGCGAGCCCGCGGGAGAGCGCCGAGGTGGGCACCCGGTCGCGGCCGTAGGCGCGGACGGACTCGGCGATGCCGGGGACCTCGCGGTCGATCACCCGGGCGGTCATCTCGGGGGTGAGGTCCATCGGCGAGATGCCGGTGCCACCGGTGGTCAGCACCACGTCGTACCCGGCCGCGACGGCCTCGCGCAGCACGGCCTCCACCGGTTCGCCGTCCGGGACGACGCGGGGGCCGTCGGTGGCGAAGCCCATCGCGGTCAGGCCGGCGACCAGCAGCGGGCCGCCCCTGTCCTCGTACACCCCGGCCGAGGCGCGGTTGGAGACGGTCACAGCGAGGGCCTTCGCGCCCACCTCGCTCACTGCTCGACCTCCGGGGCGAACCAGTCGCCGCTCTTGCCGCCGGTCTTGCTCAGGACCCGGACGGACTCGATGGCGGCGCCCTTGTCCACGGCCTTGACCATGTCGATGACGGTCAGCGCGGCCACCGTCACCGAGGTCAGGGCCTCCATCTCGACGCCGGTGCGGTCGGCCGTCTTCACGGTGGCGGTGATCTCGACGGCGTCGTCGGCGACGGCGAGGTCGACCTTGACGCCGGAGACGGCGATCGGGTGGCAGAGCGGGATCAGGTCGGGCGTGCGCTTGGCGCCCATGATCCCGGCGATGCGGGCCACTTCGAGGGCGTCGCCCTTGGGCACGCCCTCGCCGCGCAGCAGCTCGACCACCTTCGGGGAGACCCTGACCCGCCCGGCCGCGACGGCGGTGCGCGCGGTGGTGGCCTTCTCGGACACGTCGACCATCCGGGCCGCGCCCTGCTCGTCGACGTGGGTCAGGCGGTCGCCTGGGGGCGGTGTCGTCACGGGGAACTCCAGGGGCGCGCGGGCGGAATACCGCGCTACCGTACAGCGCCGTGACCGCCCCGCTCGCCTCCGGGCGCTCGAAATCCGGTGTCGACGGTCGGCGCTCCCTCGCTCCTTCGTCGCTCCCTCGCTTCTCCCTTTCGACACCGGCGCGCCCTTCGGCTCGGGGCGAGCGCCGTGACCGCCCTCACGGCTCCGGGCGCTCAGGAGTCGAGCAACACCACGTCGACCTCGCTGCCGGCGGGCAGGTCGGTGACGGCCTCGGGGACGGTGATCAGGCAGTCGGCCCGGGCGAGGGCCCCGACCAGGTGGGAGTCGGCGCCGCCGACCGGGCGGACGGTGCCGTCCGCGGGCGAGTAGGCGCCGCGCAGGAACTGGCGGCGGCCGGCCGGGGAGCGCAGGGCCACGGGGCACAGGGCGCGGACCACCGGGCGGTGGACGTCGGAGGCGCCGAGCATGGTGCGGATGACCGGGCGGACGAACAACTCGAAGGAGATGTACGCGCTCACCGGGTTGCCGGGCAGGGCGAGCAGCGGCACCCCGGTGCGCCCGCCGATGCGGCCGAAGCCCTGCGGCTTGCCGGGCTGCATCCGCAGCCGCCGGAAGTCCACCCCTCCGTAGGACTCGAAGACCTCCTTGACCACGTCGTACGCGCCGACGCTGACCCCGCCGCTGGTGACGATCAGGTCGGCGCGGCCGAGCTGGTCCTCCAGGACGGCGCGCAGCACCTCGGCGTCGTCGGGGACGGCGCCGACGCGGAAGGCGATGGCGCCGGCCTCCTGGGCGGCCGCGGTGAGGGTGAAGCTGTTGGAGTCGGCGATCTGGCCGGGGCCGACGGGCTCGCCGGGCTGGACCAGCTCGCTGCCGGTGGACAGCACGACGACCCTCGGGCGCGGGCGGACCTTGACGGTGGCCCGGCCGATCGCGGCGAGCAGGCCGAGCTGGGCGGGGCCGAGCCGGGTGCCGGAGGTCAGGACGGTCTCGCCGGCGGCGACGTCGCTGCCGCGGCGGCGGATGTGCGCGCCCTCGGCGACCGGGCGCAGGACCCGGACCTCCTCGCCCTCGACGGGGGCGGCCATCGCGGCGGCGGGCGCGCCGGTGCCGGTGCCGCCGTCCGTCCACTCGACGGGGGCGACGGCCTGGGCGCCGGGCGGCAGGGGGGCGCCGGTCATGATCCGGGCGGCCTGGCCGGGGCCGACCTTGGGCAGCTCACCCGCACCGGCGGCGATGTCGCCGACCACCGAGAGCACCGAGGGGTAGGTGTCGGTGGCGCCGGCGGTGTCGGCGGTGCGCAGGGCGTAGCCGTCCATCGAGCTGTTGTCGAAGGGCGGCAGGTCCCCGCCCGCGCGGACGTCCTCCTCCAGGCGGCAGCCCTGGGCGTCCAGGAGCTGGAGCTCGATGGGCGGCAGGGGGCCGATCTCGGCGAGGACGTCGGTGAGGTGCTCGTCGACGCTCCACAGGCGAGGAGCCGCCGGTGCCCGGTCCCCGGAGGCGTCACAGCAGGCGGAAGGCGCGGTGTGGTGCTTCGGGGACCCGGTCATCGGCGGCTCACTCTCTAACGAAAGGTCAGTCCTGCAGTTCGGTGGCGACGAAGCCGCGCAGCCAGGAGCGGAACTCCGGGCCGAGGTCCTCGCGCTCGGCGGCGAGGCGGACGATGGCGCGCAGGTAGTCGGCGCGGTCGCCGGTGTCGTAGCGGCGGCCCTTGAAGAGGACGCCGTGGACCTTGCCGCCCTCGGCCGCGTCGCGGGTGGTGAGCTCGCGCAGGGCGTCGGTGAGCTGGATCTCGCCGCCGCGGCCGGGCTTGGTCTCACGCAGCACGTCGAAGACCAGCGGGTCGAGGACGTAGCGGCCGATGACGGCGTAGTTGGAGGGGGCCTCACCCGGCTCGGGCTTCTCGACCAGGTCGGTGACCTCGAAGACGTCCTCGCCGAAGCCGTTGGCCTTGACGGCGGCGCAGCCGTAGAGGTGGATCTGGGAGGGCTCGACCTCCATGAGGGCGACGACGGAGCCGCCGAACTCCTGCTGGACCTCGATCATGCGGGCGAGCAGCGGGTCGCGCGGGTCGATCAGGTCGTCGCCGAGCAGGACGGCGAAGGGCTGGCCGGCGACGTGCTGCTCCGCGACGGAGACGGCGTGGCCGAGGCCCTTCGGGTCGCCCTGGCGGACGTAGTGCATGTTGGCCAGCTCGACGGACTCCCGGACGCGGCGCAGGCGGTCCTCGTCGCCCTTGCGGACGAGCAGCTCCTCCAGCTCGTAGGCGCGGTCGAAGTGGTCCTCGAGGGCGCGCTTGTTGCGGCCGGTGACCATGAGTATGTCGGACAGGCCCGCGGCGGAGGCCTCCTCCACCACGTACTGGATGGCCGGCTTGTCGACGACCGGCAGCATCTCCTTCGGCGTCGCTTTGGTGGCCGGAAGGAAGCGGGTGCCCAGGCCGGCCGCGGGGACCACGGCCTTGGTGACCGGAATTCGGGAGCTGGTCGTCGTCATGCGTTTACCTTACTCAGGCATGTTTTCACCCGGCCGGGCGCGGTCGCCCCACTAGGGCAGCAGGTCGCGGGGCCCGGCCACGGTGGCAGGCGAATGGGAGGCGACGGGCGGGGCGAGGGGCTCCCGTCCGGCACAGGCGGACAGACTACCCGCCTTTCCCGAACGGTCACGTTCGGGAGTCGGGCCGCCCCCCGCGGCGGGAGCGGCCCGGTCGGTCGTACTCCTCCAGCAGTCGCCCCCGGCGGCGCGGGCCGCGGCGAGGGCCCGGTCGGCGGCGCGCAGCAGGACGGCGGCGTGGGTGCCGTCCTCGGGCAGCACGGCGACGCCGACGGCGGCGGTCAGTCCGTTGCCGTGCGCGGGGCGGGGCTCGCGCGGGCCGGAGGACCAGTCGAGCAGCAGATGGCGGCGCACGGACCAGACGAGCCGCTCGGCGACCTGGGCGGCGCCCTCGGCCCCGGTGTCCGGCAGGACGACCAGGAACTCCTCGCCGCTGTAGCGGCCGAGGGTGTCGGCGCGGCGGATCTCCATCGCGAGGCGCTGGGCGAGGTCGCGCAGCACGGCGCCGGCCCGGGCGCGGCCGTGCTCGGCGACGACGGCGTCGAACCCGGCGATCTCCAGCAGCAGGACGGCCAGCGGGCGCGGGCCCTCGCCCTGTTCGCTGTGCTCGGCGCGGCGGGCGCGCTCGATCTCGCGGTCCAGGGTGAGCTGAAGGTGGCGGTAGTTCCAGACGCCGGTGAGCGGGTCGCAGGAGGCGGTGCGCTCCAGTTCGGCGCAGCGGGCCCCCAGTTCGGCGGTCCGCTCGTTCAGCCGGGCCTCCCGGGCGGACGCCTCGGCGGTGCGGCGGCGCAGCCGGAGCCCGAGCACGGTGGTGCCGGCCAGGGAGGGGACGCACAGGGCGGCCAGGGCCTGGACCAGCAGCGGCGTGGACAATCGCGGGGGCCTTTCCCGTGACAGGCTCGGCGGACGTGGAGGGTGCGTGACGTGGAGGATCTGATGCACAACGAGAAGAGCGGCCTGAGGACACGGCTCCTGGCCGACCGTCGTGCGCTGTCGGCCGAGGAGCGGGAGGCGGCGGCCCGGGGGCTGGCCGGGCACGCCGGGGAGCTGGCGGAGCCGGGGGCCACGGTGGCGGCGTACGTCTCGGTGGGCGCGGAGCCGGGGACGCGGCCGCTGCTGGACGCGCTGCGCTCGCGCGGGGTGCGGGTGCTGCTGCCGGTCCTCTTGCCCGACAACGACCTGGACTGGGCCGAGTACGCGGGCCCGCAGGCGCTGGAGCCGGCCGGGCGGGGGCTGTTGGAGCCGTCGGGGCCGAGGCTGGGGCCGGAGGCGGTGACGGGGGCCTCGGTGGTGCTGCTGCCGGGGCTGGCGGTGGACCGGCGGGGGCTGCGGCTGGGGCGCGGCGGGGGCAGCTACGACCGGGTGCTGGCACGGCTGGAGCGGGCGGGGGCGCGGCCGGTGCTGGCGGTGCTGCTGTACGGCTCGGAGCTGCTGGAGCGGGTGCCGGCGGAGGAGCACGACCGGGCGGTGGACCTGGCGGTGACGCCTGGCGGGGTGCACCGGCTGGGGTGAAGAGGCTGGGCTGAAGAGGCTGGGCTGAAGAGGCGGGGGCCCCCCCCCCCCCCGGGGGGACCCCCCCCCCCCCCCCGGGCGGGGCGCCCCTGGGGTGCCCCCCCCGGTGGGTGGTGGGCCTTGCGCACACCGCCCGGCGGGTGGGCCCCGGGTTG